>NZ_QRCA01000008.1:0-78364 GCF_009833115.1 Nitrosomonas sp. GH22
AATCAAAAAGAAAAAAATACATAGTCGGATCATTCGTACAGGAATACTAAAATAAGTTTTATTTGGTGAATAGTAATCCCGATTCTTTTATTTGTCTTAATTATCAATAGGATAATGATATGATCAAGAATAATTATTTTAAATTTATTATGATAAAGCTAGCTACCACGGTAAAGATGAATATTGCAATTCTAGGATTTGGATTGGTAATTCTGGTGGCGCATCCCACTGCTGTGTTTGCACATGCTGAACTAGTTAAAGCTGAGCCTGCGCGCAGAGCTGTTCTTGCCGATCCTCCGCAACAAATTAGGTTATGGTTCAATGAGGAAATTGAGGCAGATTATGCTTCGCTTTCCTTGCTTGATGCGAATAATAAAGTTTTAACGGAAAAAAAACCTCTTGCACATCCAGATGATTCAAAATCTATCTACCTGGAGCTGCCGGAATTAGCAGAAGGTCGGTATACAGTTAAGTTTAGGGTGTTGTCAGTAGATGGGCACGTACTGGATTCAGAATATAAATTTACAGTTAAGAAAAATAAAATTAAGTAAAAGTAATGGAAGTTGTTGCGATACTCGCTCGTTGGTCACAGCTTGTTGCTAATCTGGTATTGCTTGGCAGTTGTACTTATCTCGCGGTAGCGGGCGCAAGGAAGGAGTTATTTAGTAATAACTGGATCCTACGTTTAGAAAAATTATTTCCATTGTTGGCTTGTATAATTTTAATTGGTCTCGTAGGGATTTTGGCAACTACTACGGGAAAAGCAACAGGGATTGAATCAAACGTATGGAAGCCTGATGCATGGATAAAAATTGTCCAGCATACCAATATGGGGCACATGTGGGCAGTACGTGCGGTATCAGCTTTGCTTTTGCTGGGTGCTGCTACATTTGTCTCGCTAAAACGTGAGCGGGCCAGATGGCATTACGTCATGGTTGCAGGCTTGGCATCTCTGCCTTTGATAGCTTCTGCTATGGTAAGTCATGCTGGTTCAGACGAGAATTTCTTGTTTTATGCTCCTGTTTATGTCATGCATATTTTGATGGCTGGAGTGTGGTTTGGTGCGCTGCCGGCATTTTTGTTTATTATTTTTGATCGACGTAATTGTGAGGAAAAGGGTACTCAACTGGTTTTGAATGTAGAAAGCCTTAAGAAGTTTTCTTTCATTGCTTTGCCCGTTATGACTGTAATTATATTAACAGGCCTGGTTCTGACAGATCGGATGGTTGAGAATTATTATCATGCACTGGTTGCGAGCACTTATGGCTGGGCATTGATCATCAAAATTTCTTTATTGGTGGTTATTTTATTGATAGCTTTCCAGGCACGATCAAAGTGGCTTCCTTCATTTGAACGAGTTTGTGATTCGATTAATTTCTCCGAGCTTAAAAAGGAAAGTGAACGGAAGAATTTCCTATTTTCAAAAGTAATGCATAAAGCTGTTCAGGCAGAAAACTATGATTATGATGGGGATGCTGCCAATATTGGTGTGGAAAAATTAAGGAAATGGGTTCGGATTGAATTTTTATTCGCATTGTTGCTTGTATTGTTTGCAACAATCCTCTCCAACTCTGTGCCCGCTAAACATGCAATAGTTGAAAATTGGCCTTATTCATTCCGCTTCACAATAGAGGGAACTTTGGGAGCGGGGACATGGAAAGATCCAGGTGTTCAGTTTTTTCTGGTATTGGGAGTCATTTTATTTGTTACAGCGATTGGTTCATTCTTGCTGGGGATAAAAAAAAACAGGAGTCCCAGAAAACATAATATGGTGACAATGGCGCTAATGTTAGGTTGCGCAGCTGTTACGTTACCCCAATTTGCTGTTGATGCGTTTCCTGAAACATATCGAAATACACCAATTCCATTTGATGCAATTTCAATTTCGAATGGAACAGCTCATTTTTCTGAATTTTGCTCCACTTGTCATGGGCCGCAAGGGATAGGTAATGGCATTCTTGCTAAAACCTTACCGAAGATGCCTACAGATTTACTCACTGATTTATATACATCGAGACATCTTGCTGGCGATTTTTTTCATTGGATAAGTCATGGTATTAAAGAAGCAGGCATGCCTGGTTTTTCTGAAAAGCTAGAGGAAGAGGATCGATGGGATATTGTTAATTATATTCGAGCAATGTCGAGTGGCTATCAGCTAAGGTGGCTGGGTCCCATTGCTGCTTCGTATAAACTCTCAACGACACCACCTGATTTCCAGTTTACAACCTATACTGACACTACTGGTACTCTTAAAGAATATCGACAAAATAAAAATGTTTTGCTGGCATTTTTTAGCTGGCCCAGTTCTTTAGAAAGATTGAAAGAGTTGAGCGAAAATTACGAAAAATTTAGAAACTTAAATACTGTTATACTCGCCATTCCTTTAGATGAATACAGTGAAACAGCAATAGCTGACTTTGCTGCCAATAACTCTATTGAAGTGGTAAGGGATGGATGGCTTGAAATAAAAGATAGTTACATTTTATATAGGCGAACCCTTAAATATCCTGATATTCTAGGAAAAGGTAATATACCTGATCACATGGAATTTCTTGTTGATCGGTTTGGCTTTTTGCGTGCACGATGGATACCTTCGATGGATCAATCTGGCTGGGATAACCTGGTGTTACTTACTGATCAACTTCAGCAACTTAATCAGGAAAAGGAGATATTGCCACAGCTGCATAATCATGCACATTAATTCTATCAAGAGAGACTTCAGAAAGAAGAGTTTTAGTTGGCCTATTTAAGTAGGTTTAATAATAAAATTGTAGAGCTTGTAGAGCAATTTTTAACTGTGAGAGGGGGTGGTATGAAAAATTTTCTAGTCGGTGTTGTTTTTTCTGGTTTGATTGTTTTGTTGACTGGTTCAGCGTGGGCACATTCACATCCAGGTGAGGATTCAAAAGTAGTAAAAGGAGCGCATGGCGGGCAATTGCTTGCAACAGGTCCGTATCACTTTGAGTTGCTGGCTAAGGATGGTGAATTACGTTTGTATATTACTGATCAAAACAATCGTGATCAAATACTTTCTAAGGGCGGATCAGCAAAAGCAAATATTTTTGATAAAGATGGAAACAAAGTTTCAATAAAATTGACGCCTATATTTGCAAATTTCATGAAAGGAACAGGCGATTTTAAAATTACTCCCGAAACAGTAATATCTGTTTTCGCAGTACCAGAGGATAATAAAACATATACTGCTCGATTTACATCGTTAGTTCAAGGAGCGTCTGCCGACACTAAAGAAGAAGAGGCACATGAACACCATCATGGAGATGCTGAGGATGAAAATGCCACTGAGCATGAGCATGAGCATGAACACGAATCTTCTTCCGAAGAAAGTGAAAGCAATACCGAAGAAGATTAAGAATATTATCATTCGTACTGCTGAGTTCTAACTTAGAATTAAAAAAGTAAGAAAAAGCAGGATAATTTAAATTATCCTGCTTTTTCTGTATTTTCAGCTCGAATTATCTTTGATAATCGTTACTCACATGAGCTTTATTCAGTTTTTATTGAATCTCATCTCTGCAAACCTGCGATAACACACGCATGTTTTCTAGTAGATCTTATTGAATTATTCGACAATTTGAAGCAACCTGTATCATAAAATGACAGCTTGGTTGATATTTCGGGCAGTTAGTCTTTAAGGTTAATCAGAAAGCCAAAGTTTTTCTGTGAGCATCGCCTGATTTCCATCTGTAGTGTCTTACTTGATTCAATTATTAGTTGAGCGAATTTTTATTTATAGTAATAAACTGTATTAAATAATTGGTGTTTTCTAAATATCTTCTGATGTTTTGTATCGTTAGGTTACTATCAGTATCCTCGTGATTTGATGTAGTTTTACTTGTTACACTGATTCCCTCATCTTACCCCCTTGCAATGCCAGATAAGCGGCTAGTGATTCAGATTGAACTGTTGAAGCGCTTTTTAACCTGGAATGGATCCCACTGGACATCCTTTATAATCATTATTGTTGTTGGTGGATTGGCTGCTATCTCAGCTTCATTAATCCCATTAATAGCAGGGCAATTATTTACTCAAATATTACCCGGAGGTAACCGGCAGTTACTGCAATCACTTCCTTTGATATTGGTGGTACTCTTGTTAGTAATCGTTATCGCCAGTTGGTCAGGATATTATGTGATTCATCGCTTGCTTGACGGGCTCATACTGGATATACGTGTGGAAATATTCAAGAAATTACTGATATTGCCGCCAGCTTGTTCCGATCTTCCTGCTAACACAATTTCCTTATACTTCTTCAAATCTATAGAAAAGCTATATCGCAATGCTATCTCACTTGGAATCTGTTTATACAGAGATTCCCTGATTGTAGTCGGATTATTTTCAATAATGATCTGGCTGAATCCGGATATATCCTTTTTGATACTAACAGTGCTGGCTGCAGCGCTTTTAATCAGGCAAATATTTTATGCGAATACTTATCAGCGAAGTATGCTGGATCAAGAACAACATGAAGTTTCCAGAGTGATATCCAAAACACTGCGACATAGCAGAGTTATCTTCTTGGATAAAGGTTATAAACAAGAGGTTGAGCGTATCCGAAATATGTTCAGGCAATTACAACTTACTTTACTGAGGCAGATCTATCAGACAGGACTACTGGAATTATTGGCCTCCATTTTCCTGATAGGGATACTTACAGGGATTCTTTATTATTTTTTGCAACAACTTGTTCTGAGCCAATTGACTGTAGAGGACGCTGTTGCATTTTTTACGGCAGGGCTGATGCTTGTTTTTCCGTTGAAGCGATTGTCTCATATCAATTTGTTACTGCAGCAATGTAATGAAGCATTGCACGTTATTTTTTCATTGTTGGATCAGAATTCTGAAATGGTTGTTGAAAATACTCTTGCTGTCCGGGTTGAACGTGCCAAGGGTAAGCTGCGGCTTGAGAGTGTTAGTTATAAGGATTATCAGGAAAAATCTTGGTTACCCTACTTTAACCTTGAAATCGCTCCTGGAAAGAAAATTGCATTAATAAATCATGATGCTCGTATTAACAAACTATTTGCCGATCTTGTTTGTGGTTTCGAGCAACCATCAACCGGCAGAATTTTGCTGGATGATAAAGATATTAGTCGGATAAGCCATGCTGAATTATGTGGCAATATCGCCTGGATTACTCCAGATGAAGATCTTTTAATTGACACAATTGCAGCAAATATTGCCTACGGCAGTTTACGTTGCAGTAAGGAGATAGCGATTACTACAGCAGCACATGCTAGTCAGGCAATGGAATTTATCTGTAAGCTGCCACATGGTCTGCAAACGAAGCTCAAGAAATGTAACGATGTGCTTTCCGATGACCAGCGCCAGCGCATTCTTATTGCCCGAGCGCTATTAAAGGATCCCGGTATTATTATTCTGGATGAAAGTATTGCCTGTTTCGATACTGATAATCCTTTCTTGATGCGCGCGCTGTGCGTATTACTTAGTAATCGCACAGTTCTGATTCTTTCGGCGCGCCCTGCAATACTTGATCTTGCTGATCAGCTGTTAGATCTTGGGAACCTGGATGCATTATCTATGATCAGCCAGACTTCAGTTAGATAACATCTATTTTTGATGATGTTGCATTAAGGTAAACATGTCACTGATATAACGAACAGCATAATTATGATTATATTGGCAACGTTAGGGGTATTTTGAATGAAATTTCTTTTTGATCTTTTTCCGATAATCCTGTTTTTCGCCACCTACAAAATTTACGGTATCTACAGCGCGACAGCGGTTGCCATCGTCGCTACTTTTGCTCAAATTGGCTGGGTGTGGTTGCGCCATCGTAAGGTTGACAATATGTTATGGGTGAGTCTTGCAATCATTATCGTTTTTGGTGGTGCAACGCTCATCCTGCAGGATGAGACTTTTATTAAATGGAAACCTACCGTGCTTTATTGGTTATTTGCTGTCATTCTCTTTTTGGCACACAGTTTTTTTGGAAAAAATCTGATCCGAGCTATGATGAAGGATCAGATCAAGTTGCCCGAACCGGTATGGGTGAGGCTCAATATCAGCTGGTCAGTTTTTTTTGGTGCGATGGGGGCTCTTAATCTTTATGTTGCCTACAACTATTCGACTGATACCTGGGTAAATTTCAAATTGTTTGGCTTCATGGGGCTTATGTTTGTCTTCATTATCCTGCAGGCTCTTCTGTTGGGAAAATACATGGAGAAAAATGATAACCAGAAAATATAATTATGATGTACCGTTAAATTTATGATTCAACAGGCAACCAGACGGCCTCGGACTTCAGCTGTTGAATCAGATTTTTTCGCTGGTAGGTTGATCCGCTGGCAGCTTGTATACGGGCGACATTCCCTGCCATGGCAGGGAATCAGTGATCCTTATGCTATATGGATATCCGAGATAATGCTGCAACAAACACAGGTCAGTACGGTTATTCCATATTACGAGCGTTTTATGACTGTTTTTCCAAATATTGCACCACTTGCCAGCGCGCCGGTTGAAGAAGTGCTCACGCTATGGAGCGGTTTGGGTTATTACTCACGCGGACGCAATTTGCACCGGACAGCACGTATGATAATGGAGCAGTATGGTGGCGCGTTTCCGCAGGATATCGCTACACTTCAACGATTACCAGGGATAGGCCGTTCTACCGCAGCGGCCATTGCTGCTTTTGCATTTGGTAAGCGTTGCACGATTCTTGACGGAAACGTCAAGCGTATTTTGATCCGTTACTTTGGTGTTAACGGGCACCCAGGTGAAAGAATGATTGAAGAACAACTGTGGCAATTGGCGGAAGATCTGTTGCCTGTTGAAGAAGATCATAAAACTATAGCATCCTATACCCAGGCACTAATGGATCTTGGAGCGCTGGTCTGTGTGCGTACCCAACCACGTTGCGAACATTGTCCGTTGCAGGCTGATTGCTATGCATATCAGAATGATCTGACGGCTGTTTTGCCTGTTCCCAAGCCCAGGAAAACGCCTCCTATCAAAGAAATTGTACATTTAATCCTCCTGAATCAAGGCCGTATTTTGCTAAAGAAGCGGCCGGCTTCCGGTATTTGGGGTGGATTGTGGTGTTTCCCGGAAACTTCCATTAATGAGGACAGTGTTGATTACTGTAAAAAGAATTTACATCTACAGGTGTTAAAATTTGCTGAGCTTCCTCATTTGCAACATACGTTTACGCATTTTAAATTGATTATTCAGCCGCAACTCCTGCAATCAATAATGTATCTGCCAGAGTATGAAGAAAATAGCGAGGAAAATGACTTTCTTTGGATGACAATTGAGGAAGCTTTGCAACGGGCGATCCCCGTTCCTGTCAGAAAATTGTTGTTAATGACCCAACCCTTACTCCAATCTTGTCATGAGTAACGTAACTTCCCAGCCTTGGAAACAGCAGCAGCGTACTCATCTGCGCGAATTACGCCAGCAGATCCCAGCAGCACAGCGCGTTCTCTGGAGTGATGCAATTACCGCCGCACTGACACAAGGCTTTCCTATCCTTGAGAATCAGCGGATTGGTTTTTATTGGCCGCATCAGGGTGAATATGACCCAGTGCCAGCCATGACAGATTTGAGAGCGCGTGGCGCCACTCTTGCCTTGCCAGAGGTAATCGGTAAAGGAGAGCCACTCAGGTTCATCGAATGGTGGCCGGGAGCGCCAATGAAAAAGGATATTTACGGAATATCGTTCCCCGACAATACCCGGGAAATCACTGTTGACAGTATTATCATTCCACTGCTTGGTTTTGATGAACAAGGTTATCGTCTTGGTTATGGCAGCGGTTATTTTGATCGCACACTCGCAACGATGAATCCGCGTCCGCTCGCTATTGGTGTGGTATTTGAGATGCTGCGCCTGCCAACGATTCATCCGCAGCAACACGATATTCCGATGGATTATATTGTGACTGAACAATCTATTTTGTGCAGAACAGATGCTGGCCTTATGCCGCTGACGGTTTCCGATTGTGCAGCCCGAAACAGCTTTGTCCGGGATTAGCTGGTTTTTTGTTTCTGGTAGTGAATTCGGAGAAGATCTTTCAGCTTACTTAGTTACCACTCCCCCAGCGGGGCATCAGGGTATGTGTTACACCAAGCTGGTCGAGTATACGTGCAACGATAAAATCAACGATATCCTGAATGTTCTCGGGTAAATGGTAAAAGCCGGGATTGGCGGGAAGTATCACTGCGCCGCTGCGAGCGAGTTTCAGCATGTTTTCTAGATGGATAACAGAGAAGGGTGTTTCCCTGGCAACCAGAATAAGTTTGCGCTGTTCCTTCAGCATGACATCTGCCGCACGTTCTATTAGTTTTTGTCCTAAACCGGCTGCCACAGCGGATAGAGTACCCATAGTACAGGGGCAGATTACCATGGCATCAGCCGGGTTGGAGCCGGAAGCAACTGGTGCAAACCATTCTTCCCGACCAAAAATTCTGAGCAGGCCTGGCTCAATATTGAAATAGCTATTCAGGAAAGCTTCTGTTTCTTTGGGACGAGGAGATAGTGTCAGGGCCATTTCTTGTTGCGCCACAATTTGAGCAGCTTGAGAGTAAAGCAAATAAACTCGATGACCTTGCTGCAGAAGTATTTCCAGCAGGCGAATACCGTATGGCATACCGGATGCGCCAGTCAAGGCAATCGTAATTGTTTTCTTTTCGCTCATATTTTTCCGGGAAGATTTTGAAGAACGGCTGCTCGGTTATGTTGTGCCGGAATCAGGCTTGAAGTACACAATTACTGCTTGTGAATCGTATATTTTATCTGGATTTGCTTTGTCATAGCCTGTTCTTTTTCCAGAGTTTTCATATAGAAGCAAGGTAGTTATATGGCAGATTTTTACTTTACACTTCATTCAGTATGAGGATCGTCGAAGTGCTCTGCGGTATTCCCATTCATTTCTGATTCATGTCGGCGGACAAATTCCTGGGTACTGTCAATTCCCCGGAGTTGCAAAATATAATTCCGGACTGCTGCTTCTACCAATACTGCCAGATTACGGCCGGCGGCAACTGGAATAGTCACCTTGCGGATACTGACATTCAGAATAATTTCGTTGAGGTTACTCAGTGGCAGTCGTTCATAAGCATTAATACTACTGCCAGCAGTTTTTTCAAGCTGCACGATCAGCTTCATATTTTTGTGTCGCCGAATTGCAGTTTCTCCGAATATGGTACGAATATTCAGCAATCCCAGTCCGCGTACTTCAAGAAAATCTCGCAACAGCGGCGGACACCTGCCTTCCAGCGTTTCAGGGCCAATACGGCGTAATTCGACGACATCATCTGCAACCAGGCCGTGTCCGCGGCTGATAAGCTCCAGAGCGAGTTCACTTTTACCAACGCCACTCTCTCCGGTGATCATGACACCCATTCCAAGTACATCCAGTAATACACCATGCCGACTGATAACGGGCGCCAGTACTCTCACAAGATAGGTTTGCAATCCCCAGATAATCTCAAGGCTGGCAATTTCTGAACGAATCAGCGGGATAGAGTGTTCATTCACGAACTGTCTGATGGAATACGGGATTGGCGCACCGTCTGCTACGATCAGACAGGAAAGTTGACTTCTAGCTAGTTGATTTAGCCTTTTTTGAAGAGAAAAATCATCAAGCTGTTCAAGATATTTGACGGATATCTGGTTCAGAACCTGTATCCAGTTGGGATGAACAAAGTTGAGATGACCGATCAGTTCCTGTGTTGAGCTGGCGATCAGGTGATTCTCAAGCCGCCTGTCTATGGCAGGCGGCGGTTCACCCCATTGCAGACATAATTTTTCCTTGTTTTCTTCAAATAGTTGTTTGACGCTAACCTGAGACATGTTCAGGCGTCCACTCGGAGATGAGTTGATGAATTTCTTTAGCACTCCGGCCATGGCGCAGTTTTTCGCGGAAGCTTTTATTACTAAACATTTGTGCTAGTTCGCTCAGTATCATCAAGTGCTGATCTGTTGCTTTTTCCGGCACCAGCAAGATGCAGATAATACTGACAGGTTGGCCGTCTGGAGCGTCGAAAGGTATAGCTTCCTTCATTCTGACCAGCGCTGCAGCTGCTTCGCGCAGTCCCTTGATCCGGCCATGCGGGATGGCGACTCCCTGACCAAGCCCGGTTGATCCGAGTTTCTCACGTGCGAACAAGCTGTCAAAAACCTGGCTGCGCGCAATATGCAGGGTATTTTCAAATAACAGACCAACTTGCTCAAATACACGTTTCTTGCTGGTCACATCCAGATCAATAATAATGTTGGATTCCGGCAATAATTGAGTAATGAGATTCATGGAGATTCAAACCACTTTAGGAAATTAGGCGGTGTTTTCTTCTTATTGAAAACGGGACTGTTTTTTTATATCACTCACTATATATGTGCCCAACTTGCTGATGTTCCGTAGGTCATCTTTTCCGCTGCGCGGGCAACATGGCTATAGTTGGCTGTTGATTAGGTACGGTCCCATTTTTCGAGATTTTTCTGGCATTGCTGCTGCAGTTCTTTACAAATATATGAGGAGAAGTGGACGGGTTTATTCGGGCTGTTCAAATTCCTGATCTTTCAGCCCACCCTGATCGTTGCGCTGTCTAATATTTTTTTCCTTATGCTTAAGGATCTGGCGAGCCAGCTTATCTGCCAGACTATCAATTGAAGCATACATATCGGTGCTATCGGCCTCGACAAAAATCTCTCTACCTGGTAAGTGAACCGTGGCTTCAGCCTTTTGTTTGAGTTTATCCACGGAAAGGGTCACATTGATAGCCATGATATTGTCAAAGTGGCGTGTGCTCCTCTCGATTTTGGACGTAACGTAGTCACGCATGGCAGGTGTGATTGCCACGTGATTACCGGTGAGATTCAAATTCATTATTTCTCCTTATGTGAGAGAGTCGTGTTCAAGGGTATCATGGAAAACTCTGAAAGTATCTGTCTGGCTATACCGACCTGAAATCAGGTTTCGAGTACACATATGCTATTTGTGAACTGTACTTTTTCACCTTGATTTGCTTCATGGTAATCAGCTGATTTTTTCAGAATTTTCCTAGGGTATTTTACGTAAATTAGTCGGGGGAATATGCATGAACTCCCGATATTTTGCAACAGTACGGCGAGCAACAACAATACCCTGCTGCGCGAGTATTTGTGAAACTTGACTATCATTAAGTGGCTTTTTTCGATCCTCATTCTGGATCAATTGCTTAATAAGTCCACGAATAGCTATGGCTGAATGTGCTTCACCCGTTTCAGCGGGAATATGGCTTCCAAAGAAATATTTGAGCTCAAAGATACCGTGCGGTGTCCGCATATACTTCTGGGTTGTGATACGAGAAATGGTTGACTCATGTAATCCAAGAACTTCGGCAATTTCACGCATAACAAGGGGGCGCACAGCTGTTTCGCCATGCTCCAGGAATGCTTGCTGGCAATCAATAATCGCCTGACTGGCCCGGAGTATGGTAACCATGCGCTGGTCGATATTTCTGATCAGCCAGCGGGCCTCTTTCAGTTGCTCCATCAGTGGTCGGATTGCTTCATTACGATTCTGCTTCAGAATGTCGGCATATAAATGGTTAACGCGCACACGCGGAACTGAATCGGAATTGAGCTGTGCCACCCAGCCTCTAGCCGATTTGGTCACAATCACATCAGGAATGACATAACGTGCTGTTGTTGCGTTGAAATCATCGCCAGGCTTGGGATTGAGTTGAGTGATCAACTGGTAAACTGACTGTAAACAGGTTTCATCACAGCCAAGAACTTTCCTGAGCAATGGGAAATTTTTGGCAGCGACACTTTCCAGGTGCTCATTGACCAGTTTGAGTGCTTCCGTTCGTAGTGGCGTTGCATCCGGCAATGCTGAAAGCTGTATAGACAGACACTCCCGCAGATTGCGTGCTCCCACGCCGGGCGGATCCAGTTGCTGAATATAAGCAAGGGCTGACTTCAGGTCCGTGATGTCGATTTCCAGTTCAACCGGAAGTAACTTGGCAAGCTCTTCCAGATCCTGAGTAAAATAACCATTATCGTCCAGACTATCCACCAGCAGCGCGGTAATTTTCTTTTTTCGTTCGCAACGTTGCCTCAAGCTGATTTGCATGAGCAGGTGTTCACGCAAGCTGGCGGGTTTGCTAACCAGGCGAGAATAGTCCTGATCATACTCCTCATCATCTTGTCTACGTGTGTCTAAAAAAGCCCCCTGATCTGAATACAATGAGTCATCTAGCCAGTCGTTCGATATTTCAGTGTTTTCTCTAATATCATGGGATTCATTAGCTTCTGCTGTAGCAGATAAATCTGATGATACTAACGAAGAATCTTGTCCTTCAGTTTCAAGTTTTTCTTGATCGATATCTTCATCCAGCTCAAGCAAAGGGTTTTCTTGGACAATACGTGAGATTTCCTGGTTGAGTTCAAGTGCAGATAGTTGAAGCAGCTGAATTGATTGTTTCAGTTGCGGTGTCAGTGTAAGGCCGGTAGAAAGCTTGAGTTGCAGAGTCGGCTTCATATTTTTCAGAGCCTGAAATGCTCCCCCAGATAAACTTCCCGGACACGTCCGTCATTGATGATTTCAGCAGGGACTCCACTGGCAAGCACGGTTCCTTCGCTGATGATATAGGCACGGTCACAAATCCCCAGTGTTTCTCGCACATTATGATCTGTGATAAGTACACCGATTCCGCGTGATTTGAGAAAACCGATGACTCTCTGGATATCCATAACGGCAATTGGATCTACTCCAGCGAAGGGTTCGTCCAGCAGGATGAAGCGCGGCTGGGATGCCAGTGCTCGTGCAATTTCTACACGCCTGCGTTCACCACCCGATAGGCTCATGCCTAGGCTCTCACGCAGATGACCGATATGCAGGTCATGTAGCAATCCGTCCAGATGCCGCTGCATTTCATCTTTCTGAAAGTGTTGTAATTCTAGTACTGCAAGAATGTTTTCTTCGACCGAAAGCCGACGGAAAACTGATGCCTCCTGGGGAAGATAGCTTAACCCCAACCGGGCGCGCTGATGAATCGGCAGCTGGCTCAGATTGTGTTCATCCAGAAATATTTCCCCTCCGTTCAATGGAACCAGTCCAACCACCATGTAGAAACAGGTGGTTTTGCCTGCACCATTAGGGCCAAGCAGACCAACAACCTCGCCGCTGCGAACAGAGAAAGATACATCCATCACGACGGTGCGTGACTGATATTTTTTTTTCAGATTTTCAGCTCTTAATTCACTCATAAGATGACCCGGAGTGGCGATATACAGTGGTAAATATATTTTTTGATAGTTTTATTTTTCTGTTTCTGCGTCAGGTTGTTTCGCTTTTGGCTGAATCACGGCACGTACCCTGTGATCAGAATTTTTATCATTTTCCGCTTGAGGCTGGCCAAATACCTGAAAAAAGTCGCTTGCTATATCGTAGGAGATATAATCCCCTTCTACTTCATCGGTGCCGCGTTTCAGTCGCGCGCTTCCAAACAATTCTATTTTGTCGGTTTTGTTGTCATATTCTGCGCGTCGGCTCCATGCTTCAACGTACTCATCAACGCCATCACGCTTTTGACGATAGCTGACCAGATTGCCATAAGCTGTAGCGTGCCGGTAACCCGTGCTGTCCTCCTTCATCACGACTTTATCTGCACGAAGAATAAGCGTTCCCTGGGTCAATATGACATTCCCGGTAAATATGCTGGTACGAAACTCCCCTTTTTGCTTGTAATCTTCGACAGTTGCGCGATCGGCTTCCAGATGAATTGGCTTATCGCGATCTGCGCGTTCAGCCAGGGCAGTGGCTGAGAAAAACATGAGAGACAAGCTTAGGAACAAACATTGAGATTGCATAAACCGATAGATACAAAAAGTAAAATAAGAAAACCAGAAGAATCAGAATCCGTGTTGGTGCGGCATCCTCTAGCGGGATGAGCGTGGTGTACGTTCGTCATGTGCTTTGACCCGGGACTGCATCAAAATCTCACCGGTCCGATTGTTCATGAACAACCCTACGGCGTTGAGAACACTGTTCATTCTGATCACGGTAACTGGTCGATCGGTTTTGGCGATATCAGTATCCGGAATAAGGTGTAAAAAATCAGTCAGCATGGTTACCTTGTCTTTGTCCAGATCTTCTCCCCTGATAATAGAAACGTTTTCGGTTAGGAAAATATCATCTCCATCTTTAGTCAGCTCAGCCCAATCAGAAGTCACTCTGAGCAGTGGTTTATCCGGTTCTATGCTGGTAAAGCGTACGTGCTCCAGCTGCGTTATGTCTTCTGTTGAGTAGTGGATCAGTTTGTCAGCTGAGAAAAAACGATTTCGTTCAAATTCATGGTTGACCTGTATCCCGTTAAGATTTTCAATGATGTAGTCTATCTCTTGCTGCAAATCGTTGCCCTGCTGCAGGCGCGGGCGCTGCAGGACGCTGTCCAGCCAGAGAGTAAGCAGAAGCAAAATAACCAACCATATGGACGGTCTTGAAAATAATGAACGTGTCATGTTAAGACATATTACGCATAGACTTTATGATGAATATGGATTGTTTCTCCGGTCATTCCCGATCAAACAGTATAGTTAAAAACAGACAACACACTGTTAATGCGCTGTTTTTAGGAATTATAGCAGAGTCCCTTTTTCACAATAGTTGTCGCATTCAGAGCCAAGTATCTTTGTTTTCGGCGGGTATTGCAGAATCTGCAGAACAGCTTTTTAATTTGCACTTTTTGCTTGAATAAGTATCTTAATGTGATTATGGTCATATTTCACGATAAATAAAGCTGGATTGATTATGCAAGCAAACGCAATCGATTTTGAGAATTACGAATTACTGCAAGATGAAGTATGTACGCAACGGATCGTTGCAGCTAAACAGAAGCTGGGAAAGCGCGCCATTATATTGGCACATCACTATCAGCGTGCAGATGTTTACCGGCATGCCGATCTGACCGGAGACTCACTTAAGCTTTCTTATCTCGCCGCGCAGACAGATGCTGATTTTCTGGTGTTTTGCGGGGTGCACTTCATGGCAGAGGTAGCGGATATTCTTTCCAGCCCTGAACAAACCGTCATCCTGCCTGATCTTTCCGCAGGTTGCTCTATGGCAGATATGGCTAATCTCACCAAGGTAGAACGTGCTTGGCGTGAACTGACAGAAGTGCTCGACCCGGATGAGGGGGTGACACCAGTAACTTATATCAATTCCAGTGCTGATCTAAAGGCCTTTTGTGGACAACATGGTGGTATCGTTTGTACTTCCAGTAACGCTGTAAAGATTCTGCAATGGGCATTTGACCGACGTGAAAAAGTACTGTTTTTCCCTGATCAGCACCTAGGTCGTTGGAGCGGATACAAGATGGGGCTATCGTCGGATGAAATGCCAGTGTGGGATTTTGATGAACCCATGGGCGGATTGACACCAGAACAGATTGAAAAAGCCAAAATCCTTTTATGGAAAGGGCATTGTTCCGTTCACCAAATGTTTCAGCCGCAGCATATCCTTCGCTTTCGCAACCAATATCCGGATGGGTTGGTTATTTCACATCCGGAATGCAGCTTTGAGGTGTGTAAGGCATCTGATTTTGTTGGATCGACCGAGTACATCATCAATACCATCCGGGCAGCGAAAGCCGGTACTCGCTGGCTGGTCGGGACGGAATTGAATCTGGTTGGTCGCATTGCTGAGGAGTTCAAGTCCGAAGGCAAAATTATTCAGTTCATGTCGCCGATGGTATGTATGTGTTCGACTATGGCGCGGATCGATCCACAGCACTTGGCCTGGTCACTTGAAAATCTGGCTGAGGGTCGTGTGGTTAATCAGATTAGCGTGCCGGAACCACAGGCCAGTCTGGCCAGGCTGACGCTCGAAAAGATGCTTGAGGTCTCGAAATAGTATCGATGGTGAAATTGCCGGTTTTGTCTGCGGATACTGACAGGATTGCTTCTCTGCCAGGAAACGAAGCAATGCGTGAATCTAATCGGACATTACATATCGCAACTTATAACATTCACAAGGGGCTGTCGTTTTTTAATCAGCGTGTGGTATTGCATGAATTGCGTGACTATTTGCGTAGCCTGAATGTCGATATCATTTTTTTGCAAGAGGTGATCGGGGAGCATACGCTGCATGCCAGCCGCTTTCAGGATTGGCCGAAAGATGCTCAGTATGAATTTTTGGCGGATGCAGTGTGGTCGGATTTTGCCTATGGAAAGAATGCGGTTTATAACCATGGCCATCACGGCAATGCCATTCTCAGCCGCTTTCCCATATCAAGCTGGGAGAATGAAGATATTTCGGCACACCGATTTGAAAGTCGCGGATTGTTACATTGCGAGCTGGCCATTCCCGGATGGAAAGACGCGTTGCACTGCATCTGTGTGCATCTGGGGCTGTTTAAGCGTGGAAGGTATCGGCAGCTGGAGGCCATAGAGCGCCGCATCCGGCAACTGGTACCGCCTGATGCACCGCTCGTACTCGCGGGAGATTTTAATGACTGGCGTGGTGTGGCAAATCAGGCTTTGGCCAGTCGCTTGAATCTGGTTGAGGTTTTTCAGTATACGCAGGGTAAGGCGGCGCGCAGTTTTCCATCTGTTTTGCCGTTGCTGCGTCTGGATAGAATTTATATCCGTGGTTTTCAGGTAAAAAATGCCCGGATTTTTCATAATCGCCCCTGGTCCAGAATTTCAGACCATGCTGCGTTGTCGGCCCAGATTATGCGTAAATGAGTTTGCCTGATTTTGTCGAAGGAAACTGTATAACACTACTGCATTCCGGCACGGAATATTTCCCGGTGCTGGAATCGGCCATTGATTCGACCAGGCAGGAAATTTATCTCGAAACTTATATTTTTCAGTACGATACAACCGGTATCCGAATTGCTGAAGCGCTTAAACGGGCAGCACAACGCGGGGTAGCTGTCCATCTGTTGATTGATGGGTTTGGCTCGCTCGGCCTGCCCGGGAAAGTAATTCGGGAGATGCTTGCAGCAGGTGTGCGAGTACTGATATATCGGCCGGAGTTTTTTTCATTCCGGCTCAAACGCTCCCGCTTGCGTCGTATGCATCGCAAACTGGCGGTTATGGATGCCAGTTTGGCATTTGTGGGAGGAATTAATATTGTCGATGATTGCTACGAATCTGATGCGTTATTTCCACGATTCGATTATGCTGTTCAAATTATCGGTCCGCTACTGGAAAAAATTCATGCTACAGCAAGGCATCTGTGGATGTTGGTTGCATGGGTTTATTTCAAAAAGCGCTGGACAAATTATTTTTCTGTTGTCAGCAATAATCTGCCGGCAGGCCATCAGCGTGCATCGTTGGTTATCCGGGATAATCTGCGTAACCGGCGTAGTATTGAGCATTGCTATCTCAGGGCAATAGCGGTTGCTCGCAAGGAAATCATTATTGCCAATGCCTATTTTCTTCCCGGGAAGAATTTTCGGCAGGCGCTGATCAAGGCCGCACAGCGTGGTGTCTCGGTTATCCTTCTGCTACAGGGGAAATCGGAATATCGCTTGCAATATTACGCCATGCATGCCCTGTATGGCCACCTGCTGGATGCCGGTATCCGTATCTACGAGTACCGACAAGGGTATCTGCATGCCAAAGTGGCAGTTATTGACGGCTCCTGGTCTACTGTTGGTTCTTCCAATATTGATCCGTTCAGTTTATTGCTGGCACGTGAGGCCAATGTCATTATCTTAGATCGGATATTTGCAGCGGGATTACGGGGCAGTCTGCAACGGACATTGGAAGTCTCTTGTCCGGTGTTACAGCATTCCTGGAGAGGCCGGTCACGAATTAAACGTTCGCTGAACTGGATATGCTATTACTTCATCCGGATGGCGTGGGGATTGCTGGGATACCGTCGAGACTAAGATCCCTTGACCGCTTTAATACGATCTTGTCGCATACTCGGATACGGAATAACCAATGCCCGATTGCCATTTTCTTTTGTGGGCCAGTGTTTCATCAAAGTCTAATTTGTTACCAGGTGTATAATTTGTCGTTCACAGGTATTGCATCCAGGCATGATCCGTAAATTTCTGCATCATATTTTTTCCTTCGGCTCTACAGTTTCTGTTACAGCTGCCCCGGCATTCCGGGCCATTGCATGTGAGCGGCATGGAATTTCGCGCAGCAGCATTAGTGCCGGTTCGCTGAAAGTTGCACTGACTTTACAGCAAGCAGGTTATTCTGCCTATATTGTGGGCGGTGCCGTCCGTGATCTGCTGTTAGGGCTGAAGCCCAAGGATTATGATATTGTCACTGATGCCACGCCCGAAGAAGTGCGCGCAATCTTCCGTCATTCACGCATTATTGGTCGGCGTTTCCGGCTGGTGCACGTCATGAGCAAGGGAGAAACAGTGGAAGTATCCACTTTTCGCGGTAAGGCGGCTGATGATCTGATTCAGTCTGACAAAGAGTGTGCCTATATTGATGCCACCGGACGGTTGTTGCACGATAACTTTTTTGGCAGCCAGGAAGAGGATGTAAGACGTCGTGATTTCACTATCAATGCCTTGTTCTATAATCCTGCTACAGAAGAGATTATTGATTATCTAAGTGGTTTCGAAGATGTCATGGCAAAGCGGTTGAACATCATCGGAGATCCTGAGCAGCGTTACCGGGAAGATCCGGTACGGATGTTGCGGGCAGTGCGTCTTGCTGCCAAACTGGGTATTCAGATCGATGACAGGACAGCTGCACCTATTGGTGATCTTGCGCCATTGTTACTGAATGTTCCAGCGGCACGCCTGTTTGACGAGATGCTGAAGCTATTGTTTTCTGGTCATGCACTGACAGCTGTGATTGATCTGCGAACGCGAGGATTGCATCATGGGTTACTGCCGATGCTGGATGTAATTCTGGAGCAGCCTCTGGGTGAACGATTTATTTCTCTGGCACTAAAAAATACAGATGAGCGGGTGCGGCAGGGTAAACCGGTTTCTCCCGGATTCTTATTTGCAGCGTTATTGTGGCATGAAGTGTTGGCGGTATGGAATATTCATCTGAAGGCGGGTGAAAAAAATATTCCCGCATTATTACATAGAGCGATGGGCGATGTTCTGGCGGCTCAGCGCCGCCGATTGGCCATTCCGCGCAGGCATGATGGCGTTATTTATGATATCTGGTCCTTGCAGCCAAGGTTTTTGGCGCGCGCAGGTCGTAAGCCATTCCGCCTGCTGGAGCATCCACATTTCCCTGCTGCCTATGATTTTATGCTGTTGCGGTGTAAAAGCGGAGAAATCGACGAAGAGCTGGGGCAATGGTGGCAAACATTCAAAAATACTGATAATGCTGCCCGGGAAGCAATGTTGCTGCAGGAAGCACCGACAAAACGTCGCAGAAAACGTCGCCGTAGCAGTCAATCGGAAAGTGTAAAAGTAGACTCTCCCGTTAATCAGGATATTTCATGACATCTGATTTTCATCCTGAATCTATCAGCCGTATTTTTATTGCATTAGGCAGCAACCTGGAAAATCCTTTGTCTCAGGTCAGGCGTGGAATACTGCTGTTAGCCGAGCTGGAACATTCACGTCTGGTAAAACGTTCTTCGTTTTACCGTACTGCCCCGATTGGCAATACCGATCAGCCCGATTTCATCAATGCGGTAGTACAGATGGAAACAAATCTGACACCGCATCACCTGCTCGATATTCTACTGGAAATCGAGCGTGCTTGCGGTCGTGTGCGTACTTTTCCTAACGCTCCGCGCATCCTTGATCTGGATATTCTGTTATTTGGAAACCTGCAACACAGTGATACAAAACTGGTGTTGCCACATCCACGTATGCATGAGCGCGCTTTTGTACTGCAACCCTTGCTGGAAATCGCAGCAGATTGCGTGATTCCGGGAAGAGGCTCAGCTGCCGCTTGTCTGGCTGCGTGTACGAAACAACCATTGGAGTATATTGCATCATCATGAATCTTGAGCGCTGCCGCTATATTGTTGTTGAAGGACCTGTCGGTGCGGGTAAGACCAGCCTTGCCCGTAATATGGCAACTCGGTTGAACTGTTCACTTATGCTGGAGCAGCCGGAGGCTAATCCATTTCTGGAGAAATTCTATGAGGATACGCCCAGATATGCCTTGTCAACCCAGTTGTTTTTTTTGCTCCAGCGCAGGCAACAACTGCAATTGATGAGGCAGGAAAATGGTTTCTCACAATCTGTCGTGAGTGATTTTTTATTTGAAAAAGGTCAGTTGTTTGCAGCTGTTGCGTTGAGTGAACCCGAGCACGGGTTATACCGGCAGATCTGCGAACAGATGCCCCTCGATGCACCGGTGCCTGATCTGGTGATTTATCTGCAGGTTTCACCTGAAGTCCTCATTAAACGCATCCGGCAACGTGGCAATACGCTGGAACAGAACATATCTGAGGATTATCTGCGACGCCTGGCAGAGCGCTATATGCAATTTTTTCATGAGTACGATCGGGCGCCGGTCATGATCGTGAATAGCGAACATATTGATCTGGCGAACAGTATTGCCGATTTTGATCTGTTACTGACGCGCATTGACCAGATGCGCAGTGCACGTGAATATTTTAATGTTGGAGCCAGTTAACAGATGGATCGGCCGGTTACAAAACGTATAACGGTTTTGACACTGCAGAATATTTACCGGGAGAAGGGGAAAATAGCGGCCCTGACCTGTTATGACGCAACGTTTGCGGCGGTGCTGGAAAACGCGGGAGTTGATATTCTGCTGGTGGGAGATTCGCTCGGAAACGTGATACAGGGTCAGGCCAGTACTTTGCCGGTTACACTGGATGAAATGATCTACCACGTTCGCTGTGTAGAGCGCGGTACTCACAGCGTATTTATCCTGGCTGACATGCCGTTTGGTACGTTCCAGGTGTCTCCACGGGAAGCATTCAGGAATGCCGTTCGGTTAATGGCTGCCGGTGCGCAGATGGTTAAGGTTGAAGGGGGAAGGCATATGGCAGAAACCATAGAGTTTTTGACCTGTCGTGGCATTCCGGTATGTGCCCATATCGGGTTAATACCTCAGTCTGTCCACCAGTTAGGCGGCTACAAAATTCAAGGGAAAACACCTGATGGTGCCAGACAATTGCTGGAGGATGCACTGCTATTGCAAAAAGCAGGGGCGGCCATGCTTGTGATGGAGTTGATCCCGGCTGCACTGGGAGAGGAAATTACCCGGTCACTATCCATCCCGACTATCGGCATTGGTGCTGGTGCGGTATGTTCGGGACAGGTCTTGGTGTTGCACGATATGTTAGGCATCAGTAGTGGTACTTTGCCGCGTTTTGTCAAAAATTTCATGGCAGGTGCAGATAGTATTCAGGTGGCAGTCAGGAATTATGTGAAAGCAGTCAAAACCGGAGAA
Organism: Nitrosomonas sp. GH22; assembly: GCF_009833115.1. Lineage (NCBI taxonomy): Bacteria > Pseudomonadati > Pseudomonadota > Betaproteobacteria > Nitrosomonadales > Nitrosomonadaceae > Nitrosomonas > Nitrosomonas sp. GH22. Next base: position 21,338 of record NZ_QRCA01000008.1, read on the forward strand.
TTTCCTGCGCATGAACATATGTTCTGACAGGTGCGATACGAATCATTTACGTGGAAATAATCACTGATATTGCATCGTTGCGTGTGCGGCTCCAAGATGAAGCTTCAATAGCCCTGGTGCCAACCATGGGTAATCTGCATGCGGGCCATTTATCTCTGGTGCGGATCGCTCAGCAGCATGCTGCTTGTACCGTCGTCAGTATCTTCGTCAATCGTTTGCAATTTGCTCCGCATGAAGATTATGACCGCTATCCACGTACCCAGGAGAACGATTGTCGCTTGCTGGAAGAATATGGTGTGGATATCGTATTTATTCCAGGTGAAAAAACACTTTTTCCTGTCCCGCAGGAATTTCAGTTACTGCTTCCACCTGTGGCAGATACGCTGGAAGGTGCTTGTCGCCCTGGATTTTTCCGTGGGGTGACAACGGTTGTATTGAAGCTGTTCAATATCGTGCAGCCACAGGTTGCAATATTCGGTGAAAAAGACTACCAGCAACTGCAGATTATCCGCAGGATGGTTGCTCAACTGAATCTGCCCGTAGAAATTATTGCTGGCCAGACGATACGGGCAGAAGACGGTCTGGCGCTCAGTTCACGTAATAATTACCTTGATAACATCCAGCGGCAGAAAGCGAGCGAGCTGGCTTGTAATCTGAAGAAAATTGGAGAAAGTATTGCTTCGGGTGAACGAAATTTTCCATCGTTAGAATGGTCTGCCATCGAAAGGCTGAATATGCACGGCTGGAAAGTTGACTATATTTCGGTACGCCAGAATCGCACGCTGTTACCGGCAACAGCATGCGATTCTGGTTTGGTCATATTGGGCGCGGCGTGGCTGGATCAAATTCGGCTGATCGACAATTTTCCGTTGGTATTGTCATAACAAGAATAATAATGGACTGGCTATCACAGCCATACCATCTTGCCCATTTCCAGTGGGTGAGTCAGCAGCGGGTGATAGGGGTAGACACGTAGATAATATTGCTGTCTGCCGCACAATTCCGGTATATGGTTCAGTTCGAACTGATGCTCGTTCGGCTCGATGATGCCGGTACATTCCAGCCGAAAATTCTGGAACTGATTAAGCCTGACTTTGTTGTATTGCCGCGAGAGCAGCAACTCCACGACGACATCTTCTGGTTGCAGGCCGTTTAACTTCACAGCGAGTTTAAAATGCAAGGCGTTACCAAATTCGAGCTGCTTGCTGGGTATGTCGAGTCGTCGCACACTTACGCCGTTCCATGCTGCATTTATTCGTGCTTTCCAGGCGGCAATATCTCTAGCGATTGCAAAATTATCCTGACTGTAGCCCGCCCCTTGCCGACTGGCGAGTGTGTAAAACTTCTGGATATATTCTCCAACCATTCGCCTGGTTCCGTATTGTGGCAACAGAGAGGTCATTGAATGTTTGGCCATGTTTACCCATTCGACCGAGTAACCAAACTTGCCGTGATCGTAATAGAGTGGAATGACTTGATCTTGCAGGATTTCGTAGAAAGCCCGACCTTCTTCGGCATCGCGTAATGAGGCTTCCAGATTCTCCGAAACTGGTTTGATTCCCCACCCGTTTTTGCCATCATAGCCTTCTCCCCACCAGCCATCCAGTATGCTCAGATTGAGTGTGCCATTGATTCCTGCTTTCATGCCTGATGTACCACTGGCTTCCAGTGGATAGATAGGGTTGTTGAGCCAGACATCAACGCCTGATACCAGTCGCCGGGCGAGGCGCAAATCATACCCTTCCACCAGCAGGATATGCCCTCTGAATTCTGGCATATCTGCGATCTGATAGATGTGTCGAATCAATTCCTGGCCAGGCAGATCGGCTGGATGGGCCTTGCCGGCAAAAACCAGTAATACCGGGCGTTCGGGGTCAAGCAGTAGTTTACGCAGCCAGTCAAGATCGCGAAACAGTAGTTTGGCGCGCTTGTAGGTAGCGAAACGGCGCGCAAAGCCCAGTGTCAATATATTCGGGTTGATCGGATCAGCAAATCTGAGCAGGCGATCAAGATGGGCTTCAGAGCCATGATTACGTAAATTCTGCTCGGTCAGGCGCGCGCGGATACCGTAAAACATTTGTGATTTCAGGCTCTGCCGTACACTCCAGAATATATGGTCCGGAATGTTATGAATGCCTGACCAGAATTCGGGGTCCTGTTGTTTGTTGCGCCATTGCGGGCCCAGGCGGCGGTCAAATAGATCCACCCATTCCTGTGCCAGAAATGTCGGTACATGGACGCCATTGGTAACATAGTCAATTGGATTTTCTTCTGGCTCGATCTGTGGCCACAAATCCCGACAAATATTGGCGGAGACATCTCGGTGGATTCTGCTGACGCCGTTATGCATGCGCGACATGCGAATGGCCAGCGCGGTCATGTTGAAGTCATGATTATTTGAAGTGTGACCAAGCGCCATGAATTCTTCCCGGGAAATTTTCAGTTCGTGATAAATTTCCTGAAAATAATGGTGCATCATGTCTTCCGGGAAATGATCGTGACCCGCCGGAACGGCCGTATGGGTGGTAAAGATTGTATTGACTGCTACCGCCTCTGTTGCGCTGGCAAAATCCAGCCCTTGTCGTACCAGCTCAAGAGCGCGTGCCAACATCATGAAGGCAGCATGGCCTTCATTACTATGCCAGATTGTGGGTTTGATATCCATTTCCCTGAGAGCGGCTACCCCGCCCACGCCGAGGATGATTTCCTGCTCGATGCGCATGGTGTTGTTTCCACCGTAAAGCTGGTGTGTGATCAGACGATCATGTTCGGAATTATCCGGAAGATCGGTATCGAGCAGATACAAACTGACATGTCCGATTTGTGCTCGCCATACTTTGACGGTAACGATCCGTCCGGGGAATTGCACAGATATTCTAACTTCCGAGCCATCATCATGTAGTACGGGTTTTACCGGCAGATCCTCGAAATCCGAGTCGCAGTAAACAGGCTGCTGATTACCGTGACCATCAATAGTCTGGAAGAAGTAGCCCTGCCGATAAAGCAGTCCAACTGCAACAAAAGGGAGACACAGATCGCTGGCAGCTTTGCAGTGATCGCCAGCAAGAATGCCAAGACCACCAGAATAAACCGGCAGGCTTTCATGAAAACCAAACTCAAAACAGAAATACGCAACCTGATCACGCACATTCAGCCCCTTAATGGTCTGGTGGCGAGAAGGCTCCGAATGATAGGAATCGTAAGCAGACAGAACACTATTGTAATGGCCGAGGAATGTCAGATCTTCTGCCGCCTGGAGTAGTGCGGATTCATTCACCCGTCTGAGAAACGCTTTGGGGCTGTGCCCTACAATTCCCCATAGCTGTGGATCAAGCCTCGAAAACAGGGCGCGTGTGGCCCGATCCCAGCTGTACCAGAGATTATTTGCTAGTTCCTCCAACCGATCCAAGCGTGCCGGTATTTTGGGGCTGATAGTAAGTGTAAATGCAGTGCGTTGAGTCATTCATTGAGCTCCTGTAGTAGATGAATCACGGACATTCAGATATTAAACAGGTGCTGGCGATAGTGTTTGAGTTCTTCTATTGAGTCGTAAATATCAGCCAGTGCTTCATGTTTACCTTGTTTGTTGAATCCCTGGGCAACTTCAGGTTTCCAGCGTTTGGCCAATTCCTTGAGTGTACTGACATCCAGATTGCGGTAATGAAAATAAGCTTCCAGTTGTGGCATGCATCTGGCTAGAAAACGTCGATCCTGGCAGATTGAATTTCCGCACATAGGCGAGATATCGGCCGGGACGTATGGCGCCAAGAATGCCAGCATGCGAGCTTCTGCTTCGGCTTCACTCAATGTTGAAGCCTTGACCCTATCGATCAGGCCAGATTTGCCGTGTGTGGACTGGTTCCATTTATCCATCCCGTTAAGGACACTGTCTGGTTGTGAAATGACCAGTACCGGTGCTTCAGCTACTGTGTTGAGTTGCGCGTCTGTGACGACCAGGGCGATTTCGATAATGCAGTCAGTATTCGGATTCAGACCGGTCATTTCCATGTCTATCCAGATAAGGTTGTTACTGTCTTGTGCCATAATTCTGAATGTTTGTTACGTGAATTTTCAAGATAGGATTGTGTCACATCCAAGTATACTCGTCGTGATCGGTCTGCTCCTCTGTTTTCCGGGGGTGCATAAAGAGTAAAATCCTAGCATGTCCTGTTCAGATACTTAATTTCCAGGTGGTTTTATGCATATTTTCACCATTGTTTTTATTCTTGTGCTGACATTGACTACGCTGGTGCAGTTGTGGCTGGCTACCCGGCACATACGCCATATAACAGCAAACCGCGACCAGGTTCCAGCTGCTTTCGCTTCACAAATTGAATTATCTGCTCACCAGAAAGCAGCTGATTATACCTGTGCAAAAGTACGCCTGAGTTATCCAGGCATACTGCTCAACACAGGTTTGTTGCTAGTGTTGACACTGGGTGGTGGATTGGAATTGCTGTCGGACTTCTGGTATTCCTGGTTCAGTGATCCGCTATGGCATGGGATGGTACTCATTTTTAGTGTATTAGCTCTGCTGAGTATAGTTGCAATCCCTTTTAATTATTACCGTACATTCGTTATTGAACAGCAATACGGATTCAACAAGATGACACGAGCCATGTTTTTTACTGATCTTGTCAAGCAGACTGTGGTGGTGGCATTGTTGGGTGCGCCATTGTTGTTGAGTGTCCTGTGGTTGATGGAAAAAACAGGAGATAATTGGTGGTTATATACTTGGTTGACCTGGATAGGTTTTAACCTGTTTCTACTGGCGGTTTATCCTAACTGGATTGCCCCGCTGTTCAACAAGTTTTCGCCGTTGGAAAATGATTTGCTCAAGGCTCGTATTGAAAATCTGTTGCGGAAGTGTGGTTTTGAATCCAGTGGGTTGTTCGTTATGGATGGCTCTCGTCGCAGCAGTCATGGTAATGCCTATTTTACCGGGTTTGGTAAAACCAAGCGGATTGTGTTCTTTGATACGTTGCTGAACCGTTTGGAAGCTGCGGAAATCGAAGCGGTGCTGGCACATGAGCTGGGCCATTTCAAACAGCATCATGTCATCAAGCGGATTGCACTGTCATTTGTAGTCAGCCTGTTGTTTCTATGGGTGTTGGGTTATCTAATGCAGCAACCGTGGTTCTATAATGGACTGGGTGTTCAGGTGACTGATGTGCCATCAACTGCCATGGCACTATTGCTGTTCTTTCTGGTGATGCCGGTATTTACCTTTTTGCTGCAACCATTATCCAGTATCTATTCACGCAAACATGAATTTGAGGCAGATGAATATGCAGCTCAGCAATCATCGGCGGCAGATATGATCCAGGCGCTGGTCAAGATGTATCAGGATAACGCTGCGACACTGACACCTGATCCGCTACATTCTGCTTTTTATGATTCGCACCCGCCAGCAGCAATTCGGGTTGCGCATCTCAAGAAAATAATCACAACAGGAGCTGCAGCATGACTAATATCTGTGACTTGGCTGACCGGAAATGTAAGCCGTGCGAGGGAGGAGTTCCTCCATTGAGGAAAGAAGAAGCTGAAAATTTGTTGAAGCAGTTGGAGCAGGGCTGGCAACTGGCAGATAACAGAATCAGGAGGACTTTTTCTTTCAAGAATTATTACCAGACGATGGCTTTTGTCAATGCGGTTGCCTGGGTATCACATCAGGAAGATCATCATCCGGATATGATGGTTGGTTATAACCAGTGCCGTGTAGAGTATACGACGCACGCCATTGGCGGATTATCGGAAAATGACTTTATCTGTGCGGCGAAAGTCGATATGTTGCTCATATCTTGAGAGCCAGAGATATTGGCGTAAATAAAGCCGGATCGCTATTGCTCGGCAGGGTAGTAGCAGCCTATGGCCGTCATTTTGAAGTCGAAACTGCACATACTATTTATTCCTGTGTTGTACGCGGTAAGAAAAAAGGAGTGGTATGTGGTGATTGGGTTGAAATACTTCCGACCACTGACGGCCAGGGTATTATCGAAACTATCCTGTCTCGTTCAAGCCTCTTTTATCGTAGCGAGCTCTTTCGTGAAAAACTGATCGCGGCCAATGTCACGCAGTTGATTTTTGTGCTGGCGGTTGTTCCAACTTGTAATTTTGAATTGCTTGATCGTTGTCTGATTGTTGCCGAAAACCAGGGAATCAAGCCGCTCATTATATTGAACAAGATCGACCTAATTGACAAGGATGTGCAAAGGCAGGTTGTTGCACAAAGCTTGGTGTTTTACCGGGAGCTGGGGTATCCCGTACTGGAGATCAGTGCGGAAGCCAACGCTCAGCCACTTGTTCCGTTCCTGGGCGGACAGATCAGTCTATTGGCGGGGCAATCTGGTGTGGGCAAATCCACGCTGCTTAACGCACTTATTCCAGTGGCGCAGCAGGCAACCGCAGAAATTTCCGATGCACTGGATAGCGGACGACACACGACTACCCATGTTCGTCTTTTTCATCTTGATACGAACAGTAGCATCATTGATTCCCCTGGTTTTCAGGAATTCGGTCTGCAACAACTGGATGAAGAATCACTGGCATGGGGGTTTGTCGAATTTCGTCCTTTTCTGAAACAGTGCAAATTCCGGAATTGCCGGCATGTTTCAGAGCCGGGTTGCAGATTATTACAAGCGGCGCAGGAAGGTATTCTTAATTCACGCCGGTTAGCTTGTTACTATAAGTTGATGAAGTGCAGAAAGGAATCCCTCCCTGGAGGGAGGTAAACAAAGGAAGCTGGCGATAAATAACCCGACAGGTGGTATTTGTCTGTTTTCCCGCCGGGCCCAGCCCCTGGTTACTCCAGGCCGATCAATTCCACATCAAATATCAGCGCTGAATCGGGAGGGATGACACCTCCGGCGCCATGGGTACCGTATGCCATGGCGGAGGGGATAATCAAGGTACGTTTTCCACCAACTTTCATACCCAGTACTCCCTGATCCCATCCTTTGATAACCCGTCCAGCACCAAGCAGGAATGAAAAGGGAGTGCCACGATCGTGAGAACTGTCAAATTTTATGCCTTTATGGTCTTCCGCAGTGGGATCATACAACCAGCCTGTATAGTGCACATTGGCGGTTTTGCCAATATCGGCTTCTTCTCCAGTACCAACCTTGGTATCTATTTTTTCCAGTGTTGTTACATCTGCAACATTTACGTAGTGTGGTGTCATGTGTTCCCCGGCAGCCTGGGCATTTATCGATAAAAATAGACATCCTGAAAGAACGATGCCCAATAGTTTTTTTACATTCATTATTACCTCTAAAAAGTAGTATTTACAGCTTGGTAGATTGGATAATTCGAGATTTGCTGGTGGAATTTACCCGTTTCACAGCACCATTCCGAACAGCAGAAATAATAAAGCAATTTCCACTTGTCAGGTTTATTCTGAAAACGGGACAGGTAAAGCAGAGGTGGTTCGTATCATCTTCATGCATGTGGCGGTGACCGCCATACTGTGCAAAGTTATGAAAAAGTACCAGTTTTGCGTTGCTCGATAAGTGGTAAAAAATGCTCTGCTGAAAGTGGGGGAGTGAATAAGAATCCCTGAACGTGATGGCAGTTGGCTTGTTTCAGAAAATCGAGTTGTGTTTGTGATTGAACACCTTCTGCTCGTATTTGCATGCCGAGATTCCGGGCAAGCGCAATAATGGCTGTAATGATTACGGAGCTGTCAGATTTGCTGGCGATATCCTGAACGAGTGGTTGACCGATCTTGATGGTATCGATGGGCAGGCGCCGCAGATGGTTGAGAGATGAGTAGCCGGTGCCAAAATTATCCATCACGATTTTTACACCCATTTTCTTTAGTTCGTTCAAGATTCTGGTGCTTCCATCTATATCCTGCATTAATACAGATTCATTAATTTCTAGCTCCAGTTTTGAAGGGTCAAGCCCCGTCGCATGTAATGCTTCAGCAACGTGATTAATTAACTGGAGCTGATCCAGTTCTATGGCAGAAAGGTTGACTGCAATGAAAGCGGGTTCAAGGCCGGCATCTTGCCAAGATTTGGCTTGTCTGCAAGCTTCATGTAATACCCATTTGCCTATTTTGACAATGGAGCCGGATTCAATAGCCAGAGGAACAAATTTATCTGGAGGAATGAGTCCGAGTTCCGGATGACGCCAGCGGACCAGTGCTTCGACTCCGATAATTTTTCCGGTCATGAGATCAATCACCGGTTGATAATGTAGAACGAGTTCTTTGTCATTAATGATTTTCTGCAATGATTGCTCAATCTTGACCTTTTGTAACGAAGCTTCACCAATTTCCCGGGCATAGAATCTATAGGTATTAGGCCAGATTTTTCGGGTAAAAGATGATGCATTTTCGGCATTGGCCAGCAGCACCTCAATTTCCCTGCCATCGCGAGGATAGAGGCAGATTCCTATCGTCAGGGTGATATAAAATTCAAGATCATTAATGATAAAAGGTGTGGTGGCGAGCTTTAGCAACTGGTTTGCGAATATCTGTGCTTGGCTGGTGTTGGCCAGGCTGGTTTTGAGAAAAACAAAATTACCTCCTTCGGTGCGTGCCAGAATACAGCTGTTGTCGGAGTAGATGGATAAACGGCTGGCGAATTGTTGTATTAGCTGATCATTGATGCTGTAGCCATATTTACTATTGATGCGTGACAAACGGTTGATATCGATGAAATAAATAGCAGCGATCATGCCATCAATCACAGCGTTGTTTGACAGCAGTGCAGCTGCTTTTTCACAAAACAGATTGTGTTTGGGCAGGCCGGTCAGTTCATCATAATAGGTCATACGGTAAATATGGCTATCGGCCTGACGTTTCCTGCGTTTCAGATCCATGAGCTCAAAACCTCGATTGATAGCCAGTATCAGCCGCGTCGAATGTCCTTTTGGTACACAGTCACTTGCCCCGTTGCGTAATGCCGAGAGTATTACTTGCTCATCTGTTATCGAGGTGTACAGAATAAAGGGTGTCGTTTGGTGGCGGGTTTTAAGCAGATCCAGCACTTGCAAGGCATCAAATCCAGCCATTGAATATTCTGCAATGACTGCATCCCAGCTTGATGTATCCAATGCCGCCCGGACGTCGGGTAAACTGTTTGCATGTTGGTAAATCAGCTGTTTTCCGTTACGACTAAAATCGGTACTTAGCTGATTTACATCAGCTTTGGAATGGCCGATGATTAAAAGTTTTAATTTTCCATATGACATTTCAGATTCTTCCTGGTGTGATATCTTCCGGTATCGACCCGGACAGGAAAAACTTGATTCTGTGGAAAGGGTGAAAAACCTGGTTTATGTGGTAATCAATTCGTTGTGCGACGCAATTGTGCCAGGCGTGCTAGCTCGAAGTGTATGAAAGCCAGTGCGGTCAGAGTGGGTGCAAAAAAATTTAAAAATGGTATGAATTGTAGCAACCCTGTCAGAAAACCCAGACTCCAGCGTGCCGGTCGATTCATGGTTGATAGCTTGTTTAGCTCGGAGTTGTCTGCATGGTCACACAGCGCATCATAGAAAAACAGCCGCTGATTCAAATAAGCTGCCGCCAGCAGAGGCCCCAGCAGGCCAATTCCGGTAAACCATAAAGGGATGGTTGCTATCCAGATTACGATAAAAATCGCGATGGCCAATAGGACATTGCGCAGGCTGCCGGTGATTGTTCCACCCCGCATCGGAGCCAGATCAGGGTAGTAGCGTTTTGCTACAAAACTGACCAGAGCTGGCATGGTAAACAATGCGGTAATCACCAGGCTGGTTGTGATCGTTAATATCATGAAAATGATCAGGTTGATCACAGTCTCCACCCCGTCAGCGATCACCTGCAGATGTGAAGTTTCCAGCCAGTTCTGGAGCGTATCTACCGGGATGACAGTCAGCAGCCAGCCTGATAGTGGCGTCCAGAAAAACATCCCGATCAGCCACCAGAAAATAGCCGATACCAATATGGGCCAACTCCACAGCCATAACATGCGTGGATTAAAAAGGTTAATTGAGGCTCTTGAAAGCGCGCTGAATAATCCAGACATCAAAAATCTCCCCGGTCAGACATTAAACTCTTGATTCAAAAAACGTACACCGCAGTTTCCAATTAAAATAGTGCGGGCCTTTTCTGTTTTCGTAAAAATGCCTGCCTATCATGTGCTTTTCCAGAGCGGCGTATACTTGAAACCTTTATTAAAGGATGCAGCCTAATGGGCAATATAAGAGCTGTACACCTCAAAATAACTGTATCACGGATATATGAGGAGCAATGAGTGAAAAAGGTCGATTGGCTTTATCTGTCTCTGATTTTAACCGGAATAACAATGAGTGACGTTTCATGGAGTTATAGCCATGGTCATAACCATAGTAGATATTCTCATGGACATCGTCATTATTCGAGTCGGCCTAATTTTTCTCTGGGTGTCGGCTTGGCTGGTTCATTCGGGTCTTATGGCCATTTTAGCTATCCTGGCCGGAATATCGGGATTTATGGGGACTTTGTCTACGGGCGGCATTATTATCCCTATTACCGGCAACCTTACTACCGTCCCTACGGTTACCTGGACAACCGCTTTTACTGGCCCGCTTATCCTCCCGTCGTATATCCTCCGGTTGTGATTGTGCCGCCTGATCCACCTATTTATATCCAGCAGCAACAGCCTGTCCAGCCGGCACCCCCCCCGCCACCCCCTGAATCAGCCGTGACGAATTACTGGTATTATTGCGAGAACCCCGCCGGCTATTATCCGGAAGTGGAACGCTGCCCGGGTGGATGGATAAAAGTTCCTCCCAGACCTGCCCAATAATACAGGAGCATACAATGCGTTACTTCTCCAGATTAATTGTTTTTCCAGTTGCGATCCTTCTTGTGGCCTGTGTGAATGTACCAACCGGACCAAGTGTCATGATATTACCGGGTAATGGTAAAAGTTTTGATCAGTTTCGCAGTGATGATTATTTGTGTCGACAGTTTGCCAGCCAGCAAACCGATTTCCAGACACCCAGGAGTTCAGCGGCATCCAGCGGCATGGAAAGCGCTGCTGTTGGTGCGGCGCTAGGAGCTGCTGCGGGAGCGGCGTTTGGTGGTGGGCGTGGTGCTGCTGTTGGTGCGGGAGCAGGTCTGCTGGGAGGCGGACTGGTAGGCAGTGGTACTGCGCAGTCGTCTGGTTCTATTAGTCAGGAGCGTTATGATATTGCCTATATCCAGTGCATGTATGCCAATGGTCATCGTGTTCCGGTTTCTGCCGGGCTGATTGAAGGATCGGGCGGGAATGTAAACCAGGGAACTTATTCCTATCCACCTGCTGCTCCGGGCAGATATATTCCTCCACCGCCGTCGGGTTATCCGCCATCACCGCCACCATATTGATACATTTGCATCAGTAAGCCATGCGAATACATTTCATTGATTTTATGTGTTAAAATAAAAAATTGGAATGCCTGTAAGCAGTTCTAAATGCCGTATGGTTTCGAACAGGGACCAGGATATTCCGTTTTGAGAATGTCGTTTTAATGAATCTTAGTTAAGGAGAAACACATGGCATCAAAAGCTATTTTCTATCATGCCGGTTGTCCTGTCTGTGTGTCTGCTGAACAGGCTGTCGCCAATGCTATTGATCCTTCAAAATATACAGTTGAAAATGTACACTTGGGTACGGATAAATCACGTATCGGTGAAGCTGAAGCAGCTGGAGTAAAATCAGTTCCAGCGCTTGTAATCGACGGAGCGGCATTCCATATCAATTTTGGTGCCGGTATTGACGATCTGAAATAACAATAATAATTAATTTCTGCAAGCAGTAACTCAAGTTAGCTGCTTGCATTCTGAAGGGGCCTTTTCTCTAAGGCCCCTTTTTAATTTTCGGACTCCATTCTGGAGTGTTCCAGAACAGCAGCAAAGAAGCCGTCAGTATTGTGGTATAGCGGTGAGAGCTGTAAAAATTCACCTGTATCAGGCAAGTTGATTTTTTGTTGTGTAAGCAGCTCTCCACAATTAAGTATGGAAAATTGTGGATGATCTGCTAAAAAGCGTTCAATTACCTGCTGATTCTCTTCTGGCAACAGACTGCAGGTTGCATAAACTAGACGCCCTCCCGATTTTAGCAATTTTGCGGCGGCCGTAAGAATGGCCATTTGTTTTTTCTGCAGCTCATTGATACTTTTCGGACTTTGTCGCCACTTTAAGTCAGGATTACGGCGTAAAGTGCCCAGTCCGCTGCAGGGGGCATCGACTAATACCCGGTCAATTTTTCCCGCTAATCGTTTCAGCTTGATATCTTTTTCGCTATCAATGTGTTGCGGGTGAACGTTCGATAATCCAGAGCGTTTGAGCCGGGGTTTGAGGTTGTTGAGCCGCTTTTCAGAAATATCAAAAGCATACAGGCGCCCGCGAGAATGCATCAATGCGCCGAGCAGCAATGTTTTACCTCCCGCGCCAGCACAAAAGTCTACTACCATCTCGCCTCGCTTGGGTGCCAGCAGAAAACCGAGAATCTGGCTGCCTTCATCCTGCACTTCAATTTTTCCGGAAAGGAACAATGCGTTCCGGTTGATTGCTGGATTGCCAGTGAGGCGGATACCAACGGGAGAGAAGGGCGTGGGCTGAGCTTCAATTTCTTCTTGTTTTAGTGCAGCAATTACTTCTTCACGTTTTGCAAGTAGGCTGTTGACACGTATATCCAATGGAGCGGGTTGTTGCAAAACTTGGCCAAGATACAAAATATCTTCATCCGACCAGGATTGCTGCAATTTTCCCACCAGCCATTCCGGGAACTCTGCCCGTATGAACAGTGGTTGTTCCTCCAGTTTTACCGCTTTGATTTGTTGGATCCATTTGGATTCCACCTCCCGGATGAGTGGGGTTAATTCCCGTAGATTCATACCTTGGAATCTGGCCAGATAGGCTAATACCAGTTCACGAGCAGTTGCTTTTCCGGTCAGTACTTCCAGGAAAAATCGATGTCTCAGGATTCCAAAGACAGTTTCTGCAATCATGCTCCGACCATTTTGTCCCAGCTGTGGATAATCCCGGAAAAACTGTCGCAGTAGCACATCTGCCGGAGCTTGTAGAGGTAACACCTTGCGTACGGCGATAATCAGCAGATTCAGTCGTTCGGGAGTCAGGCGCATAAGCAGTTTAAATGGGTCATTGTGTGGAACTTGCTGGAGACTTGTAGTCTATTTTAGTAACTAGCTGGTCTACTTCCATCCCGCTTTTTTCTGTCGAAATAATACGTACTGGCAGCATATGATGATCCGTTGCTAGCCAGATTTTCTTGCGGAACGCATCACCTGGCTCTTGTTGTTTCGTCAGTACGATCGTGGCCAGTTTTCCCATTGGTGTATCCAGTGTTTCATGGGTAACAGCATAGTGAACCGGGCGCAGAACGCGGTAATCGGTTTCGTATATGGTCAGCGTCTGTTTGGGATGGGCGGTGAAAATGAAGTGATAAGCAAGACTTAATTCATCCAGTGTTCCTTTTGGCAGATTCTCTATCATCTCACGGCCTTTACGGCGATAAATGATGCGCTCCTTGCCCCAGTCAAATTCAACCGTGCGTGCAGGTTTTCCGCCACGTTGGTCTGAAAAGTGTAGAGGCTTCATTCCTTCGCCCGGAATAATCATGCCCTCACTGTGGCGAAGAATGCTGCCACGTTTGATCAGTTTAAGAAACCCGCTGGCTGAAATTTCGCTGCTAAGGGTGTAATGCTGAGCTCCGTTTTGGTTTTGTATAAGCAGAGTTTCATGTGCTTTGCCCTGACCAATAAGACCGTTGAGTACATAGTCGATATCAATACGTTCAGGCAAATCAGCAGCGCAAGTAATACTGCTTATCCAGAACAGGATTATGGGAAATAAAAATTTCATGACGTGATCCCGGGAGAATATAGAACTTTCTGACTATCACAGGCTATTCCAGTTTCAACATGATTTTCTATCAAGGTCAATTGTCCCTGCAGAAACCAGTTTGCTGCTTGCGGATAAATGCGGTGTTCCTGCGTCAGCACTCTCGCCGCCAGCGTTGCTGGCGTATCATCAGCTAGTACCGGTATGGCGGCTTGGATAATGATGGGGCCATGATCCAGTTGCGAGGTGACGAAATGAACTGTGCAACCATGAATTTTGACTCCTTCCTGCAGAGCTCGTGTATGGGTATCCAGTCCGGGGAATGCTGGCAACAGAGAAGGGTGAATATTAATCAGCCGGCCCTGGTAATGGTCAACAAATGTTTCTGACAGGATACGCATGAAGCCGGCGAGCGCAACCAGGTGAGGCTGGTATGAATCAATGATTTCCGCCAGAGCATTATCAAAAGTTTTCCGATCAGGGAAAGCATGATGATCAATCGCATGGGCTGGAATACCGTGTTCGCGGGCAAACGCCAATCCTTCTGCTGTCGGATTATTGCTGATTACTGCTGCAACTGGTAGCCCGGCCTTCAGTAACGCTTGCATATTGCTACCGCGACCGGAAATAAGGATCACCATTGATTTCATGATCCTTTCCTTCAGGTAATGACGATAGATGGCGTTCCAGATTTACGCGATTTGATATCACCGATTTGCCACACGGTTTCACCACCGCTGCGCAGGATATTAGTGGCAGTCAAAGCATGCTCCGGTGCTACGATTACAATCATGCCAATTCCACAATTAAAAACATGCAGCATTTCCTCGTCCGTGACATTGCCATGTTGTTGCAGCCAGTCAAACAGGGGAGGGCGCACCCAGGCACTCTGGTCGATATGGGCCATGACGCTATCTGGCAAGATACGTGGAATATTCTCAAGCAGCCCACCGCCGGTAATATGCGCCAATCCTTTGACGGGCAATTCTGCCAGTAATGCCAGTATTGATTTCACATAAATTCGAGTCGGTGCCAGGAGCGCATCTACGAGCCAGGTTTCATCAAGCCCAGTATCAGGTTGCCCTGCATGACGATCAAGTATTTTGCGGATCAGTGAAAATCCATTGGAATGCGGCCCGCTTGAGGCGATCCCCAGCACAAGATCGTTTTCTCGGATGCTGGAGCCATCGATGATCTGATTTTTTTCCACTACACCTACAGCAAAACCAGCCAAATCATATTCGCCTTCCGGGTACATGCCAGGCATCTCTGCTGTTTCCCCGCCAATCAGCGCACAGCCGGCTTGCTCACAGCCGTGCGCAATGCCTTGAATCACCTGTGCAGCAGTTTCTACATCCAGTTTGCCACAGGCAAAATAATCCAGAAAGAATAGTGGTTCAGCACCTTGTACCAGAATATCGTTCACACTCATGGCAACCAGATCAATGCCAATAGTTGCATGTCGTGCATACTGGAATGCCAGCTTGAGTTTGGTGCCGACTCCATCCGTTCCGGATACCAGTACCGGTTGTCGATATTTTCCAGGGACTTCGAACAATGCACCAAATCCACCGATCCCTCCCAGCGCTTCCGGGCGCAGGGTGCGCTGTGCAAAAGGTTTGATTATCTCCACCAGGCGGTTTCCCGCATCGATATCAACACCGGATGCGCGGTAGGAAATCTGGTTTTTGTCAGGATCTGTGAAATTGGATACAGTCAAGTTGAGTTCTCGCAGTGTTAAGGCTAGAGTGGAGTTTTTAAGGCATGATTTTACCGTATTGAGGCATAATTTACCGTAAATGGACAACAAATATTCCCCGGATTCCCGTTTCCTCTGGTATCTGGCGCTCATTGGCATTATCAGCGCCCTGATTTATCTGCTTAGCCCCATTCTCACGCCTTTTTTACTGGCAGCAGTCATTGCCTATATTTGTAATCCTCTGGTTACCTGGCTTGAAGTCAGAAGAGTTCCCAGGACGCTGAGTACCGTTTTTGTCATGCTGATGGCAATCGGTATTTTTATCACCATGATTTTGATTATGTTGCCATTGTTTGAAAAAGAGATCTCGCGCCTGATTGAGCGCATCCCTTCTTTTCTTGATCTGCTTAGTAATCGTCTCATTCCCTGGGTGGAAGGAAATTTTGATATTGAATTGCAGATCGATGTTGAGATGCTCAAGCAACTGCTGACAGAACACTGGCAAAGTGCAGGTGGAGTGGCTGCCAGGGCACTGCCAACCTTGAAAAGTGGTGGGCTGGCGATACTGGGATTTTTAATAAATCTGGTATTAGTACCAGTGGTGCTGTTCTACATGCTGCGAGACTGGAATATTCTGATTAAACAAGTGGGGGAGTTAATTCCGCCGACTTGGCAAAAACAAATCTTTGCTCTGTCCAGAGAAACAGACGATGTGCTGGCTGAATTTATGCGTGGAGAAATAGCGGTAATCACCATCATGAGTATCTATTACGTGACAGGGCTATGGCTGGTTGGGCTGGAATTCGCCTTGCCGATCGGGTTGCTATCCGGTGTGCTGGTATTTGTGCCCTATCTGGGAACAATAACTGGCCTGACATTGGCGACTCTCGCTGCTCTGACACAATTTCAGGAATGGAGCAGTGTAATAATAATCTGGGCTGTGATTGGATCAGGGCAACTGCTGGAAGGTATGCTGATTACTCCCCGGCTGGTGGGAGAGCGGATTGGTTTACACCCGGTAGCAGTAATCTTTTCATTAATGGCGTTTGGCCAGTTATTTGGTTTTATCGGAATTCTGCTGGCGCTGCCGGTCAGCGCGGTTTTGCTGGTTCTGCTGAGGCGCCTGCATGCGCATTATATGGAAGCCATGATAGAATGACCGCAGCGGAGTGATGTGAATAGATGCGCTGACCTGTTTCGCTTCCCAAATTACTGAATTATGCTTGCTCTGACGAGGATCTTCATGAAATTGCTGGTACGTACAGGGCTGGTTATATGTATTGCTGCAACAATTTCAGGCTGTTTGTCGCCGATCGCCTTGAATCGGGCGGTTGAGTTGTATGATCAGGCTGCCCTTCGCTCGGAATCAAGGCAACTTTTAATTAACATTGCGCGCGCTCAGCATCATGAACCGCTACATTTCACTCGGGTCTCCAGCATTGCTGCGACATTTGATTTTAGTGCCAGTGCGGGCGCCACACCAGCATTAACCGGAGAACGCGGCGGCATGCTGGCCCCCATTTTTGGTGGCAGTGTGTCGGAGAGTCCTACTTTCAGCATTGATCCGATTGCCAGCGATGAATTTACCAAACGCCTGTTGACTCCCTTCAGCCAGCACAAATTGACACTGTTACTGCGTCAGCATTTTGATATTGATTTGATGCTGCGCATGATGGCGCAAGAAGTCCGTTTGCTTGATTCCGGGCTATATAGCACTGCTCAGGATGCGCCGGTCTCTGAAAAACCTGAAAAACGAGGTCGTCATCACAGGATGCGTTTAGAGGCTAAAAAAGGCACGGCAGAGGAAACAGGTAAGAGGGGAAGTGAAGCCGGACATTTTTTTTCTTATTTTCCACTTACCAGCGAGCAGGAACGCCGCATGCGTTTCCGGCAGCATATATATCAGCACCAAGCCGCCTATCGTAATAATCCATCGGATCGTACCGGCTACGAAATGTTTCGTCGTATCGTTCTCCATCTCTCCGCAATTCAGGATCAAAATCAGCTCTACGCCGAGCCTTTGATATTTGAGCGTAGCTGGAAAATTGCTGATAGTGGCATTTCAGCAGAAGGATTATTTCAGGCTATTGAAAAAGATTTTGCCGTGGATCATGACTCGGAAAAAAACATTTACACACTGAGCAAACAACTGCCAGGTCCGATTCTCATCACTAACTACGATCCTAATATTCTCTGTTGTGAAGAGCGTGCGGAGCTGGATGATCTGATCAATCCATGGGTTGAGAATGATGTCGCTTTTGATATTCGCCCGGGTTATCCGGGGGGAGAATGGCCAATTCAGGGCGCGTTCAGGCTCAGGAGTTTTCATAGCATACTTAACTTCCTGAGCCATGCACTGGGAGAAGAAGCGGAATATTATGTAGAAAAAGACTCGCGCACACCCCCCCTTGCCGGTAATGAGAATCCCGCACAAACCATGGGCATGATTGTTGCTGATAAACAGCCTGGCAATATTGATATGTTTGCTTATTCACACGGAAAGTATTACACAGTGGATACGACCGGCGCAGATACTCACTGGAATCGAAATGCTTTCCAGTTACTTTATGTGTTGTTCCGGTTGACGATTACCGACGCCAAATCACTGGGAATTCCGATTACGATCTCAAAATAAATATGTGTCACAGGAATTATCCGTCTGAAAGGCATTCATCTTCAAAAATCCAGCCAGGTGGCCGACTCGATGTAATGGCTCCACGAGATACCCAGATTACTCCTGCACATTAACTGACGATGTAATGCTGTGTTCGTTTTGATTTGTCGCTTGCGATTCCATTTGCATAATCCAGTAATACAGCGCGGCTAACAGCAGCATAAACGCGATCCCGCCTAGCCACAGCGAAGTCTTGGCAAATTCGTCATCTACCAATGTTAATGGTGCATCCCTACCGGAAAATGTAATAACAGCTGCCAGTACCACGCCTATCAGGCTTTCACCTACGATCATCCCCGATGCCAGCAGCACGCCTAGTTGTTTGATAGTATCAGCGCGCGGCCCAGATTTACATTCAGCGCAATGATTGAATACAGCGCCGGCCAAAGCGCCTGACACCACTATCAGCGTAGTCGATGTTGGCAGATACATTCCCAGTCCCACCCCCAGTGGCGGCAGTCTGGTAGCTGTTTGAGTGCGTGCCAGCAGTTCATCAATGACTACAGCTGCAACTCCAATCAGCGCACCCATGCCAAGCAGATTCCAGGCGACGCTGTTCTCGATCACGCCTTGTGCCAATGTCGAAATCAAACCCGCTTGTGGTGCAGGCAGCGCACGTGTCGGCTCAGCACCTGGTGCACCGACAAAACTGTAGGCCTCGCGTAGTAAATCCAATACCGGAGGGATGATAATTGCGCCTGCGACAACGCCAATCACCAGCGCTACCTGTTGCTTCCACGGTGTGGCATCCACCAGTTGTCCAGTCTTGAGATCTTGCAGGTTGTCATTGGCAATAGTGGCTCCAGCGAAAATAATGGAGGTGGCAAATAGTGCATACGCTACTAGCGCCTGTGCCTCGTCACCAGGGTACAGGTGTCCGAAGCCGAGCATCAGCAGCAGTGAAACCACGATGATGACCAAAATCCCTATCCCCGATAGCGGGCTGTTGCTGGAGCCAATCAAGCCAGCCATATAACCGCATACGGCTGCGACCAAAATTGTGATGAGTAAAATAAAAAGTGTAGTGCCTGCCACCAGCGGCATCACATGCGCATGCAGTCCGCTGGTGCGGACGAAATCCATGAGCAGCCAGATGATGGGTACGATGGTGATGGCAATGACTAGAGACACGATGGAGATCGGGATATCGCATTCAGTGCGTGGCAACGCATCGCCATGCCTGGCCTTGCGCATACGGGTTGAACGCCAGGCATTCTGTAAACCGCTGATGACTGGCCGCGCCAGTTTGACCAGTGCCCATACCGCAGCTACGCCGATGGTGCCTGCGCCCAGAAAGCGTACTTTTTCTGACCACACGGCTTGCGCCAACTGTGCAGCCGAACCGTTTGCTACATCAAGCAAGGTGCTGTAATGTGGAACTGCCCATCCCCATCCTACCAACGCACCTACCAGCATGGCCAGCCCGACCCACAAGCCTACCAGATGTCCCACGGCAAATAGTGCCAGCGACAAGCTGAAGTCAAATCCCGTCACACTGCGCGTACCCACGTTGAAGTAGTGCGAAACGGAAGCAGCAAATAACCTGGTTGCTACAATCACAGCAAAAACTGCTGAGCTGATGCTCCCAACAATCACTACTCGCAACCCGATACGACCGATTGAGTGATTCCCTTCATCATTGCCGGAACGTCCGGTCTCGGTACCGACCTTCAACACCTCGGCACAAGCCACACCTTCAGGGTACGGTAAGTCTGAATTAGTCACCAGTGCCCGCCGCAGCGGAATGGTGTACATCACGCCCAGCACGCCGCCGGTCAGGCAAATGCCGAATGTCATCCAAAACGGAAAATCCTGCCACCAGCCGATCATGATCAGGCCTGGTAATACAAAAACAATCGCCGACAGCGTGCCCGCCGCTGATGCTACCGTCTGTACAATGTTGTTTTCCTGGATGGTTACATGCTGGAACTTGCGCAGCACCGCCATCGAAATTACTGCCGCCGGAATCGACGTGGCAAACGTGAGTCCCGCCTTTAGCCCAAAATAAATATTGGCAGCAGTAAATATCAGTGTAATAAAAATGCCAATAACAATACCGCGCAATGTCAGTTCAGATTGGGGAGCCATGGGATTTGAGTTGATTTGGTAGAGGCGCTCGCATCATCCTGGGTGATGCTGTAGTTTTGTAAAAAAAGTAGATAAGCACAGTGTATCCGCTGCAGTATTGGCTCCATGGCGGTTTGACTCATTAAATTCTTTGTCTGGCCCAGATCGTACCGATGAACTATTGCCGTTAATGCCAGAGTTCATTAAATTATTTAGTATAGAAAAAATAACAGATAGTGTCGTTAGGCGCTTACAGTTGTTTGGCTACATAAGTTTTCTTGCAAAGCATCCGTATCACTCATTGATCTTTTCAGGCTGGCCTGATTGAAGGCAGGGAAGCGAAGAAAGCCATTGTTCTTTGAGGTATCCAGTAGTTCTTTCATGATAGATCCAGGTCTCCCGACAGCAACACACCATAATTTCGTACGAGTCAGCGCAACAAATATCTGGTTTCGAGCAATCATCTCTTTTTCCGGGCTTTTGGCTTGTAAAGCTCCCGCCATGTGAAGATTGAGGGCATAGACTTTGTATGCTTCATTACCTTTGGCTCGCCGAATACTTGAAATCGTTACATATCCTGCTTGATGAAATTGATCCTTGTTTTGGTTGTTCAGGGAGAGAACCCTGATGCCAAGTGTACGGAGGCGATCCTCAATTTGCGGGAACAGATAGCGTGTGGGCTCAAGGCCAACGATTGCAATATCTTCTGGACGAAGACCTGATTCAAGATCACGGTGAATACTGGTTGCAACGAAATCAACATCTTCTGCCTGGCTTAAGCTCTCATGAATCACCAAGATTGTTGATTTGTCCAACGGTGCTCCGAACTCGGGATTGTCAATGGGGTGGCCACTTGTCTTGTCCGGACGCTGGAGCATAACGGTGGCACATGCCTTTACGCTTGCTGCACTGAAATCACCTTCTACCACTTGGTAACCCAAAGCGATCCAGTCTTCTTTACGTGTGATTCCTTGAAGTGGCCCCCCTTCTCGAAATAACCCCATGTTGATGGCATGTGCTGCTAAAAGAATCTGACGAGGAGTTCGATAGCAACAATTCATATTATGCGCCTTCTGCATGCCGCTCGCATAGCTGCCAGATAGATCAATACAAGGACGACCTTGCTCGTCCCTGCCAAATATCTCTGAGGCATTCGGGACGATCAGAGAATCTACTCCTTGTGCTTCGTCATAAGCCCAATAGAGGCGTTTTGGTGCACGTAGCGCATGATGAGCTATTCGATAGAAAGATGCCGGCAGATCTTGTCCTTCGTCAATAACGATGGCGTCGAGCAATGATGGACAACTTTTGCATTCTTCTTCGAGGTTGCGGCAGGCAGCTTCATATGCTGATTCTCCATGGATTGTCATTTTCTCTGCATCCCCAAAACTCAAGAAGCGACATTTCCACCGGAATGCCAATTCACGATAGAATCCGGTGAGTTCCTTGCTTCCCCATGCATGCCAGATATGCAACTTATTCCAGTCAGGGGTTGCGCCGGTTAATCGTCGGTAGTGCTTATCAATAAGATTTCGAATTTGTTGGTAAAGTGAACGACTCCAGAAAACAAATGCAATTTCCCAATCCGGATTAGATGCATGCATCTGTGCAACTCGTCTTGTAAACAAGACTGTTTTGCCACTTCCGGCGATTCCACGCATGCGCTGGGGACCTTCAGGGACTTCCTGAGAAATTCGATCTTGCTTCTCATCCAAAATACGCAAACGGCTTTCAACGGCATGAATCACCCTGCTATGGCAAGAAACAGGGGCACCTGGATTGGGTTGTCTAGGTGGCTCGGTCGTAGCGATACCTCGAAATACTCCGAGAATTTGCTCCCATTGAGCATCGTCAAGTGTGGGCATATAGGCAGATGAAACAGCTTTAACCTGTTGCCTGAAAGATGTCTGTAAAATATCTTCTTCAAGCCAGACAACACCATTTGTACTTGGATGTTTCGAAAAACCTTGCATAGCCCATTCAGAGGCTGAAATGAACGGCAGTACAACCCGGTACTCGAATGGTATTTTAAGTTTTTCTAACATCGGGCTTGGTTTAAATAACGCCCTGACTTCAAATAGTTGCGCTTCGATCTGGCTTATAGGAGACATGCTGTCAGCGTACCAGTCGCGCATTTGCCAGTCGTGGCCCTCAATTGCTGCGATATTTCCAATCGTGCAGCCCTTGCTTTCAAAGATCCATATGCCGAAGCGGCGATGAATCATGAGGAAATCAGGCTCACTTCGCCCTCGTTTACTCGTTGCGAAGATAGGGTATCGGTAGTACGCAACACCTTCATCCTGCTCAAAAGCGTTCTTGAGCGCATTCCACAGTTGACGTTGCCCCTTGTTGTTGTCGTTGGGGTAATTGGGATTAAATTTCATGTTAATTGGATTTAACGGAATTACATCGAGGTAGTGCATCCTTGGTTGGCTCTATTTGCATAGGCTCACCGTATATAAGAGTTACATCAACTCTGGAGTTACTTGCAACGACAGTGTAGGGGAAAAGTTCAATTTTGATTGATCATTACAAATGCAGGGCAGGGTTATTGCGAGGAATGTTATTGCGAATGTGCTGTGCTCCACCTCAAGAAACATATCAAAAATTTGACTTCCAGCTTGTCCCCGCTCCGCAACCGACTTTAGGTTATGCGATCAGTTATGGTGAGAGATTGTATTTCTTGAGGGAGGTTATCCGTGCAGTATTGTTTTATCAACAGTACCCCACGCCGTTTGTTGATTTATACAGCAAGTCGTTGGAGTTGGTACACTGCTGTGGCAAGTTTTGTCAGGCCACGTGCAGCAAAACCAGGTTCTTGGGGAAGGATATCGTTTCGTTCCAGCAGCTTGACACACCAGCGGGGTGAATAGCACTTCAGTACCTCGGCTTCTTCAACTGAAAACGGTGGCCCAACCATTTCCTGCTGCTGATATTCAAGTGTGATCAGCAAACCGCTACAACCAGCCGGCAGACATGTCATGAGTTCGTTTATATAGGGTACGCGCAGCTCGGGTGGCAGAGCGATCAGCGCAGCACGATCGTAGATACCGCTGCAATCGGAAAGCAGCGCTGCATCCAGCGCAAAAGCATCGCCACAGATCACCTCAATGTTCCCGGCTGTGTAATGTGTGCCATAGCGAGATTCTCTCACCGCAGGTTTCAGACCATGCTCGGCAAAAAACTGCTGTACTGCCAGTAGTGAAAGCTCTACACCCAATACACGGTAGCCTTGCGCAGCCAGCCAAGCCATATCCAATGATTTGCCAGCCAGTGGAACAAATATCTTGCTGCCAGTTGGTAGATCAAGTGTTGGCCAGTATTTCTGCAGTAACGGCTGTACGCGTAGTTGATGAAAACCGGTACGCCCTTCGCGCCAGCTTTGTAGCCAGAATTCATGTTCCATTGTGTTTAATTGAATGACGACATAAATACATACAGGGTACCATTGATACGTGGCGGTTTATTCCCACTCTATTGTAAACAAGACATTTTTATCTTTTATATTCAATGGCTTATTTTCCTGCTAATTGGTAATACCATGAAAAATACCATGCTCAGAAAAGGCTTAACAATATTTTGAAAAATTGCCTACTGAGCGCTGCCGCACAGCTCCATAGGCCGCTTTCCTGGCTTTGCTTCCAGATGTATGCTCTTCTGCTCCTGCAGCTAATGGATCACCGCAAACAGGTTACTCGCCTGGGGATTCCCTTTCGACCCGAGCATCCGTATGAGACTCATGCTCGATTATTATTATTATAGAAGCCCCCATGAATAAATCGCTCATCATTTTCGGCATCGTCAACATAACCTCGGACAGTTTCTCCGATGGAGGCCGGTATCTGGCGCCAGACGCAGCCATTGCGCAGGCGCGTAAGCTGATGGCCGAGGGGGCAGATGTGATCGACCTCGGTCCGGCATCCAGCAATCCCGACGCCGCGCCTGTTTCGTCCGACACAGAAATCGCGCGTATCGCGCCGGTGCTGGACGCGCTCAAGGCAGATGGCATTCCCGTCTCGCTCGACAGTTATCAACCCGCGACGCAAGCCTATGCCTTGTCGCGTGGTGTGGCCTATCTCAATGATATTCGCGGTTTTCCAGACGCTGCGTTCTATCCGCAATTGGCGAAATCATCTGCCAAACTCGTCGTTATGCATTCGGTGCAAGACGGGCAGGCAGATCGGCGCGAGGCACCCGCTGGCGACATCATGGATCACATTGCGGCGTTCTTTGACGCGCGCATCGCGGCGCTGACGGGTGCCGGTATCAAACGCAACCGCCTTGTCCTTGATCCCGGCATGGGGTTTTTTCTGGGGGCTGCTCCCGAAACCTCGCTCTCGGTGCTGGCGCGGTTCGATGAATTGCGGCTGCGCTTCGATTTGCCGGTGCTTCTGTCTGTTTCGCGCAAATCCTTTCTGCGCGCGCTCACAGGCCGTGGTCCGGGGGATGTCGGGGCCGCGACACTCGCTGCAGAGCTTGCCGCCGCCGCAGGTGGAGCTGACTTCATCCGCACACACGAGCCGCGCCCCTTGCGCGACGGGCTGGCGGTATTGGCGGCGCTGAAAGAAACCGCAAGAATTCGTTAACTGCACATTCGGGATATTTCTCTATATTCGCGGTTCAGCAGGCATGTCCCCTTTGAGGGCGACCCGACGACAGGATAATCGACCTTATGGTGCGCAAATATTTCGGCACAGACGGTATTCGTGGCAAAGCCAACGAAGGCGCGATGACGGCGGAAACCGCCTTGCGCGTCGGCATGGCGGCTGGCCGTGTCTTTCGTCGCGGTGACCACCGCCATCGTGTCGTGATCGGCAAGGATACGCGCCTGTCGGGCTATATGCTTGAACCCGCGCTCACAGCCGGTTTCACCTCGATGGGCATGGACGTATTCCTTTTTGGCCCGCTGCCGACAACGTATAGGAAGAATAAACGCCCTTTTCACCCAAGTCCAACAGCTTTGGACCGCAGTTGACTCTTTCGACACCCCTGCGATGCAACCCAATCCGGCTGACGGGGAGCCAGCAACGCTGAAAATTTACCCTCCTCTTTCCCACTAGCGGCTCCTTTTCCGACAACCAGCACGGCGGATCCCTGCCGCGGCGCTGTGAACGCAGCATTTTGATTGGTATCGTTGGCCTTCAGGCTCGTCAGTCAAACAGACCCAGGAGCAGCTCAGCCGGTGGCGCCCGGCTTTCGGGTAACGCCCTGGTCCCGCTGGTTTCGGCTTTGTGCTTCAGGTGATCAAGGATCTGCTTGATCACTATAGGGTCTTCAATGCAGGCGATGACTTTCATGGCGCCGCCGCAGCCGCTGCAGGTCTCGATGTCGATATTGAAAACACGCTTGAGCCGTTGCGCCCATGTCATCGACGCTCGCCGTTGTGCTGGTGTTGCCGGTTCATCAGCCACCCTGACCTTGTTGCCCCTGCCCCGTTTTGCCGGCGTGACCAACGCCCGGTGCCGACTGTTGGGTGCGAACACCCCGTGGAAGCGGGTTAGGTTGACTCTGGGCTTCGGTACCAGGGCGGCCAGCCTTGCAATGAAATCCAATGGTTCGAAAATGACGTGCGTGGTGCCGTCCCGGTACGGCGTCTTGAGCTGGTAGCGCACGTTGCCGCCTCGTGTTAACGACAGCCGCTTCTCGGATACCGCCGGGCGGCTGATGTACCGGCACAGCCGTTCGAGCTTCTTGCGTTCATCGGCCCTGGCCGCCACGCCGGCGTGCAGGCTGGACCCGGCTACCTTGCCAATCCCGTCACCGAACGGATCACCACTGGTCGGCAGAGTTTGCAAAGTGAACACCTTTCGCCCCGCCTGTGAACCGACAGCGATACGGTAAGTGATCGAGTGCCCCAGCAGGGGTGTCATCGGGTCGTCATCCACCGCATCCGAGGCCAGATAGCTGTTTTCGACATCCCGTTCCAGCAGGCCTTGCCGTTCCAGATAGCGACCCACCCGGTGGGCGATGGTGTGCGTCAGCTGGGTGAGCTCTGGGCTGGTCGGCGCCTTGACCCAGCGGAAACGCGCTGAGCCGTGGGATTGCTCGACATACACACCGTCGAGAAACAGCATGTGGAAGTGAACATTCAGATTGAGCGCCGATCCAAAACGCTGGATCAGGGTGACCGCGCCCGTCTTGGCCACTTGGTGGGTATGGCCCGCTTTCTTGACCAGGTGCGTGGCAATGACGCGGTAAACGATGCCCAGCACCCACCCCATGATCTCGGGCCGGCTGGCAAACAGGAAACGCAGCTGAAACGGGAAGCTCAACACCCACTGACGCATGGGTTGTTCAGGCAGTACTTCATCAACCAGCAAGGCGGCACTTTCGGCCATCCGCCGCGCCCCACAGCTCGGGCAGAAACCGCGACGCTTACAGCTGAAAGCGACCAGGTGCTCGGCGTGGCAAGACTCGCAGCGAACCCGTAGAAAGCCATGCTCCAGCCGCCCGCATTGGAGAAATTCTTCAAATTCCCGTTGCACATAGCCCGGCAATTCCTTTCCCTGCTCTGCCATAAGCGCAGCGAATGCCGGGTAATACTCGTCAACGATCTGATAGAGAAGGGTTTGCTCGGGTCGGTGGCTCTGGTAACGACCAGTATCCCGATCCCGGCTGGCCGTCCTGGCCGCCACATGAGGCATGTTCCGCGTCCTTGCAATACTGTGTTTACATACAGTCTATCGCTTAGCGGAAAGTTCTTTTACCCTCAGCCGAAATGCCTGCCGTTGCTAGACATTGCCAGCCAGTGCCCGTCACTCCCACTCAATTGTTGCTGGGGGTTTGCCTGAGATATCGTAAACTACGCGGTTGATGCCACGAATTTCGTTGATGATGCGGTTGGAGATTCTGGCAAGCAAGGTGTAAGGCAGCTCAGCCCATTGTGCAGTCATGAAATCTTCAGTCTGAACGGCGCGCAGTGCGATGACGTACTCATAACTGCGCTTATCTCCCATAACGCCAACTGATTTTATTGGCAGGAAAACAGCAAATGCCTGGGAGGTTTTTTCATACCATCCAGCGTTTCTCAGCTCTTCAATAAAGATGGCGTCAGCCTGACGCAATAATTCTGTATATTCGTATTTAACTTCTCCCAGAATACGGACACCTAGTCCCGGTCCAGGGAAGGGATGACGGAATACCAGGTCACGCGGAAGCCCCAGTGCCAGGCCAAGTTCTCGTACTTCATCCTTGAACAGTTCACGCAGTGGTTCCAGCAATTTGAGGCGAAGTGTTTCTGGTAGACCACCAACGTTATGGTGGGATTTGATTAATCCTGATTTCTTTGTGTGGCTGCCGGCAGATTCAATGACATCCGGATAAATGGTGCCTTGCGCCAGCCATTTGACGTTTTCAATTTTTGCGGCTTCCTGCTGAAAGATTTCCACAAATTCGCGGCCGATGGTGCGGCGTTTCTGTTCCGGATCAGTGATTCCTTTCAATTGCTCCAGGAATTGTCTGCTAGCATCAACGTAGATGACGTTGACCGCAAGATTCCGGCTAAAGGTTTCCATGGTTTGCTTGGCTTCATTCAGGCGGAGCAGGCCGTTGTCTACGAATACGCATACCAGCTGATCACCGATGGCGCGGTGGATTAGTGCGGCGGCTACTGAAGAATCTACCCCCCCAGACAATCCCAGGATGACTTTATCGCCGCCGACGCGCGCGCGTATCCGGCCAATGGCCTCTTCTACGTAATCCGGCATGTTCCAGTCATAGCCCGCATCACAGATATCATGAACGAAACGATCGAGGATAGCTTTTCCCTGGAGGGTGTGAGTGACTTCAGGATGGAACTGGACACCGTAGAACCTGCGTGTTTCGTCAGCCATGGCTGCAAAGGGAGTGGCTGCATTGAAGGCAATGGCTGTGAACCCAGGCGGTAATTTATTAACCCGGTCACCGTGGCTCATCCATACATCAAGAGCGGGTTTGCCATCAGAGCTGATGCGATCCTTGATGTCCTGGAACAGCCTGCATGGTTCTGTTAACAATTCTGCATAGCCAAATTCGCGCGTTTGCGCATTTTCCACCTCTCCTCCGAGCTGAGCTGCCATGGCCTGCATTCCATAACATATGCCGAGAACAGGGACACCCAGTTCAAACACAATTTGAGGCACACGCGGCGCGTCATTGGTAAAGATGGATGCCGGCCCGCCGGAGAGAATGATGCCAACAGGAGAAAATTCCCGAATAAATTGCGGGCTGACATCAAAGGGGTGGAGTTCACAGTAAACACTGGTTTCCCGGATGCGCCGTGCGATTAAACGAGCGTACTGCGAGCCAAAATCCAGGATAAGAATTGCTGAATGCATATCAGTAAAGGGTTATTCAACGTGATAATTGGGGGCTTCTTTGGTGATCTGAACGTCATGCACATGAGATTCCCGGATTCCGGCAGACGTGATTTCGATAAACTCAGCTTTTTCATGCATTTCACTGATGGTATGGCATCCCAGATAACCCATGCTGGAACGGACACCTCCTGTCAGTTGATGGATGACATTGGCGAGAGAGCCTTTGTAAGGAACGCGACCTTCCACGCCCTCGGGTACCAGTTTTTCTGCTTCATGGCGCTCGGTTTCCTGAAAATAGCGATCGCTTGATCCTTGTTGCATGGCAGATAATGAGCCCATGCCGCGATAACTTTTATAGGCTCTACCCTTGAGTAGCTCGACTTCACCTGGGGATTCCTCTGTTCCAGCCAGTAGACCTCCCAGCATGACTGCGCTTGCCCCTGCAGCAATGGCCTTGGCAATATCACCGGAATAACGAATACCTCCATCTGCGATAACTGGTACACCTGTACCCTGCAGTGCAGTAGCAACATTATCAATTGCTGAAATTTGCGGGACACCAACACCAGCGATGACCCGGGTGGTACAGATTGAACCTGGACCGATTCCAACCTTTACGGCATCAACACCATGATCTACCAATGCTTTGGCTCCTGCAGCCGTGGCAACATTACCGGCGATTACCTGAATTTCAGGAAAATTTCTCCTGACCCAGTACACGCGTTCCAATACGCCCTGCGAATGCCCATGTGCTGTGTCCACGACAATTACATCTGCACCAGCTTCCACCAAAGCGGCGGCACGTTCGTCACTGCCTTCCCCCACCCCGATTGCAGCACCCACGTATAAACGTTCCCGTTCATCCTTGCTGGCATAGGGATGTTCGGTTGTTCTGGTGATGTCCTTGACGGTAATCATCCCGCGCAATTCGAAGTTTTCATCGACAATCAGTGCTTTCTCAAGCCTGTGTTTATGCAGTAAGGCCAGTGCTTCTTCCTGTGAGATGCCTTCTCGGACAGTAACCAGACGCTTCTTCGGGGTCATGATATTTTTGACCGGCTGATCAAGGTTGGTTTCAAACCGCAGATCGCGGTTGGTAACAATGCCTACAACCTTTTTGCCCTTTACTACGGGCAAGCCGGATATGTTGTGTTGCCGAATCAGTTCCAGAACGCTTCTGACGGTCATGTCTGGAGAGACGACAATCGGATCAGTGACAATGCCGCTTTCGAAGCGTTTTACTTGTGCAACCTGCGCTGCTTGGGCGCTGATCGGCATATTTTTGTGGATAATGCCGATCCCGCCCTCTTGGGCGATAGCAATAGCAAGTCGTGCTTCGGTAACTGTATCCATCGCGGCTGAAACAATCGGAATCCTGATCCGGAGAGAACGGGTTAGCTGTGTGGTGAGGTCAACATCCCTGGGCAAGACTTCGGAATGAGCGGGAAGCAGTAATATATCGTCGAAGGTGAGTGCTTTTTGTATGAGTCGCATGCTGCCGATCCTTCACAAAACCGATATTATATCGGAACCAGCTGTATTGTCTGTCTTGACTTCATGTGTTTCTTCCAGTCGGAGCGAATCCTGGCAAGGGTAATTGATATCAAACTCAATATTATCAACGCATACGCCAGGCTGAATAGGTTGTTTCCCGATTGAAATCATTCCAGATATAAGTCGGTTGAACGAGGGAAGTAGTGGGTATTACGAAGGTGACGATATCAAGCGCACCACTTAATGTCCGCCCCACTGTTTGAACGATGCCCACGAAAAATCCTGCTGTTACACCGTAGATAGTTCCTTTTTTCTGGCTGGAAATCATCATATTTTTAGGGATTTCACCAATGCCAGTAACGATATTGGCAACGCCTGTAGCCAGCTTTTCTCCTGCTTTTTCAGGATAGCTGTCAGCAGCCTGTGCGCTAAATGAAAGTAAAAGACTCAAAATTGCTGGTAGTAGGAATGCTATGGAAGTATGTTTCATTTTGTTTTCTCCTTGTTAAAGAATGTAAATTATCTGATTGAGGTGCTATTGGCGCAGGCTAATAATACGCCACCCGCATTCTTTCGCATGTTCATGGAGTGTGGCATCCGGGTCCACCGCAACAGGATGTGTCACCTTTTTGAGGAGTGGCAGATCGTTGAGCGAGTCACTATAAAACCAGCTTTGCAGGAAAGAAAGCCAGGTGAGGTTATGCATGTCCAGCCATTGTTCCAGCCGGGTTATTTTACCTTCCCGGAAAGAGGGAGTGCCGGTTACGCGGCCGGTAAATTCACCATTTTCCAGTTCCGGTTCGGTGGCAATTAGATGATCAACACCCAGCATGCTGGCAATGGGGGCGGTTACGAAGCTATTGGTGGCAGTAATAATAATGCACAAATCCTTTTCAGCCTGATGCCCGGCAATTAATTCACAAGCGCCGGGAGCAATCAATGGTGCAATTTTTTGTTTGACAAAACGACTGCGCCATTCATTTAATTGTTCGCGCGGGTGGCGGGAAAGAGGCTTTAACTGAAAATTCAGAAATTCATGAATATCCAGTGTGCCCGCTTTGTATTGCTCGTAAAATTCAATGTTACGAGCTTCGTAGACCTCCCGATCCAGAACATTTTGTTCAATCAGGAACTGTGCCCATTGAAAATCGCTGTCACCAGCCAGGAGTGTGTTATCCAGGTCAAATAATGCCAGTTTCATGATGCTGATCGGTATAAGAAAAAATGGATGTAATAAAGCTGTGTAAGGAAAAACAGCAGATTCGTTTCAAAGTTGAACGGAGCAACTGCAATCATCCTGATATTCCGAGATTGACGATCGTCCGAAACCGGTGCTGATTATAACAGTTCACGCAGCAAGGGAAGGGTGACGGGGCGCTGCCTAGTCAACGAAAGCTGATCCAACGCGCTGACCTGCCTGATCAGGGAGGATAAGTCCCGTTGTTCATGCTTCAGTAAGTAGTTGCAAACATCCAGAGGCAACTCAAATCCGCAACGGATTGCATAGTCTTGCATAACTTCTATTTTTTTTTCATCCGTTAATTCGTGTACTTGATATACCAATCCCCAGCCCAGGCGAGTAGTCAGATCCGGACGCAAACCCAATTGTGCAGGCGGTCGGGTGCCACCAGCCAAAAATATCCCATACTTGCTTTCACGGATCTGGTTATAAAGATTAAACAGTCTAATTTGTTCAGCATCATCCAGTTGTTCAATGTTATCAACTGCTATGCAATCTGCGGTTAGATTGAAGTCAATTTCATCAGCCTGATTGCAATCAATGTAGTGTGTATTGCGCTGCTGTTCCAGAAAAATATTGGTTACCGCCTGCAGCAGATGGCTTTTACCGCTTCCTGTATTTCCCCACAGATAATAAAAACGATCTTGACGATTGTCGGCAACCAGATTCTTCAGTGTGTACAGCAACTCTTCGTTCCCTTCAGGAATAAAGTTGTCCAGTGACGGCGGGCCGATTTCAGTAATATCAAGGAGAAGTTGTCTCATTGGAGATTGGCAATGTTTCTTCTACAGGAGCGTATTGATGAAGTAAGTGACAGTGGGAAAAGTTTTACTCATGAAAGTAGTTTCTATATCCGAGTGAAGTAAAAGAGAGATCTAGAATAGTATTTTCTCGAAAGATTAAATTGGTTACGACATATTTATTATGTCGTAAAAGGCAATAAAAATATTTGGTTACTCGAGGTAATTAGATAATGATCATTATCAATAATGTAGTGAAAATATACAGATATATTAGTCAGTCAATATCTGCGATTGGTTGGATGAATACCGGATTTTTAGTTTTGCATAGGCTGCTTTTCAAGATATCTTATGGGAATATAAGAATTTTTAAGTATCAATTAGTTGCACAGCCTGTTAACAACAATTCTTTCTTACCTCTGGCAAGAGGTAAGAAAATAGTAATCAGACAAATAGATGAACAGGATTCGGTTATTCATCATTTTCCGCGGCCAATATCCGTCATTCGAGAGCGTTTCAAAAATGGAGCAATCTGCCTGGTTGCTTCTAAGGATGAGGAGTTTTTAGGGTTTATCTGGCTGATGCTTGGTCCTTATCAGGAAGATGAAGTGCGAGCGCGTTATATTCCGCTACCAACCAGGCAAGCAGCATGGGATTTTGATGTTTATGTAAACCCTCACTACAGACTCGGGTTTACCTTTCTTCGTTTGTGGGATGAAGCTAACCGGCTATTGAGTAAAAATGGGTTTACATGGTCCTGCAGCAGAATATCATCATTCAATCTCAAATCATCAAAATCACACGCCAGCTTGGGTGCGGTAATATTCGGACAGGTTGTTTTCATTGAATTGGTTGATTGGCAGGTGACGCTGGCCTCAATCAAGCCTTATATCCATTTTTCTTTGAAGTCTGATTCCTTTCCTGAATTTTTTCTTGAGACATCATCATTGAGTAATCCATATCTGGTTAAAGGTGGTAAGGCGGCAGTTGATTAACAGATATCTACCCTTAATTCAATTTGTGTACCTGGTTTGGTATCAATTGTTGAGTCATTTTTAATCCCGCCAGGCTGAATATGCCTGCCATTGTCAGATAAAGGCCAACAAAGGATGTGCCTCCCGCATCATTAAGTGCCTGTGCGGCAAGGGGGGCGAGTGCGCCGCCTAGAATACCTCCTAAGTTGAAGGCAACAGATATGCCTGTATAGCGTATTCGCGGAGGGAAAAGCGATGGTAGCCATACGCCAAGCGGGCCGTAAACAAACCCCATTATAAACAGGGCAAGCGAAAGCACCATCCAGACCAGCCATAGCGATCCCGCCCCCAAGGCTGGTCCAAATATTAAGCCCAGGATAATTGTCGCTGCACATCCCCATACCAGTACCTGGTTTGCGTGATGCTGATCGGCACGTATTCCCGAGAGAACGATACCAATAGCCAGAAATAATATTGCTGCAAGCTGAGTGAGCAGAAACAGCTCACGATCGTATCCAAGTGTCGTAGTGCCATGAGCCAGTGCAAAAGCGGTTGAAAGATAAAAGATGGCAAAACAGGCAACTACTGTAAACGTTCCGGCAAAGGTGATAGCGGCATGCTTGCGTATCAGCTCGCCGATGGGAACCGGAATGGGAGGATCTTTTGCCAGTGCCCGGGTAAATTCGGGTGTTTCATTAATTTTCAGCCGCACCCATAAACCAAGTCCAACCAGAATTGCACTGGTAAGGAATGGGATTCGCCATCCCCATGCTGCAAAGTCTGTTTCACTCAACGCCGTACCGAGAAGCAAAAACAATCCGTTTGCGGCAATGAATCCAATTGGAGCACCTAACTGAGGAATCATACCAAACCGCGCACCCCATCCCGGGGGAGCGTATTCAACAGCCAATAAAGCCGCGCCGCCCCATTCGCCGCCAAGTCCCAGTCCCTGACCAAAACGCAGGGTGCACAATAGTAACGGAGCTATCCAGCCTGCTGTCGCGTAGGTGGGCAAGAATGCAATCAGCAGGGTTGATATGCCCATCAGCAACAATGAGGCGACCAGTGTTGATTTTCTTCCAATACGATCACCAAAATGGCCGAATAATATTGCGCCAACTGGCCGCGCGAGGAAGGCGAGTCCAAAGCTCAGGAATGACAACATTAATTGTGCAGACGGAGATTCTGCAGGAAAGAATAAAGGTCCGAATACCAGTGCCGCTGCCGTGGCATAAATATAAAAATCATAAAATTCGATGGTTGTGCCGACTAGGCTTGCAATCAGTATGCGGCGATGCTGATAAAAAGGGTGGGACATAGTCAAATCAGTTTCTTCGAGATTTCCGGGCTGTCAGGATACTTCAAGCCGTATTGCGCCAGGAGTTGGCGCACATTTCCATTGGTGTTGCAGAAGCTCTTGCGTTAGTCAAAGACCTCGGCCTGATCAAATGGGGTTCCCAGGACATCCTTGGTGGATAGAGCAGGCTGAATACCTGCTGGCCAGGCAATGTCGAGTGTTGGGTCATTCCAGAGAATGCAGCGCTCATGGACAGGTGCATAGTAATCCGTGGTTTTGTAGAGAAATTCGGCGGTATTGCTCAGTACGACAAAACCATGGGCAAATCCTTCAGGTATCCAGAGTTGGTATTTGTTTTCTGCAGAAAGGATTTCCCCCGTCCATTGGCCAAAGGTTGCTGAGCTTTTGCGCAGATCAATCGCTACGTCGAACACTTCACCTTGCACCACACGCACCAGCTTGCCCTGCGGTTGCTGAATCTGATAATGCAGGCCGCGCAGGACATTCTTCATACTGCGGCTGTGATTATCCTGCACGAACTGAACCGGCCTGCCGATGATTTCTTCAAAACTGGCTTGATTGAAGCTTTCAAAAAAGAAGCCGCGTTCATCGCCGTATACTTTGGGTTCGATTAGATAGATATCAGGAATCGCAAGAGGTGTGGCTTTCATTCAGATTTTTCCTTGAACAGGTTCTAAGCAGTAGAGTGCGGCGGTGGACATTACCTGGTCTATATGCGTATCCAGAATTACTGCAACGCTGTATTAATCTGGTTAAAAGGCTTGTTTTGCAGGAAATTACGTATGTTATCTGCCAGCAGGTTGATCATGCGTTGTCTAGATTCCACACTGGCCCAGGCGGAATGGGGTGTAATAAGCAGGTTGGGATGAGGGTAATCCAGCAAGGGATTGCCATTAACCGGCGGCTCTGCTTGCAGGACGTCGATAGCTGCGCCGGCAATACGGCCAGAATAAAGGGCTTGCAGCAGGTCGTCTTCATTGATCAGGCCGCTTCTGGCTGTATTAATAAGGTATACCGAGGGTTTCATCAGATCAAATTCCCACTTGCCAATCAAATGCCGGGTATCTGCCGACAACGGGCAGTGCAGCGTAATGAAATCCGCTTGTTGGATAACATCATTGAATGCCATGCGCCCAGGCCGGATGGATGAGGCGGATTTATATTCGGCGATCAACAGTTTCATACCAAATGCTTTGGCTATATTTGCCACAGCACTACCGAGCTCGCCATGCCCGATGATACCAAGCGTCTTTCCTGCCAATTCCATAACGCCGAAATCAAGCGGGCAGAAGTAGGTGCTGGTCTGCCATCCCCCTTTTTTTATCAGCTGCCGATATTCCACGAAACGGCAGGCAAAGTTCAGCATGAACATAAGCGTGTGTTGCGCAACGGAACTAGTGGCATAGTTGCGTACATTACATACCGGAATATTGCGCTCAGCGGCTGCAGCAAGATCGACGTTGTTATAACCGGTGGCTGCGACACAAATCAGTTTTAGCTGATCTGCTGCAAATATGGCTGTCCGATCCAGCTGCACTTTATTGCTGATGATGATTTCAGCTCCCTTGATCCGCTCTGTAACCTGTTCACGGGAGGTGTTGTCATGATAAATCCAGGGAGATACGGCCTGCTCCAGCGCTGCCCGATCAATATCACCGCGCGTGACGGAGCCGAAATCAAGGAAAACCGTAAGCATAATTGTTATATGGCTGGATATTTAAAAAGAATGTTTCAAAGAAATGTATTGAAAGCCAGGTACGTTGTCAAATAAAGCGGTCTTTCTTGATAGCTTGGATTGGCGGCCCGGAAACAAAAAAGCCGATACGGTTCCCGGTATCGGCTTAAATTTATAGCTGATGATCAGATCATTTAAGTGTCGAGATCCATTCTGCCAGTGCTTTGGCATCCCCATCACTGACATTGACGTTTGGAGGCATTGGAATCTGACCCCATACACCAGTGCTGCCCCCTTTTATTTTGCTTACCAGGTATCCGGTCTCATCATCCTTGCCCGCATATTTGGTTGCAATTTCTTTAAATGAAGGGCCAACAAGTTTTGCATCTACCTGATGACAAGCGACACAATTATTTTTTGCTGCCAATTCGGGGCTGGCCTGAACAGAACCGGCCACTAACAACGCTGAAGCAGCAAATACACCTAACCAAGCTGTTTTCATCAGTTTTTTCCTTTTATGAATGATTAAGGGAGTGCCATTCTACCGTGAACCCTGCAGACTTGCAGCAGTTCATTCAGTGAATGAATCTCCGGAAGACAACGCCTGCCCTCACATACTTGAGCGCTGATTTTTCCATCTGGGGCAGAGCGTTTTTTAAGACCATCGGGTAACCCGGAAAGTTCATGAGGCAATGCGATTGATATCATATTCAATGAACAGGGAACCAGTGCCTTAAGCCATGTCTGCAATTCTGCTTCATCTCCAGACAGGAGCACTGTCCGGGTTGGTTCCAGAAATTCCTCCAGCGCGACCAATATGCTGCAATGCGAACTGGTCTGGTGTGACAACACATCAGAGAAAATATCCAGTGTACGTTTGGCAGATTCGAGGTAGCGTGGCTCGCCCACTAGATAGCCCAGGTGCTGCAAGGCTATGCTGGCAATACCGTTTCCGGCTGGAATGGCGCCATCGTGACCGGTTTTAGGCCGATGAATAAGTATCTCATGGTCATGACTGGTGAAAAAAAATCCATCGGATGTTTCATCTTCAAACCGGGTGAGCAGTGTATCTGCCAGGGTGATGGCAAAATCAAGATCTGCCTGTCGAAAGCGGGCTTGCAGCAGCGTCAGCAGACTATCTAGCAGGAAGGCGTGATCATCCAGATAGGCATTCAGATGCGCTTTGCCATCCTTGAACGTTGCCAGCAGGCAGCTATCCTGCCATAGCCTGTCGTGGATGAAATCCATTGCCTGCACGGCTGAATCAATCCATTCCCCACGTTCAAAAATCTGTCCGGCGCGCGCCATGCCCTTGATCATCAGCGCATTCCAGCTGGTCAGTATTTTTTCATCACGTCCCGGCCGGATACGCTGCTCACGTTCGTTTAGTAACTTCTTGCGTGCGCTGTCAATGAGCTGTTGCGCAGCTTCCGAATGGATTTGATTATTTGCTGCAACTGCCTCGATTGATTGCACCACTTCAAGATGCCAATGCTGACCTTCGAAGTTGGGATGGCGATCAAGGCCAAAGTAAGGGGCTGTCGCCGCATATTCTTCCCTGGTGAGAATCGCGGCAATCGCCTGCCGATCCCAGACGTAGAATTTGCCTTCTTCATGTTCAGAATCAGCATCCAGTGAGGCAAAACAGCCCCCACCTGCTGCTGTACTGGCTTACATTTCCCGCATGACCCAGGCTGCTGTTTCTTCAACAACCTGTTTGAAAAGCGGGTTGCCGGTTATCAACCAGGTTTCTGCATAGAGGGACAGCAGCAGCGCATTGTCATACAGCATTTTTTCAAAATGTGGAATCCGCCAGTAACGATCAGTGCTATAGCGGCAGAATCCTCCGCCCAGTTGGTCATATAAACTACCCTGCGCCATCTTTTCCAGAGTGTGGGTCACACACATGCAGTGCCTGAGTATTGTTATCAGCGATATAACGCCGCAGGCAGAACTGCAATTCAGCCGGATGAAGGAACTTGGGCGCATCGCCAAATCCGCCATATATTTCATCAAACTGGCGATTCAACTGTTGCCATGCCTGGTCAATTGGTTGTCGGGAAAGTACGGAAGCATCGGTTTTGGGTGTGGGCAGTGATTGAGCAAGCAATTTCAGTAATACTGCATTCTGCTGTTCGATATCCGCCGTACGAGTGTGATAAGCCTCTGCCACTTTTGGCAGCAGTTGCAGGAATCCCGGCATACCGTGGCGTGCTTCCTTTGGAAAGTAAGTGCCGCCGAAAAAAGGCTTTTGTTCAGGTGTCAGGAACATGGTCAGTGGCCAGCCGCCGGAACGATGATTCAGCGCATAGTGTGCATTCTGGTAAATTTGGTCAATATCAGGGCGTTCTTCACGATCAACCTTGATATTGACCAAATGCGTGTTCATGGTGCAGCCACTTCAGCATCTTCAAATGATTCATGCGCCATCACATGATACCAGTGGCAGGCGGAATAGCCGATGGAGAGCAATATCGGCTTATTCTGTGTTTGTGCGATTTCCAATGCCTCTTTCCCCCATGGATCAGTCCACAGGGTTGTCTGCGTGCTGCAGCAAGTAAGGACTGGTTTCTCCGGCAAGGTGGTTAGGCATTGTTTTTTGTAGGGAGATTAATCAGTAACCGCACCACGACTGGCGGTTGATACCAGTTTGGCATATTTTGCCAGTACACCGCGTGTGTAGCGCGGCGCAGGGGGTTGCCAGGCAGCCCGGCGGCGTTCCAATTCTGTTTCTGAAACATTCAGTTGTAACAGGCGGCGATGCGCATCGATTGTGATTGAATCTCCTTCTTCCACCAGAGCGATCACCCCCCCGGCGTATGCTTCCGGTGCAACGTGACCTACGACCATGCCGTAGGTGCCGCCGGAAAAACGGCCATCGGTAATCAATCCGACCGAATCACCCAATCCTTCACCGATCAGCGCCGAAGTAGGGGAGAGCATTTCACGCATGCCGGGACCGCCGCGTGGCCCCTCGTAGCGAATAACGACAACATCACCCGGCTTGATTTTGCGATCGAGAATGGCAGTCATACAGGTTTCTTCGGATTCAAACACTCTGGCGGGCCCGGTAATATTGGGGTTTTTTACACCGGAAATCTTGGCCACCGCACCTTCCGGTGAAAGATTACCCTTCAAGATCGCCAGATGACCTTGTTCATACACCGGGTTGTCCCAGGTGCGGATGACGTTTTGATCCGCGCGCGGTTGTTCAGGAATATCTTTCAGTACTTCAGCGATAGTTTGTCCGCTGATGGTCAGACAGTCACCATGCAGCAGACCGTGCACGAGCAGCATTTTCATCACTTGTGGAATGCCGCCTGCTCTGTGCAGATCAGTGGCGACGTAGCGCCCGGAAGGTTTCAGGTCACACAACACCGGCACACGGGCACGAATCGCTTCGAAATCGTCAATATGAAAATCTACTTCTGCTGCGTGGGCGATGGCCAGCAGATGCAGCACAGCATTGGTCGAGCCGCCTACGGCCATGACTACCGTTACTGCATTTTCGAGTGACTTGCGGGTAATCAGGCTGCGCGGCAGAATCTGTTTTTTGATTGCTTCCACCAGCACCTCGGCAGAGCGGGTGGCGCTGATCCGCTTTTCCTCATCTTCCGCAGCCATAGTGGAGGAATGGGGCAGACTCATGCCCATCGCCTCAATCGCAGAGGACATGGTGTTGGCGGTGTACATGCCGCCGCACGAACCTGCGCCGGGACAGGCATGGCGTTCAACTTCCAGCAGTTCCTGATCATCAATCTTGTGTGCGCTATGTTGCCCAACCGCTTCAAACGCACTGACGATTGTCAGATCGCGACCCTGGTAGTGACCGGGCTTGATGGTGCCGCCATAGACAAAAATGGATGGCACGTTCAGTCTAGCCAGCGCGATTAGGGCACCAGGCATGTTTTTGTCACACCCGCCAATGGCAATGACGCCATCCATGCTTTCCGCCTGCACGCAGGTTTCAATGGAATCAGCGATTACCTCGCGTGATACCAGTGAGTATTTCATGCCTTCGGTGCCCATGGAGATACCATCCGATACCGTAATCGTGCCGAACATTTGCGGCATGGCACCGGCATTTTTCAATGCATGTTCCGCACATTTGGCAAGCGTATCCAGCCCCATGTTGCAAGGCGTGATGGTGGAAAAGCCGTTGGCAATGCCGACAATGGGCTTATCGAAATCTCCGTCACCGAATCCAACTGCACGTAACATGGCGCGATTGGGAGCACGTTTCGCACCTTTAGTGATGGCCTGGCTGCGTCGATTGTCTGGCATATTATTCCCTCATAGATAGATGTGATGAATATAGTTAGGCAAGGTAACGATTGCTGGGGGTGATTGCTGTGGTCAGCAGATGTTGCCGTATAATGCGTATTTTACCGTAAGTCAGGCTGCTGCCATGTTCGTTCATCCACAATTTGATCCGATTGCGATTTCCATAGGTCCGCTTGCTGTTCGCTGGTACGGGTTGATGTACCTGCTCGGGTTTTTCTTGTTCATTGTGCTCGGGCGCTATCGTATCCGGCATCAGCCCGGTTGTATCTTTACCCGGGAAATGCTGGATGATGCACTGTTTTTCGGCGTGCTGGGTGTCGTGCTAGGTGGTAGGCTGGGGCAGGTTTTATTTTATGAGCCAGGTTATTTTTTGCAGCATCCACTGGAGATTCTGGCAATCTGGCATGGCGGAATGTCTTTCCACGGCGGATTTCTCGGCGTTATTGTGGCTATGATATGGCTGGCACGCAAATACAGGCTGTCATGGTTGTCAGTCACTGATTTTATCGCACCACTGGTTCCGCTTGGCTTGGGTGCCGGACGTATTGGTAATTTCATCAACGGGGAATTATGGGGACGACCAACGGATGTGCCCTGGGGGATGATTTTCCCGTATGTAGACAATCTGCCACGTCATCCGTCTCAACTATATGAATTTGCATTGGAGGGGTTGGCATTTTTCATTCTGATGTGGCTTTATTCAGCCAAACCAAGACCACTGGGTGCTATCTCCGGAATGTTTATGATTGGTTATGGCGTTTTTCGCTCATTCTGCGAATTCTTTCGCGAACCGGATGACGGTTTTCTCGGCGTCATGACCCTGGGGATTAGTATGGGTCAGTGGTTATCACTGCCGATGATTGCAGCCGGTGTCGCACTGGTGTTCTGGGCATACCGGCATGACCAAAAGCCGGAAAAGATTGCCCAGGATTCGCAGAACAAACGCAAAAACCGGAGCTAACAGTCAAAATGGATTGGGATAGTCATGCCCTTTGATTTGCCGGTTGACCACAATCCCCGGCATCAACTTATTACCACAGAAGCAGGTAATTCCTGTCTGCAGCTTACCGGTAGCTATACCCTCGTTTCGCTTAACCCATCATTACCCGCAGTTGCAAGGGAGCTGGCGCAGCTGGCCAGTCAACCTGGCCTGTACTGGGATCTGACGAATATCCACCAGCTTGATTACGCGGGCGCCGTGATGTTGTGGCAGATTTGGGGCGAGCAGCGTCCTGATCATCTGCTGCTGCGCCCCGAGCAAGAACAAATGTTTCAGCGCTTGGAAAAAGTGGTATCGCTGCCTGAACCGACACAGCGCAAATGGTTTTTGCCTGTCTCCCTGCTCGGGCAACAGCTCCTCCGTTTTTTTGATCACCTCGCTGGCATGATTAGCCTTTCCGGCCAGATTGTGCTGGATATCGTTTACCTGATGACCCATCCAAGCAGGATTCCTGTGCGGGAAATTTCTGCGAATTTGTATCGTACTGGCGCGCAGGCACTTGGCATTACTGCCATCGTCGGATTTTTGATCGGTATTGTGCTGAGCTATCTTTCCTCTGAACAGCTACATATGCTTGGAGCGGATATCTACATTGTCAATATTCTCGGGATGAGTATCATCCGGGAGCTGGGTCCAATGCTGGCTGCCATATTGGTTGCCGGGCGCTCCGGTTCCGCCATGACTGCCCAGCTGGGGGTCATGCGTGTGACCGAAGAACTGGATGCACTGACGGTAATGGGTATTCCTCATAGCCTGCGACTAGTATTGTCCAAAATTATCGGTCTGAGTCTTGCTTTACCGCTGATCGTGCTCTGGACTAGCTCAGTTGCGCTGCTGGGCGGGCTTTTAGCGGCGGATCTGCAAGTGGGATTAAGTATTCGTTACGCGGTGACTACCTTGCCCGATGCGGTACCAATCGCTAATTTATGGTTAGGACTGGGCAAGGGAGTGGTCTGCGGCATGGCAATTGCCCTGATTGCCTGTCATTTCGGGCTGCGCATCAAACCGAATACCGAAAGCCTGGGAGAAGGCACTACCAATTCAGTGGTGACTTCGATTACTGCCGTGATCATCATTGATGCCATTTTTGCAGTGGCTTTTTCCAGTATCGGCATCAGGGTTGCAGGCTGATGACAACTGCTGAACCAGTTATCGAAATTGCCGGATTGACTACTCGCTTCGGCCAGAATGTCATTCATGAAAATATCAATCTGACTGTGCTCAAGGGAGAGGTGCTGGCACTGGTCGGTGGCTCTGGTAGCGGCAAAACCACTCTACTGCGCCAGATGCTTGGATTGATCACCCCCGCACAAGGCAGCGTCAAAGTATTAGGTGCGACGCGCTATGATTGCGGCCATGAAAAAGAAAGGGAGCTGCGCACTCGCTCGGGTGTCTTGTTTCAGCAGGGAGCGCTGTTTAGCGCTTTGACGGTCTTTGACAATATTGCTTTGCCCATGCGGGAGTTGCGTATATTGAGTGAAACCATGGTTCGCGATCTGGTCATGCTGAAGCTCGGTATGGTCGGGGTTGAGGCACAGCACGTTCACAAGATGCCGGCAGAATTATCAGGCGGAATGATCAAGCGGGTTGCTCTGGCGCGTGCATTGGCGCTGGATCCGGAGCTGTTATTTCTGGATGAACCAACTGCCGGCCTTGATCCCGCATTGAGTGAAAGTTTTGTTGAGCTGATACGCTCTTTGCGTGAAGAGCTGGCGCTGACGATTGTCATGGTCACACATGATCTGGATACACTGGTTGCAATTTCCGATCGAGTGGCTGTGCTGGCTAACCGGAGCATTGTCGCGCTGGGGCCGATACCGGATATTATTGCCAACGAGCGGCATCCGTTTATTAAAGATTTTTTTGGAGGGGCACGCGGGCGTAATGCATTACGCATTTTTCAGCAACTCTGATTTTGCTGCCAAATTATTTCACTTAAACCTCAAACCTCAAACCTCAAACCTCAAACCTCAAACCTCAAACCTCAAACCTCAAACCAAGGAAACTCCCATGCCCAATAGTACCCTGACACTTGCCCAGATGCTGATTGCACGTCGTTCCCTGACGCCGGATGATGACGGTTGCCAGAAAATTCTTGTTCACCGGCTGGCCGGACTGGGATTCAAAAGTGAAGCCATAAACTTTGGTGAGGTGGAGAATCTCTGGACGAGAAAAGGTATTGACGGGCCGCTGGTATGTTTTGTCGGGCATACGGATGTTGTGCCGACTGGGCCGGTCGCGCAGTGGGATAGCGATCCTTTTACACCAACAGTCCGCGATGGTTTTCTCTATGGCCGCGGTGCAGCAGATATGAAGTCCTCTATCGCTGCTTTTGTTACTGCGATTGAGGAATTTGTTGAGTTGCACCCGGATCACAAGGGTTCGATTGCGTTGCTGATTACCTCGGATGAAGAAGGGCCGGCGGTGGAGGGGACGGTTAAAGTCGTGGAAATCCTTCAGGCACGCGGAGAGGCGATTGATTATTGCATCGTGGGCGAACCCACCTG
The DNA here is from genome assembly GCF_009833115.1 of Nitrosomonas sp. GH22. NCBI lineage: Bacteria > Pseudomonadati > Pseudomonadota > Betaproteobacteria > Nitrosomonadales > Nitrosomonadaceae > Nitrosomonas > Nitrosomonas sp. GH22. Next base: position 65,123 of record NZ_QRCA01000008.1, read on the forward strand.
TACAGACTGGCTAGGGGACACTATTAAAAATGGGCGGCGCGGCAGTCTGTCAGGCAATCTGACGGTTAAAGGTATCCAGGGACACATTGCCTATCCTCATCTGGCCAGAAATCCAATTCACACTGCTGCACCTGCCATTGCGGAGCTTGCCCAAACCGTATGGGATGATGGCAATGAATATTTCCCTGCCACCACCTGGCATATTTCCAATATCCGTGGCGGCACCGGCGCAACCAACGTTATTCCGGGAGAAGTCAATCTGCTGTTCAATTTCCGTTTTTCTACCGCCAGTACGGTTGAATCACTCAAGACGCGCGTGCATGAGATTCTGGATCGGCATGGACTGGAGTATGAACTGGTCTGGGAGCTTTCCGGCAAGCCTTACCTGACGCCCAAGGGAATACTGGCCGATGCACTCAGTGCAGCCATTCGCGAAGTAACAGGCGTTGAGCCGGAACTTTCCACCTCGGGCGGTACTTCCGATGGTCGTTTTATCGCTGATATCTGTTCGCAGGTGGTCGAATTCGGACCACGCAATGCAACTATTCATAAGATTAATGAATCCGTGGAAGTTGCGGATATCGAGCGACTATCTCGTATATACCGGTTGACATTGGAGAAATTGTTACTGCAGGATTGACGGTATTGCTACGATCCTATTGTCTATTGTGGCTGTTTTTGCGAACACCAACAGGTACGGAGCAATCCAGTAGCAGTACTGGTAAAAAAGGCAGCCTGTTTGTTACTCCTTTCGAGTATTGGCTTTACAGACGGATGACAGTATCGCGTTCCTTGTGAAGGAATCGCTCATTCATTGCTTTTGAGTACCGTCTGTAAAACACAATATAACTATGTGGGATCAATCAGGCTGCATGCTTGGTTGGCTTTTTCCCGTGTAGCAGCTCAATCAGTTTCTCGCTTAACTGAAATTTGGCCGACTTTTTGTCAGCTTCCCCTATCTGGCTAATCAATCCGTGCGAGGTCAGCGCATCAAGCAGTGGCAGTAAATCGTTGTGATCATCAATAAAGTAGGCAAGGCAGGGTCCTTTACGATGGAATCCCCAGCGGTTCCAGTCCCACCAGTTTTTCTTTAACACATAAAATTCCCGATGAAACTTGAAATCCGGATTGTCCAAATCCTGTTTCATCTCGTTCAACAAGTGCTCATGTGCTTGCCATAATTGATCAAACAGATTCTGGGTATCGCTTGTGATAATCGCCCCTGTCGCTGCATCGGATGACTTTTGCAGGCCAGGTTTTAACAGAAAGGCGCTTATCAGATAAGTTGCGACAACACCCAGCAAAAATCCTGCCACCAGACTCAAAACGTCCATTTATCCCTCCATTGATATAGTTTGATCGCTAATTTTTATCAGGCAGTATAACAAGTAACGCAAAAATTCAGACGGGTGATGTTTGCGGTCGAGCTACTGCGACGGCATTTCAATTCCCTTGAGAAGCGCCTGAGTGTTTTTTGAGCGAACGCTGACATGATAAAGATTGATAACTCGCAGGATCAATTAATTTACAACCCAGGTATTCACTTGTACCAGGTTGGCATCGTCGGCGTGCTCAATCAGCATTTGGCGCACCCGTTCCTGCCATAACTCGCCAAAGCACTGCAATTCGGCAGAGCTGGCCTGTCCATTGACCGCCTTCGGAAGCAACTGGCGCATCTCGTTCGGCCAGGGCACGACGGAAGCATCGAGCACCACCTGTACTGCTGCGCCCGTATCCTTGCGGCGCAGGCCGATTTCGCCCTGTAAGGGCTGATCGAAATGCAGTAGATTATCACGCCCGAAACGCCCACCAATACCATGAAAGCCGGTTTCTGGTGCTGCGCCGGTAACAAGTTGCACCACAGTAGCCACGACGCCGGTAGTACCAGCATCACGTGCATCAGCCATGTAGACTTCAATTTCACCGCGTACCGGTAATTCATTCCCGTACAGCGCACGCAGACCATGTAGCGTCATCAACCAGGTACCAGCTACTGTCGGGCAGGAATGCCCTGCCAACCGTACCGCATCGGCATACCGGTATTCCATAATCCCGTCACGTGCTGTGCCGAGAAACTGTGCCAGCGGATCGCGTAGGGTTACAGCCGGCGCATCAGCAAAGAAATCCGGAAACCTTTCTTTATATATTGCTTTATCCATTACGAAAACTCCTTGTCCAAGATAACAGTCTTTTTTACAAAAAGACTTCTGCGTAATTCTGTAATTTTACAGTTGTGCAGGGGGGGTATGGGGAATGAACCGTGCGAAGCCAAGCATACAGCGTCTTGTCTTGGTGAGCTGACGTGCCATTGTGAGCAAACCAGCCTTTAACTGCGACTGCGCCCACAAGCATAATGCAGCGGAAAGCAGGTAGTGGCCAGGCTGACGTAGCAACCCAGTTCACTGCCCTTGCTTTTGCACACACCCAAGGAGTGAAGCAATCCAGTGAAGTGGTAGCGGTGGTAGTGGATCACCATAGCCTGACGGCTTCGTGATGACGAGGAAAACAAATACCGGCTTGTATGCCAATCTCAATCCCTTTGAAATCAGGGCATGGGTGTTTCTCAGCCGCAGGGCACGATGCATGGTCGTGCGATATGTCTCAATCCCTTTGAAATCAGGGCATGGGTGTTTCCTATTGAGGCTGTTTAATGCCACATCTGGATCATGTCTCAATCCCTTTGAAATCAGGGCATGGGTGTTTCTTTTCATGTCACTATCAAGCCAAACAACAACATCTGTCTCAATCCCTTTGAAATCAGGGCATGGGTGTTTCGTAGGTACAGGAGCAATACCTCCAGCGATAGCGTGTCTCAATCCCTTTGAAATCAGGGCATGGGTGTTTCGCTTAAGAAACTTATTAGTTGTCAAGACATACCTAGTCTCAATCCCTTTGAAATCAGGGCATGGGTGTTTCAAGAAGCACAGCCTAAGCCTATCACATTGGATTAGGTCTCAATCCCTTTGAAATCAGGGCATGGGTGTTTCAAATGCAAGCCGTTTTGTTGTGATGAAATACAACGTCTCAATCCCTTTGAAATCAGGGCATGGGTGTTTCGAAGAAATATTCGCAATTAATAAAGCGAAAGAGAGGTCTCAATCCCTTTGAAATCAGGGCATGGGTGTTTCACCATAAGAACGGTAGTAAATATGTAGAAATAGAGTCTCAATCCCTTTGAAATCAGGGCATGGGTGTTTCACGACATAGCAGCACACAAAAGCATCGATGAGATGTCTCAATCCCTTTGAAATCAGGGCATGGGTGTTTCTCAATGATGGGTAGAAGATAAAATGCAACAGTAAAGTCTCAATCCCTTTGAAATCAGGGCATGGGTGTTTCACCCAATTAACTTTTCAATAACAGAGAGAAAAAGTCTCAATCCCTTTGAAATCAGGGCATGGGTGTTTCGAGTTACTAGAGCTTGCTGCGGAAGCATGCGGCAGTCTCAATCCCTTTGAAATCAGGGCATGGGTGTTTCTGATTGCTGTCATTTTTCTCTTTATAATCAATCCACTGCACGGGGCAAAGAGGAAAAATAGCGGGATGCAGCAAGATGTCTCCTCCAAACAATAATTTCTTTCAAAAACGCTTCATTTTACCAGGCAGCTGGTGGCTATTTTTCCCTGGGCCACAATCTGTCATCTGCAGTGTTTTCAGCCACCAACAACCAGCAATTTCCAAGGGAACAGGCAGATATTACTGCTTTTTCTGTCCTTTCAGTTTGTAAAAGTATTGCCATTTTTCATCCATATTCGCGTGACCGGTCTTCGACCGAAATGAAATCGTATATCTCCATTCTGATCAAGGCAACACGTACTCTGACCGGCAAGCTTGCCGTCAGCTTGTCGGCCAGCAGCTAATACACAATGCACTCCGTTCTGCTTACCGGAGTAATTTTTATATGTTCGAGCTGGCACCAACTTGTCGCGTTAATCAGATTACTGAAAAAGCAGCGAAGGATATGGCGTATGTAACCAAGAGTACCTACACCAAGCTCTCTGGCGGATGGTTGCAACCAGAAGGCAGGGTATCCATAGACTGGATTTTTGATTTTATTTACGAAGAAAGCCTGGCTTCAATCCTGAATCAACCCGAAGCAGAGCGGTTGTATGTACAAAAATTGATGCTAGAGGGGAAGTATCGGTCCTTGCGTATCAAAAAACAAACATTCTCGCCTAAGTATGTTTTTAGTGTAGGCATGCCAAAATTCCATAAAACCAACGAGTGCCACTATCTCACTGTGGATTTCACCAATTATCTCGTTCCACCACAAATTAGCGCGCGTGGTGCGCAGGAAGTTAGAAAATTTCAGGCGTTTTGCGAGCAAACCAAGAAAGAGCTTAAGGGAAGGCCGGATGATGTCTTCTGGGCGCGCGTGGGTGCCAAGTTCCACATTCAAATTAACCCTCAATCGGTATGCTATGAAAACAGCGGAGTTCAGGGCGTATCGGCAATGACGATCGCAGAGCTGCAACAGCAGATTCGTAAAACTGTTGACGTATCTCTCGATATGCAAAATGGAGATGATGGCGCAGTCATCAAAAGAGTTCGCCACGCTCCACACATTCAAAAAGCACTTGCCTGCACAGCTGATCCTAAAAGGAGAGCGATTGTGGAACAGTTTTTCACGTTGAAACGGCAGTTGATCAACCTGCTGTTTGAGCTGTACCGGAAGCAGATGCGCGTAGTCAACCATGTGCTTCCCATTCATTTACTGCAGGCCAGTGGGCTCGAACCCTGCCGGAAATGTTGGGGTGAGCGAGAAGCAATCCAGAGATTCTCTCTGAAAAACGCAGACGATGGTCTTCCGCCAATCAAGGCAGAAATAGCCTGAAAATGTTCATTTACTGCCTGTAAACAGTATTTTTCCACCCTTTTGTTATTTCATTTCGCAGAAGTACTGCCATCTTTCGCCGGTATTCGTGTGATTAAACGGCCGGTCAGGGTGGAATCATCTATTCCTGTTCCAGTCAGCGGATGCAGGTTGTCAGGGATAGCATGTTTATCCTGCTTGGCAAGCTTGCCCCCGCACTTGTCAGTCAATGGACGATACACAATGCGCAATCGTCTTGTTTACCGGAATAATTTTTATATGTCACTTCTACATTCATCCTGTCGCGTAGCCTTTTCTGCCTTGTTACATGATCTTGGCAAGTTTCACGAAAGAACCGGTCAGCCGGTTAACGGTGATCTCGCTGCACTAACCACGCTCTATAAATATTCGCATGCTGCCCATACCGGGGGGATGTGGGATGTCGTGGAAAAGTTTGCTCCAGATCTTCTGCGCGGTGATGTCTCTCCTTTCTCTGGCCGTACCAGCGGTGTCGATATTACCGACAGCATGGCCAATGCTGCGGCTGCGCACCACAAACCGGGAACACTGCTGCAGTGGATCATTGCTACTGCTGATCGGGCTGCTTCAGGCTTCGAACGCAAAAAATTTGACGAATACAATGCCGATGCCGAAGGGGAAACGCCGCAGCATAAAAACCGTTTTCAGGCACGGATGATGAGCTTGTTCGAACAGATCAGAACCAATCCACAGGCCCCTGCCGGCCAGTTCGCGTATGCCTATCCTCTGCGGGCGCTCGGGCCGGAGGCCATTTTTCCCGATAAACGTGCTGCTGTTGAGCCGGACGGAGATAAATCGGCACAGGCTGAATATGCCGTATTGTGGGAGCAATTCATGCAAGCGCTGACATTTATTCCACAATCGCACCGCAGCAACTGGCCGCTATGGCTGGATCACTTTGATTCTGCCTGGCTGGCATACACACAGGCCATCCCTTCAGCGACTAATCGAGGGGTGGTACCAGATGTTTCCCTCTACGACCATAGTAAGGCAGTGGCTGCACTGGCAACTGCCTTGTGGCGCTGGCACGAGGAAACCGGTAATACCGGTGCCGATGCACTGGCAAAATTGAGTAATCCAGAACGCCCTGACTGGGATGAACAAAAATTGCTGCTGATCCAGGGGGATTTTTTCGGAATTCAGAACTTCATCTTTGCGCAGGGCGCACAAACCCAAAAATACGCCCACAAGCTGTTGCGTGGGCGCTCCTTTCAGGTGGCACTGCTAGCTGAAATGGCGACACTCAAATTGCTGGAGACCCTGCAACTGCCATCGACCAGCCAGATTATCAATGCGGCCGGTAAATTCCTGATCGTTGCACCCAATACACCCGCAGCGCGCGAGGCGGTGGAAACCTGTCGACACAGTTTTGATCAATGGTGTCTGCAGCATACTTATGGCGAGATTGGCGTAGGCATTGCCGCCACCCCTGCCAGTTGCAACGATCTGATCAGCAAACGTTTCAAGGCGCTCACGCAGCGATTGTTTGCCGAACTTGATATGGCCAAGCATCGACGTTTTGATCTATGTGGCGACACTGCAGCCGTGCGCACGGTATCTTTCGCCGACGGGCCTTGTGGTTATCACGGTCGATACCCGGCTGACCGCGCTGCCGAGGGAGAAAAACCAGCCTCCTGTGCACTGTCACGCGACCAGATCGCCATTGGCGAAGCGCTCACCAAACATGCACGACTGCTGGTATTAAACACAGCTGACAGCTTCAAAAAGCCACTCGATCTGGATTACTTCGGTTATCGCCTGATATTTGTCAATGAAGCGGATGCTTCCGGCCATTACGGCAAACTGGCCGAACAGGGGGAACTGGTACGCGCCTGGGATTTTGATCTGCCTGATAAGAATGGTACCTGCTTTCACGGTTATGCCCGACGTTTTGTTAACAGTTATGTGCCGATTTGGGACGAAAATGAGAAGAAAGATGATCCAGCTTATAAGCGTCTCAGTCAGGAAGATCTAGGCGATACTTCGCCAGGAAAACTCAAAACTCTTCACTCTATTGCTGCCGGCAGTAATAACGAAATCGCGCTGGTCACGCTCAAGGGCGATATCGACAACCTCGGGGCGCTATTTCAGAGCGGCCTTGCAGAACCGACTTTTGCGCGCTGGGCTTCACTCTCGCGTCAGGTCAACGCCTTTTTTGCGCTGTGGCTGCCGTGGTACTGCGCCCATGGCGAGAACAGACGCTTTCGCAACACTTACACGGTATTTGCCGGTGGTGACGATTTTTTTCTGATCGGCCCTTGGGAATCCACACTTGAACTGGCGGGTGCCATGCGCAAGGCATTCGCACGTTACATTGTGCGTGATGACATTACCTTTTCGCTGGGTGCTGTAATGACCCAACCAAAAATACCAGCACGCCAGCTAGCCGTTGCGGCTGAATCCGGTCTGAATGCCGCCAAACAGCACGATGGAAAGAATGCCGTCAGCTTGTGGGGCGTTACCGTTGGCTGGGCAGAATGGCGAACACTCATGAAGGAGCGTCGTGATGCACTGGAACGGTTGATCAGTGAAGCGGGGGGGTTATCCACCGGTTTTATTTACAACCTGCTGCTGTTATCCGACCAGGCGGAACGTGATGATCCCAAAAGAGATGATCGTCGCCCGGAAGATGCTTTGTGGCGCTCACGTCTGGCGTACCGCTGTGCACGATTGCCAAAAAATCAGCAAATGGTTGGTAAAGCACTCGCCCACGAATGCGGCGAAGCCTTGAAACAATATCGTGGTGCTTACCGTCTGCCAGTTTCGGTGCTGCTGTACCGTCAGCGACAATGACGACAAGCTTGCCATCTGGTGGCCAAACCAGGCAGCCATTTATTATTAACACCTATTATCGACAACATCCGGAGATCACAAAATGACACTTGATCTGAAAACCAGCCCACCCCCAGCCACGCTTTTTTCTGAAGATGCGGAAGCCATTGCAAAGCAGCTTGATAATGACACAAGCAAAAACAAATCAACTCAAATCCGGCGCTTTTATGATGAACTGGTCGGCTGGCAGGAACGCATCGGCACAGATGAACAAAAATTCAAGGATTATGAAGCGTTTATCCACATGCTTAATGCCAAGGCTGCCTATGCACAGGGCCGCAAACTGGTCACCCAGGAATTCGTTGAGTGGTTGAACAGTTGCATCAAACAGGTAACAGATACGCGTACATTGAATCATTTCCGGCTGCACTTTGAAGCCATGCTCGGATTTCTTAAGTTCTTCAAAAGAGATTAATTGTGCCCGTGACATCAACTTTCCAATTATTTGTCGCCTAAAGGAATCCATCATGCAACTGACTCAAATCCAGAAAATCATCGGTACCATTGTTCTTCAATCCGGCCTGCATATTGGTGCGGGCGACAGTGAAATGCGTATCGGGGGAACCGACAGCCCGGTAGTCAAGGACCCGCTTACTGGTCAGCCTTATATTCCCGGCTCCTCATTGAAAGGCAAAATCCGCAGTCTGCTGGAGTGGCGTCATGGCCTGGTGCTGGCAGCGGAAGGCAAGCCCTATTCGTTCAAACAGCTTGCCAAGGATGAAAACAATTCGGCCGGACGTGATGTCATCAAACTGTTTGGTGGTGCGCCTGACAACGCGGAAGAAAAGCTTGTTAACAGTATTGGTCCCACTCGCTTGGCTTTTTGGGATTGCCCGTTGAGCAACGATTGGAAAATAGAAGAAGTCGATTCCCGGAACTTGCTGATTACCGAAGTCAAGTCGGAGAACTCCATCAAGCGTATTGCTGGTACAGCTGAAAGTCCGCGCTTTATCGAACGGGTAATTGCTGGTGCACGCTTTGATTTCACCCTGACGCTCAAGGTATTGGCGGGTGATGATCTGCTTGATACCGTGCTACTTGGTCTGCGACTGCTGGAACTGGATAGCCTCGGCGGGTCCGGCTCGCGCGGCTACGGCAAGATCAAATTTGCGGCGCTGAAGCTCGACGGTACAGATTTGATGGAACAGTTCCGCGCCATCACCCCATTCAATCAAACGGCTTGAAACAATGACTCCACTGCGTGTAACTCTTCGGCTGCGTTCGCCACTGGGTACTCCGTTGGCGGGTGATACCTTGTTTGGCCAGCTTTGCCATGCTGTCCGCGAAATGCTCGGAGAAGAAAAACTTGAAACCCTGCTCGATGGCTACACCGCCGGCAGCCCCTGGCTGGTAGTTTCTGATGGCTTCCCGAGTGGCTATCTGCCGCGCCCCACCGTTCCGGCTGCATTACAGGCAAACAACGAGGAAGACCCGGCAAAACGTAAGGAAGCCAAGGGCAAACGCTGGATTCCACATGATAAGGTACATTTGCCGCTGCGTCAGCTACTGGATATCGCTGCCTCTGATGAAGATGTTTACGGTAAAGAGGTTTGCGGTAAACAGAACAAGCCGATCCAGGCGGCTGCATTTCACAACACGCTTAACCGGCTGACCGGCACAACGGGCACAGGTGAATTTGCACCCTACACCCAGTCGCAAATTTTTTATCAGCCGGATCAGCGCATGGATTTGTGGTGTGTGCTTGATGAAGATCGCCTGCCATGCGCAACACTGCTCCAGTTGCTTGAATATATTGGCAATGTTGGCTACGGCCGTGATGCCAGCATTGGCCTGGGTAAATTCGCTGTGGAACAGATAGAAGAAGCGACATTATTCAAACAAACGTACCCAGATGCCAATGCGTACTGGACACTGGCACCCTGTGCACCGCAAGGGCAGGGTTTCGATATCACGCGCAGTTACTGGCAGGTGCTGACCCGCTTTGGCCGGCATGGCGGCACGCTGGCACTGAGCGCCAATCCATTCAAGCAACCGTTGCTGCTGGCGGCAACCGGTGCCATTTTTACGCCTGCAGGCAACATGGCGCAAACCTATTTCATTGGCAATGGCCTGACAAAGGTATCGCTGATGCAAACGGCAGCAGTCCATCAGGGTTATGCACCGGTACTGGGAATTTGTATGGAGGCTATCTGATGAAGTTTCTGGATACGCAAGAACTGGTTGTGAGTACCTTGTCACCAGTGCACATTGGTTGCGGCGAAGACTATGAGCCTACCGAATATGTGGTTGATACATCTGGCGTACTACATCGATTCGATGCAGGCATACTGCCTGATTTAAGTGATGCGGGTATTTCCAGCGATATTCTCACCATATTATCCAATGGCGAGGCGCACACGGAACAATTGCGTGCAGTACATAAAGTGCTCAGTAAGTATCGCGACAAAATCATTCCACTAGCCAGCGTCCACGTTTCGATGTGTACTGGTGTGCATGCGCACTATAAAAGTACGCAGGATAAAAAAAATGATTTCAACCGGAATGGTGTCGAGCGAACTTCGTATCAACCGTTCAATCAGTTGCCTTATCTTCCGGGTAGCAGCATCAAGGGTGCTATCCGGACAGCTATTCTCAACGAGCACATCGCAGGTAATAACCCGTGTTCGACGGTGCTCATGAGGCAGATTCAAGATTTCAACACCATGATCGAGGAGTACGACCCTGGTAATGGCAAATTGCTGTTACGGCTGAAGCTCCAACACACGAAGTGGGATTACGATCGGGCACGTAAAAACATTGAGAAAGCCATTGCAGATGTTTCATCTGCTCTTGGTACTGATTTGCTCGGCGGTAAATTTGAAACCGATCCGCTGCGCGCCCTCAAAGTGAGTGACGCTGCCCCACTTGATATTGAAATTGAGCGCGAGATTCGCTTTTGTCTTAATCGCAGCCGATCCGGCCGTCGCAGTCAGGCGCAGGTAAAGAATCTCTATACTCGCCTGGAATACATTCTTGAACACCAACCCGCCGCCTTCAGTTTATCTCTGACATTGCAAAATCTTCATGAGATCGCGGGGAGGCGCAACCATCGCAATGAACTCATAAGCCCTTCAGCCGATAAATTGTTGTCATGGACAGGTATCGTCAAGGCATGTAACAGCTACTATCTAAATCGGTTGGACGATGACCTCGCTATGCTTGGGAAGCTCTATCCGACATCAGAATGGAGAAAACAGACTCAAAGCATCCTTGATGCTGGTTTGCGTGACCAAATTAAAACCGGCAATTGCCTTTTGCTGCGAATCGGCAAACATGGTGGCGCAAACAGCAAAACTGTTAGTGGCCGCCAAATCAAGATCATGCTCAATGAGGATAAGCGCGGGGCCAATGGCAAAGAAGAAAAGATACGTCTTTATACGTTCGATGACGAATCCAGAACCATCTGGTATTGCGGTGACGATCTGGACAAGCCATCTGATCTTTTGCCACACGGCTGGATCATCCTGAGTAACCTGGATCAGATTTGGCATGCTGATCTACCCGGTTTTGAGCGACGTTGCGCCAGACAACAAACGGCTGCCGAGAGTGCCCGCCGCCAGGCAGAAGCAGCCGCTGCCGAACAAGCTAAAGCTGCAGCGCAGGTTGCCCGTGAAGCTGCGTTGGCAGCCATGACGGAGAATCAGCGTCGTATCGAAGCGTTTTCATCGATGTGCGCCCGGCGCGCAGAACAGCTCCGGGGTGGCAAGGAGAATCCCAATGCTGCCATTCACACAGCTGCACGAGAATTGGTAAAAGCTGCGCTGGAAGGTGCGGACTGGACAATCGACGAGAAATGCGCTGTTGCTGATGCGATCGAAGAATGGTTGCCCAAACTGGTCAAGGTGGAACTTAAGGAGGAACGTAAAAAGCTGAAGTTGTCAGCCTTACGCCTCTAAATGAACCTATCCGATCGGAATTATGAATACACATTACCTGACTGAACCTGCCTCTCCTGTCCTGTCGTTGGGGCGTTACCGCCTTGACTGGCGAGTAACTCGTTCGATTCGATTGCCGGATTATGCCGGTTCCATGTTACGCGGTGCATTTGGACATGCTCTGCGCAGCATAGGCTGTATCACACGCGAGAAAGATTGTGCAACCTGCCCGTTACGGCGCGATTGCCCCTATACCCTGCTGTTCGAGTCGGTTCCGCCGGAACATCACCCATTGCAGGATTTCAGCAGGATTCCGGCTCCTTATATCATCGAGCCCCCCGAGTGGGGCGCGCGCGTGCTGCACCCCGGGGATACGCTGACTTTCCATTTTACGCTGGTTGGTCGTGCCGTGGAGGAACTGCCCATTGCCATCCTTGCCTGGCGGCGGGCACTGGCGCGCGGGATTGGCTCAAGCAATGGGCAAGCAGAGCTGATGGGTATCTGGCTGGAACGACCGGAATCTTCGCTGGCCATTTACACACCGGAAAATGGCAGCATTCAGAAACATGACACACGATTGGCTTGCCCACCTTTGCCCGGCGACAGCGTGCGCCTGCATCTTGTCACCCCGCTGCGTCTGCAAAATAACGGAGTTCCCCTTAAGGCGCAAACCATTACTGAGCGTGCTTTGTTGATGGCGCTGGTGCGACGGCTTGCACTAATGAGCGAATTTCATGGCGAGCTTGCCTGGCAACCGGATTTTCACCATCTGGGTGAACTGGCCAGCAGCATCCAGGGTAACCGACAACTTTCCTGGCGCGACTGGAAGCGTTATTCCAGCCGTCAACAACAGGAAATGGCACTGGGTGGCGTTACCGGTCGCTGGAATTTGCACGGCAAGCTATCTGCATTCTGGCCGGCATTATGGTTCGGGCAATGGCTGCATGCCGGTAAAAACGCCAGCTTCGGGCTGGGCCACTATCAAATTTGTGTTGCATGACCATCTGGCTTGTTACCCGCCACCCCGGCGCAATCGAATGGGCTGCTCGCCAGGGTATCCAATGGGATAAACATGCTGCCCACCTTGATCCGTGTGAAATCACTGCGGGCGATACCGTCATTGGCTCGCTGCCGATCAATCTTGCCGCAGAAATCTGCAATCGCGGCGCACGTTACTTCAATCTTTCGCTTAATCTGCCGGCTCATCTGCGCGGCCAGGAGCTGGATGCCGCAATCCTAACGGCGTGCGAAGCAAGGCTGGAAGAATATATCGTAAAAAAGGCAAATTCATGACTACCCTCATCAGCTTCCTCGGCAAAGGAATTGCCGATAAAACCACTGGCTATCGCACTGCAACCTACCATTTCGATGATGGCAGTAAACGTACTACTTGTTTAGTCCCACGGTGTGCTGGTGTAACATATAACCAGCTACGGAGGGATGATTTATGGGACAGATATTACACGGAAGCGCCCGCACGACAGCGGCGGTGCGTCGAGCGATACAAAATAGTCAAGAGAGTCTGAATGTTCTGGCCAAGCGGCATGGGATTAATCCAAAAACGGTAGCGAAGTGGCGGAAGCGGGAATTCACCCACGATGCACCGATGGGCCCCAAAGAGTCGCACTCGACTGTTTTAAGTCTGGAAGAAGAAGCCGCTGTTGTGGCGTTTCGCAAACATAC
>NZ_QRCA01000009.1:0-346666 GCF_009833115.1 Nitrosomonas sp. GH22
TTAGTGAACGTTTGGCTGCGGAAGGCATTCAGATCAAGGTGCCGGCGCTATGGCATCAACTGAACAAATGGGGTTGAGTTTTAAAAAAAACCCTGCACGCCAGCGAGCAATCGCGCACAGACGTACGTCAGGCACGAACTGAGTGGGCCCGCGAGCAGCAGCATTGGGATTGCCGTCACCTAGTCTTTCTGGATGAGACGGCAACGGCCACCAACATGACGCGATAGCGGGGTCGCGCGTCGCGCGGCCAGCGCTGTGTGGCTTCGGTGCCCCACGGCCACTGGAAGAGCACCACCTTCATTGCGGGACTGCGTCACGATGCGATCACCGCTCCGTTAGTGCTCGACGGCCCAATGAACGGGGCCGCGTTTCTCGCCTATATTCAAACCTGCCTGTGCCCCACGCTGCAGCCAGGTGACATTGTGGTGGCCGACAACCTGTCTTGTCACAAGGTTCCAGGCGTCCGCGCAGCCATTGAAGCGGCAGGTGCCACGCTGCTCTACTTACCACCGTATTCACCTGATCTGAATCCAATCGAGAAAATGTTCTCCAAACTCAAGGCCCTATTACGCAAAGCCGCCAAACGAACCATGGATGCCTTATGGGCGCAGATCGGCAAAGTGTTGGATCTGTTCACTCCGGAGGAGTGTGCCAACTACTTCGCTTCATGTGGATATGTAAACAAATAAGTCAAAAATGCTCTAGCATACTGCGACCCACGATCCGAATGCACGATCAGGCCAGGCGGTGGCCGGCGTAGCCAGATCGCCATTCGTAATGCATCACAAACCAGTGTTGCTTTCATTCTTGAACTCATGCTCCAACCCACCACCTTCCTGGAAAACAAATCAATGACCACCGCCAGATACAACCAGCCTTCCCGGGTCCAAATGCAGGTAATGTCACCAACGTAGATTTGATTGGGGGCTGCAACATCAAATTGCCGATTCAGCCTATTCTCAAATATCGGTTGTTTGTGATTACTGTTAGTTGTGACCTTGTACTTTTTCCGGTGCCTCACTTGCACATCTGCTTCTTGCATCAGGCTTCGAGCCTTCCTGCGACCAACCGGATAACCCCGTGCATTCAGCGCTTTTCCGATTCTGCGACTGCCGTAGCTATGATGACTGGATTTTGCTATCTCCCGTACTGCTCCAAGTATTTCTATATGGCACGGGTCGGTAGAACAATTGTCAGCACAACGAACGTAATCATAGTAGGCACTGCGGCTTACACCCATGAGTCGGCACATCAAGCCGACCGGATAGGTCTTTTTCCTTTGGGTGATAAACGAATATTTCACTTCGTTTCTTTCGCGAAAAAGACCGCCGCTTCCTTTAAGATGCGTTTCTCCATTTCCAGCCGCTTGATCTGGATCTTGAGCTTTCTAATTTCCTCCTGCTCCGGTGTTAGCTTCCCATTGCCTCGGAATGCCTGACCCGTATTATCTGCCTGATATTCTCTGATCCATCTCCTCAGCATATTGGCATTGATTCCCAGGCTTCGGGATACTTCCGATGGTGTGTGGTCCTGATCCAATACCAGACTGATGGCATCTAGTTTGAACTCTTTTGTGTACTGCTTTCTCGTTTCCATTGCTTCCTCCAGTTAAGGTTATTTTCTCTTAACTGGACTGTCCGGTTTATTAAACCATGTCATTGAAATTGAACTCAAAATGCTCACATACTTCAAGTATGCTTCGCTTTCTTGTTCAATTTTGCCTTGCCTTGCATTGCATCCCTTGATCGGGATCTTGATCAGGTTCTAAGACTACAGTATGTTGATCGTCTCAATTCCGATTCTGATTCCGGCTAATCTGAATTTTTTCCTGTGTAATTTCCTGGATGCTGGCGGTGCCGGTCAGTGCCATGGTCAGTTCCAGTTCATCTCGCAGCAGTCGAATGATGTGCGCCACGCCAAGGGCACCTGCTGTGGCCAGTCCCCAGATGTAGGGGCGGCCAACCATGACTGCATCTGCGCCCAAGGCGAGTGCCTTGTAAATATCCCGTCCATTACGAATGCCGCTGTCAAACAGTACTTTCCCTCGGCCAGAAATGGCGCTGATGATTGGCGGCAGGCAGGCAAGGCTTGCTGGTGTGTCATCCAGGACACGTCCTCCGTGGTTGGAAACCACCAGCCCGTCACATCCCAGGTTGATCACTTTTTCGGCATCCTCCGAGTGCAGGATACCTTTGACTAGCAGTGGTAGCGAGGTTTGGTCCCGCAACCAGGCGAGATCCTCCCAACGTGGGGCTTGCGCCATCCAGCCGTTGAATACTTGGCTTTGTTGCGGTAGCAACCCAGGAAAGGGAGCGGGAAGATCCAGATTTATCGGTTGGATGGTCGTCGGCAGCTGGATGGTTGCCTGTTTAACCGGGGCATCTACCGTAAACATGATGGCGTTGTAACCTGCTGCAATGGTTCGTTGCAGTAATTTTAGTGTTCGTTCACGATTTTCCTGCCAGTACAGCTGAAACCATAAGGGTTGTCCGGCTGCGCTGATAATATCTTCCAGCGTTTGGCTCGCCAGGCTGCTGACACATAACTGCCCTTCCTGCGCACTGGCTGCCATGGCGCTAGCCGATTCCCCATGTGGGTGATAGAGTTGTTGATACGCTAATGGTGCCAGAATGACGGGATGGGCAAGCGTCTGCCCAAACAGGGTGATTTTCGTATGACCGCTACGTACATCGGACAGCGGCCGTGGAATGAGGTGAATGGAGTCAAATGCATGAGGGTTAGCTTGCAAGCTGACATTATTAGCGCTGCCTTCCTCCAGATAACGCCAGATTTCAGGTGGCAGGCGTTCTTTGGCATAAGGGAGGTAATCGGACGGGCTGTGTATGCCTTCCGGGACAGTTGAGAGTTTAGGTAACAGCTCATTCATTTTAAAAGTGCTGACTTATTTTGTCATCATGCGGTCATCAGGTTGCGGTGATTCGCCCATCGTTGCGAAAATCCACAGGATTGAAGCAATCCAGTTAGCGTATTATTTTTCAACTCTCCGCCCACTGCCGCAGCAGGTTATGGTAGGTGCCCGTCAGGCTGACAACAGCTTCAGTTTCGCCTATATTCTGGCGCAATTGCAGCAATGCCATATCCATTTCATATAGCAGGCGGCGTTGATTAGGATCGCGCACCATACTTTGGATGAACATGAAACAGGCGATCCGTTCTCCGTGTGTTACTGGCGTTACCTGATGAACAGAAGAAGAAGGGTATATCACTATACTTCCCGCCTGCAGTTTCACGCTTTGTTGACCAAAGGTATCGTTAATGACCAATTCACCACCATCGTAGGTTTGTGGGTTGGACAGGAACAGGGTGGCGGATACATCCGCGCGCACGTAGCCGACGCCATCTGGCAACATACGCATGGCATTGTCCACGTGAAAGCCATAATGATTGGTTTTTCCGCTGTAGCGGTTGAAAAATGGCGGCATGATTTTCTTTGGCAGAGTTGCCGTGAAGAACAGGGCATTACGGTTCAACGCCCCTAATACCAGTCCGCGCAGCGCTGCCATTTGCGGGGAATCTTCCGGCAGTTGCTGATTGTTTTTGACTTTGGCCGCCTGGGTGCCGGCGGTTACCAGGCCGCTCACCCAGGCAGATTCAGCTAACAGACTGCTTGCTGCTGCGAGCTCCTCTTCAGTTAGTACATTGTCGATCGTCAGCAGCACTTGATTATATTTTCGGTTAGGACTAAATCAGAATTTGTATTCGGCTGTCATGATAACTCTGCGACGCTGGCCAGGGATAGTAAATGGACCGTTGTCATAGATGGCATCATAATAGGTTGTGTTGAACACGTTCTGTACATTCAGCCGCATAGCCCATTTCGGTTGTTCATAGGCCACCATCGCATCCCAGCGCATGTAGGCAGGTGCAGTGTTCGGATGGAACTTGGTTTCACCTGGCAAGGTAGGGATTGGGCCGGCGCCACTTGGATTGTAACCGTAACGCTTGCCTTTGACCTCGACACCGCCGCCTATTTTCCAGCCATAAGGCAGCCTGTAAGTGGTCCACAGGTTAAATGTGTAGGGCGGGGTGTTGCGCGGACGTTTGCCTTTATATTCCGGGTTGGCTGAAGTCAGAACACCTGTTGTGGCGTTGACGTTTTCAGCAACTTCCAGAATCTCCGGATCCATCAGAGCAAGCCCGGAGAATACTTCCCAGTTGGGTGTAATACGGCCTGCCAGTTCCAGTTCAATGCCGTTTGTACGGCGCTTTTTGGTAAGAATTGCCGCAGTGGATTCCAGATCGGTATTACGCTCCCATTTTTTTTCTGCATGATAGAGTGCTGTACGCAATGCGAGGTCACCATCAAACAGTAGCCATTTGGCGCCAATTTCTTTGACATTACTGCGTTCCGGTGGCAGAGGTTGAACGGTGAGTTGATACAAATCGGCTGTCGGGCTGAATGAGCTGCTGGACGCCATATAAAGATGGGATTGATCGGAAAAGTGGTAGGACAGTGCTGCGCGTGTACTCCATTGACCATAATTCAGCTTGGGAGAGGTCGCGCTGGAATATGTTGCCCGCATTTCATCGCGTCTTCCTCCCAGTGTGAGTTTCCATTTGGGGATAAATTCAACCGTATCCTGTACATATACTGCGTAAGTATCGGAATTAAATTCGACTGGAATTCCTGCTGAGTTGGCTTTGTAAGGCCGGAACAGAGGCGGATTGGCTGACGTGGTTCCACTGAAGTTTTGTAGAGAATGACGGAAGCTGTCTTCATTGAGATATTCCCCGCCCAGCAGGAAATCGTGATTCATACCAAACAAATGGAATCGATGGTTATAGTCTGTCTGTACCGTTATGGTTTTGTAATTCATGGTGCGGGTTGGGCCGCCATTACACGATGTGGGTGTGTTACATACCTTGCCTTCGGCATTGGGGGCAATAGTCAGGCTGGGGGTACGTGCCCAGTAACTGCGTTCATAGTCCGCATAACGTACCTGCGTGCGCCATTCACTGGCAGGCGAGAAATGATGGGTAAAGGTGGCGGTTGAGATATTAACTGTACCTTTGTCAAAATTACTGTTGGTACCCCAGTAATATTTCACTGGAAATTTTTCTTGTGGTTTGCGTGTTGTGCTGTCGAAGTTCACACCGTAATCCGGCTTGTCATCTACTGTGGTGTAGATATGGCTCAGAATAAGTTCGTTGTCGGTGTTAAGCCCGATCCCCAAGCTGGCGGCGACCCCGTCCCGTTCCAGTGTCGGTCTGTCATTGGCTGCCGGGTTTTTACGCCAGCCGCCATCAAACCGTTTCATTCCATTGAAGCGGAAGGCGATGGTGTCAGTAATCTGTTTGTTGAAATCACCGGTCATCTCGTAGTAACCGTACATGCCCACACTACCGGTAATTTTCCCCCTGTCTCCCAGATGCGGCACTTTGCTGACCTAGTTGATAACACCACCGGCCTGACCACGCCCAAACATCATTGCTCCGGCACCACGCAGTACATCGATTTGTTCCAGATAGAAAGTTTCACGATTGTACTGCGCCGTATCGCGAATGCCATCCAGATAAATATCACCAAAGGTATAGAAGCCACGCAACATCATATTGTCGCCAGAACGTCCACCCTCGGCAGCGTTGAAAGTCAGGCCGGCAACATTGCGCAGCGCATCCTTGAGCGAGCTGACTTGTTGGTCTTCCATCAACTGGTTGGTGACGGTCGTCACCGCCTGAGGGATGTCGTGCGGATCCTGCAACGTTTTGCCGACACGGGTGGTGGTGGCACGGTACCCGTCTTTTTCAGCTTCGGCACCTGCTTCTACCTTGATGGTAGGGAGAACAGGCGTTTTTTTGGGGTAATCATCTCCTTCTGCTGCAAAAGCGCTGATTGACAGCCCGCCGGCCATCAGGGCAGCGCCGAGGGGGAGTAATGTTTTGGGTGGTTGTGGCATTTAATTTCCTTCTAACAAGATTATTGGCTGGCTTGCAGCTGGTAGTTGAAAAATACAAATAAGGATTGTTCGTGTTCAGGAGTTAACTCTTGACTACAGTAATTAGGTTGATCCCGGAGTGAGGATGATAGACATGCGCGCGTTATCAACTGCTTGAATGCGCATTCTTCAAAGCAGTTGGCCTATGTGTGCGTAATGTGTAAATCAAATATTCTTTATTATTTAATTTTTAATGAGAATAATTATAATTAATGTTAACGTTAGTATCAATATTTTTATGCTTTATGGGAACTATTTGAAATTGATACCTTGCCAGATGGGGAAAAATACGTGATTAAGGCGGGTAGAGAGTGGCAGATAAGAAGTGAATCCCAGATATTTCACTAGGAAAGGCAGATGATAGAGATCTGAATGTGAGTCGAGCGGAAAGCACCATACTACTTTTCCGCATTTGTAAACATCAGCAAACCTTGACTGCAAACCACGAACAAAGTGTGGCAAGCAGTGGAATAAAGCAATTCGGAATAATATTGATGGAATGTGCGAGACTACTTATACGCCTGTTGCGGTCAGGTACTTTCACAGCGGTTATTCCTTAATTGTTTCGCTCTAGAATATTGGCAACATCTATTCCAGACGAAAATTCAGGTATAAGAAGATAGTGGTTGAATCATTGAAATAGAGATAGTCTGATAAAAACGGATATTCTTTCTGGGTACAATGATTAAAACCGGGATGTTGCCAGGTTCGTTTTGATGCAGAAAAATCGATTTATTTAAGGCTGATTAATGTTACTGAAGATAGCTTTGCTTTTTCCTGGCATGATTTTGACTTTCTGGGTTAGTGCTATATGTGGAGGGGGGGCCAGCCTGATTCTGATCCCGCTGCTTAGCTTGTTTCTTCCTGCTTCGCTGGTCCCTTTTTCGCTGACGCTGGGTACATTTGCCAGTGCAGCATCACGTATCGTTGTTTTCAGAAAACACGTCAATACCCGGATATTTCTCTGGTTTATTCCATTTGCCATTCCAGCGGTGCTTCTGGGGGCGTGGTTGATCAAGTTTATTAATCCCCTATATCTTCAATTTGGGGTGGCTTTTTTTCTCTTGTTTAATATTCCACAGCTATTTCAGTCAGGGCAAGAACTGCAAAAAGGTGAAAAACCTTACCCCAATTATATACTGGCTCTGGTTGGCTTCCTTTGTGGCTTTGTTTCAGGAGTGATTGGGGCGGTAGGGTTACTTTTTAATCGCTTTTATTTGAGATATGGATTAAGCAAGGAAGAAATTATCGCAACCCGGGCTGCCAATGAGGTATACCTGCATGTGATAAAACTGGTTGTTTATACTTCACTTGATCTGTATTCGGAAGCAGCCTTGAGTTTGGGGCTGCTGATAGCGCTGGCAGCTATCGTATCTTCTTTTTCCATAAAGTTTATCTTGCCTCTAATCAGCAATTTTGTTTTTAGAAAAGTTGGATATGGAGTAATGGTGGCCTCGGGTTTTGTCATGTTGTTCAGTACATCGTCACATGTTATCGAGCAAGATAATCTGCACTTTCTTTCACAAAGTAGAGGGTATGAAAACGAGATTGCGATTTCATGGCGTAGCAGTCATTTTGTACTCGAATATGACGCCAAGGATGGTGAGTTTGGAATTGAATGGCCAGTTGGTTATGAGGATTTGCCTCAGGATCTGAAGCGATATTTTGATGAATTGAAGGATCAATATGACAAAATACTGCTTGAAAAAGTTTTCAAGTTCAAAGGAGTATCAAGCTATGAATTTTACTGCTATAAGAACGGTGCACTTACCAGGATGGATTTTAAATCTGTTCTGACAGCGAGCTGAAATACGGTTAGCAAGTGATGTGGCAATATGGCATCAAAATTTTTATTACGGTTGTTCTGGTTGTTGCTGTTTCCGAGATCAGTCGGCGCAGCTCGTTTTGGGGTGCAATTGTTGCGTCCTTGCCGATCACTTCTCTGCTTGCGTTTATATGGCTCTACACTGGCACTGGCGATATTGAAGTCGTGGTGAAGCTCTCATACAGCATTTTCTGGCTTGTCCTGGCATCATTACCGTTGTTCCTCGTGTTGCCCGCCCTGCTCAGACACGACATCATGTTCTGGCCTGCGCTTGCAATTGCGTGTGGTGTTACGGTCGTCGTATACCTCAGTTTGATCTGGGTACTGGGGCGTTTTAATGTGCGGCTGTAATATTTGCTATACGCCACTTCACTCAAGATACTGTCCGGCCAGGTAGATGCTGGCCGGATTTTATTTGACTCGATTATTTTTGTTCGCCACTGGGTTTTTGGGAAGCTTTCTGTGAAGCGCGGACCGCTTCCAGATTTTTGATGGCTTCTTCATTTCCTTGTTCGGCAGCTTTTTCAAACCATTCGACTGCTTTATTGGTGTTTTGCTCGACGCCTTCCCCCAACAGGTAAATAACACCAAGATTATTTTGTGCGTCAATATTTCCTTGTTCGGCAGCTTTAGTGAATAGCTCTACGGCCTTGGTTTTGTCCTGAGGAACGCCTTCACCAGTGAAATACAGCAACCCGAGGTTAAATTGTGCGTCAGCATGACCTTGCTCTGCTGCCCGGTAGAACCACCCTGCCGCAGCTTCTGGATCTTTACTCAAGGGGTTTCCCTGGGCGTCGTGTGAAACGGCTTCTCCTGAAAAATACATGGAACCCAGGCCATTTTGTGCTTCTGCATCACCAGCTTCTGCTTTCTTACGCAGATTCAGAAAGCGCTGCTCAGGAGTCAGTCCGTCATCCAGTGTTGGCATGATTTTTTTCTTCAGTTCGTCTTGCTCTTTTTCTGACAAACCTTCTTTCAGGAATGATGGAAGTTCGCCGGCGGTGGTGGATTCACCCATTAATGTAACTTCCGCTTCATTGGCTGCTGTTTTTTCGGTGGAGCTCTTGTTCCCACAGCCGGCGGCCAACAAGAGTACTGCCAAAAGAACTGCGATAGTTTTCATGCTGTTTTCCTTTTTTCTGATTTATTGGATAAAGATCAACCGGATAGCTCCGGTGTTGTTGCATTGGCTGGTTTCATGTATTTCGTTGATTGGTAATAAATCAGTTCAATCTTCAATGATGGCAAACATGCGCCGGTATTCCTTGATTGCATAGCGATCGGTCATGCCGGCAATATAGTCGGCGATTATCTGATGCCCATGGTCGCGAAATTTGTGCTGGTATTTGGGAGGCAATAATGCAGGTTCAGCCGCAAATGCTGAAAACAGCTTTTCAACGATATGGTGTGCTTTATTGCTCATGCGCATCACCTGATAATGTTTATAGAGATTTTTATGCAGAAAACGTTTCAGCTCCTGTTGCTGTTGCCTGATCGTATCACTGAAACCGACCAGGGTCGGCATTTCTCGCACGTTGTCCGGGCTGTTCGGGTTGGCCGCTTCAATGTGGACTTTGCTTTGTGTCGTCAGGTCAGTTGCTAAAGTATTGATCATGCCACGTACAGTTTCATGAACCAGACGTCGTCCGGCAATATCCGGGTAGTGTTGCTTTACCTGATGCAAATGCCGAGCGAATATTTCGATTTCTTCCAGTTGTGCCTGTGTAATGAGGCCGGAACGCACCCCGTCATCTACGTCATGATTGTTGTAGGCGATTTCGTCTGCCAGGTTAGCCAGCTGTGCTTCCAGTGATGCACTACGGCCATGCAGGAAACGTTCACCCAATTCTCCCAGTGCTTGGGCCTTGGATTTCGTGGCTCTTTTCAGAATTCCTTCGCGGGTCTCAAAACATAAATTTAATCCATCAAATCGGGCATAACGTTCTTCCAGTACATCTACTACCCGGAGTGACTGCAGGTTGTGTTCGAATCCACCATGGGCTTTCATGCAGTTATCCAGGGCATCCTGCCCGGCATGGCCAAACGGAGTGTGGCCCAGATCATGTGCCAGTGAGATGGCTTCCACCAGCTCTTCGTTGAGTTGTAAGTTGCGTGCGATGGAGCGGCCGATCTGGGCAACTTCTAAACTGTGCGTCAGGCGCGTGCGGAACAGGTCGCCTTCATGGTTGACGAATACTTGGGTCTTGTATTCCAGCCGCCGGAATGCGGTGGAATGAATGACACGATCCCGATCGCGCTGAAACTGGCTGCGCCCGGTCGGCGGATCTTCATGGATGCGGCGACCACGCGAGTTGGTATCGGATACGGCGTAGGGGGGCAGATTATTACGCATTGGCAACACAGGCTGACAATGTTTCAAGCAGCAGCAGAGTGGGAACAGTGTTGTCCAGTGAAGCCTTGCCGATCCGATCCAGCAGGATGAAACGGATTGCGCCGTCCTTCACTTTTTTATCAAGTTGCATTGATTCCAGGTAGCGTTCAGGTGCGATACGTGGGCCTTTTACTGGCAACCCGGCACTTTCAAACAAGCATTGGATACGATCGGTATCCTGTGAGGTGATACGTTGCAGGCGCTTGGAGAGATCGGCCGCCATGAGGGTGCCGGCAGCAACGGCTTCACCATGCAGCCATGCGCCATAGCCCATAGCGTTTTCGATAGCATGGCCAAATGTATGCCCAAGATTGAGCAGTGCACGCACACCGCTTTCACGTTCATCCAGCGAAACAATTTCTGCCTTGATTTCGCAGCTGCGGCGGATGGCATAATTCATCGTTTCAGGATCACGCGCCAGCAGCTGCTGCATGTGACGCTCCAGCCAATCGAAGAAATCTGCATCATGGATCAGTCCGTATTTGATGACTTCTGCAATCCCGGCACGTAATTCTCTGTCTGGCAGGGTGGTGAGCGTGGTGGAGTCGGCTAAAACCAGGCGTGGCTGGTAAAAAGCGCCGATCATGTTTTTACCCAGGGGATGATTAATGCCGGTTTTTCCACCTACGGATGAATCCACCTGGGCGAGCAGCGTGGTGGGAATCTGGATAAAGGGTACGCCACGCAAATAGCTGGCAGCTGCAAAACCGGTCAGATCACCGACTACCCCGCCTCCGAGTGCGATCAGCGGTGTCTTGCGTTCACAGCGATGTTCCAGCAGCGCATCGAAAATCAGATTCAGGGTTTCCCAGTTTTTATATTGCTCACCGTCCGGCAGGATGACCGCAAAGGTTTCTACCTGGTGTTCAGCCAGCGCGCTGCGCAGTTTTTCCAGATAAAGCGGCGCGATGGTGGTGTTGGTAACAATTGCAGCTTTCTTGCCGGGCAGATGAGGGAGCAACAGGTCAATCCTGGTGAGCAGCTCCTGTCCGATATGGATGGTGTAACTGCGATTTTCCGGGAGAGTATCAAGTGCGACTTCAACTGATTCCATGGCATTCATCTGGTGCTCTTCAAAGGTTGGTTTGCCTGGTATAAAATTAATCTGCTGTTATTTCGGCTGTTTAACGGAGGGATGATTTTTCAGCTCAGCGCCGGTTGATTCCTGATTGAGCTGATGCAATCTCTGCAGCAGTTTCTGTACGAAGGCGCGGGCGCTTTGTTTGCCGCTGTCCATGATGATGTGTGCTGTTTCACGATACAGCGGGTCGCGTTGTGTAAACAGCCCGGCCAGCTTGGCATGTGCATTTCCTGTTTGCAGCAGTGGACGGTTTTTATCCTGATGCGTACGGCGACGTAACTCGGAGACAGGTGCGCATAGATAAATCACAGTGCCGTGTTGCCGCAATAAAGTGCGATTATCTGGATATAATATTGCACCACCTCCTGTCGCCAGGACGATATTCTGCTGCTGGACGACTTCCCGCAGCACTTCGCTTTCACGTTTGCGAAACCCGGCCTCTCCCTCTATTTCGAAGATCACGGGGATCCCCACTCCTGTACGTTGCTGGATTTCATGATCGACATCGATGAAAGTTTTGCCGACAAGATTGGCCAGCAATTTTCCAACCGTTGTTTTACCAGCGCCCATCATCCCGATCAGAATGATGTTGCCCGGTATCAACTCGGCATCAGAATTTTTTGTGGTTGGGGTTTTACTGCGTTGCATAATGCAATTGTACTGTAAATCCACAGCCATCCTGCGAGTTCCCCTAGTGTGGATCCTGATTTAATGGAATAAAAATACAGCAAAAATAGAATTAACCGCCAGTTTATAAAAACCTGGCAACAAATGCTTTCTCGACATTTCCGGTGAGTGGGATTTTAACGCGATAGCCGCTGCCGGGAGCAACGCTGACAGTGTTGCCGTCAAGATCCTGCATGTATTCGAGCTGGATGATACGATTACCGGAGGGATGAATGATTTCCAGGCGATCGCCGATTTGAAAGCGATTTTTGACCAGGATTTCGGCCATACCGGAAGCAGCATCGACCTGTTCGATATCTCCGACATACTGGCTGCGGGAGGATTCGGAGTGGCCACGCAGGTAGTTCTGGGTTTCCTCGCTGTGATGACGCTGATAGAAGCCATCGGTATAGCCGCGATTGGCCAGCCCTTCCAGCTGACCCAGCAAGGCGGGATCAAAGGGGCGCTGGTGGGTGGCGTCGTCAATTGCCTGACGATAAACCTGTGCAGTGCGCGCAACGTAATAGGTTGATTTGGTACGCCCTTCAATTTTGAGCGAATCAATGCCAATCTCGGCTAGGCGTGCGACATGCTCAACTGCGCGCAAATCTTTTGAATTCATGATGTAGGTACCATGTTCGTCTTCCATGACGGGCATCAGTTGTCCCGGCCGTTTGCCTTCTTCAATCAGGTAAACCTGATCGGCGTTAGGGTGGCGTTGCGTGGGAACATTGTCAAAGGGAGAAGATTGCGATGACAACAGCGCTTCATTGAAGTCGAAGTCAATTTTTTGCAGTGGCTCGATGTCTCCACTGGCATTTTCTGTGGCAGGCTTTACCTTGTAGTCCCAGCGACAAGAGTTGGTGCAGGTACCCTGGTTGGGATCGCGATGATTGAAATAACCGGACAGCAGGCATCTACCAGAATAGGCAATGCATAAGGCGCCATGCACAAATACTTCCAGTTCCATATCCGGACAGAGTTCGCGAATTTCGGTAATTTCCTCCAGCGACAGTTCACGCGATAGGATCACGCGCGGCAGACCAAGCGATTGCCAGAATTTGACGGCGGCGTAATTGACGGTATTGGCTTGGACAGACAGATGAATCGGGACATCCGGCCATTTTTCCCGGACCAGCATGATCAGACCCGGGTCGGCCATGATCAGCGCATCGGGTTGCAACTCAATGACCGATTCCATATCGCGCAGATAGGTTTTGACCTTGGCGTTATGCGGCATCAGATTACTGGCCACAAAAAACTTTTTGCCAAGCTGACGCGCTTCGGTAATCCCGGCACGCAGTTGTGGCAGTGTGAATTCGTTATTGCGGGCACGCAGTGAATAGCGTGGCTGGCCGGCGTAGACTGCATCTGCGCCGAAGGCATAGGCAGCACGCATTTTTTCCAGGGAGCCGGCGGGCAGGAGTAATTCGGGGGCTTTCAGCATGATGTAAAATGAGGTGATGTGTCAGCAATAATTTCCGCCGCACTGATTATCCGGTTTTTCAAAATTTCACTTGGTTTTTATTGTATCACCATGCTGATTAACCCTGTTTTTGTTCATTTGCGGTTGCACAGTGAATATTCCGTTGTAGACGGTATTGTGCGGATTGAAGAAGCGGTTGCCAAAGCGCGCGATACTGGTATGCCGGCGCTGGCGCTGACTGATCTGTCTAACCTTTTCGGATTGGTCAAGTTTTATCAGCATGCCTGCAAGGCTGGAATCAAGCCGATTGCCGGATGTGATGTCTGGATCAGTAATGAGAATGATGCGGACCGGCCGTTTCGCTTGCTGCTGTTGTGCCAGTCATTTTCCGGTTATTTGCTGCTGAGCCGTCTGTTGTCGCGCGCCTATCGGGAGAACATGCAGCGTGGTCGTGCGGAACTGAAGAAAGACTGGTTTCGGGAGGGAGCCGGGACAGAAGGATTGATTGCCCTGTCCGGAGGGGAGCAGGGCGAAGTGGAGCGATTGTTGCTGGCGGATCCAGACGCCGCAACAACAGCTGCTCAGGAATGGGCAGCGTTATTCCCTGAAAGGTTTTATCTGGAAATTCAGCGCTGTGGCCGGCCTGATGAGGAAGTAACAAATCATGCCATGCTGGAGCTGGTTTCTGGTCTAAAACTACCTGTGGTAGCAACGCATCCGGTGCAGTTTATGCAGCCGGAAGATTTCAGAGCGCATGAGGCACGGGTGTGTATCGCACAGGGTTATGTGCTGGGAGATCGCCGACGCCCCCGGGAGTTTACCGAGCAGCAGTATTTCAAGACAGCGGCAGAAATGAGTGAGCTGTTTGGTGATGTGCCGGAAGCACTGGCCAATAGCGTGGAAATTGCCCGTCGCTGTTCACTGATGCTGGAATTGGGAGTCAACCGGCTGCCGGATTTTCCAACCCCGGCGGGAATTAGTGTTGAGCAGTATTTGCGTGATCGGGCGCAAGCAGGGCTGGTTGTACGGATGACACAGCTGTTTCCGGAAGCAGCGCAGCGTGATGAAAAATATCCGGCTTATCAGGCACGGCTGGATTTTGAAGTGGAAACTATCATTCAGATGGGGTTTGCCGGTTACTTCCTGATTGTGTCTGACTTTATCAGCTGGGCGAAGCAGCACGATGTACCGGTCGGACCGGGGCGTGGTTCCGGAGCGGGCTCGCTGGTGGCCTATTCGCTGGATATTACTGATCTGGATCCGCTGCGTTACGACTTGCTGTTTGAGCGTTTCCTCAATCCAGAGCGGGTTTCCATGCCGGATTTTGATATTGATTTCTGTCAGGATCGGCGTGAGCAGGTTATTGAATATGTGCGTGATCGTTACGGTGCAGAGAGCGTGGCGCAGATCGCAACGTTCGGCACAATGGCGGCCAAGGCAGTGGTGCGTGATGTCGGTCGCGTGCTCGATCTGCCTTACAATTTTGTCGATCAACTAGCCAAGCTGGTGCCATTCGAGTTGGGTATGACCCTGCACAAGGCGCGTGAAATTGAGCCATTACTTAATCAACGTGCAGAAGCGGAAGAAGATGTGCGCAATCTGCTGGAACTGGCCGAGCGTCTGGAGGGATTGACGCGCAACGTGGGAATGCATGCCGGGGGGGTATTGATTGCTCCAGGGAAAATAACCGATTTTTGCCCGGTTTACTGTGCTGATTCGGGGGATGCGGTCGTCAGCCAGTATGATAAGGATGATGTCGAGAAAATTGGGCTGGTAAAATTCGACTTCCTCGGGCTGCGGACATTAACCATTCTCGATCGGGCGGTTGCTGATATCCGACAGTACCAGTTGGCTTCATTGGGTGGGAAAGATGCTGGTGAGCAATCTGTGGAAGAAAATCGCTTTTCACTGGGCGATATTTCCCTTGAGGATGCAGCAACTTTTGCATTAATGGCAAAAGGCAACACCGTCGGAATTTTTCAGTTTGAATCACGCGGCATGAAAGATCTGCTGCAGAAGGCGAAACCGGACCGCTTTGAAGATCTGATTGCGCTGGTGGCGCTTTATCGGCCGGGACCGATGGATCTAATTCCCGATTTCATCGAGCGTAAACATGGCAAACGGGTGGAGTATCTGGATCCTCGCTTGCAGCCAATTCTCGGGCCGACTTACGGCATCATGATTTATCAGGAACAGGTGATGCAGATTGCCCAGGTGATTGGCGGTTACAGTCTGGGCGGAGCTGATTTACTGCGGCGCGCCATGGGTAAAAAGAAAGTGGAGGAAATGGCGCAGCAGCGCGCGGTTTTTGTTGAAGGCGCTATCAGAAATGGCATGATGGAAGCAGATGCCGTAACGTTGTTCAGTCTGATGGAAAAATTCGCCGGCTACGGCTTTAATAAATCCCACGCGGCAGCGTATGCGCTGATTGCTTACCAGACTGCCTATCTCAAGGCACATTATCCTGCAGAATTCATGGCAGCCTGTATGTCATCGGATATGGATGACACTGACAAGGTGAATGTGTTTTATGAGGATTGTAAGCTGAACGGTATTGCCATTCTGCCGCCGGATATTAATCAGTCTGCCTATTATTTTGTTCCGGTTGATCGCAAAACTATCCGCTATGGGTTGGGTGCTATCAAGGGAACGGGGGAGGCGGCTATTTCGGCAATCGTGCGGGCACGGGAGCAGGGAATAGCATTTACCGGCCTGTTCGATTTCTGTCAACGAGTTGATCGGCGTATTGTTAATCGCCGTACCATTGAGGCGCTGATCCGCGCAGGGGCATTTGATACGGTTGAAGCTAATCGTGCTGCACTTATGGCATCTGTCGGGATGGCACTCGAATACGCAGAACATTGCAGCCTGACTGCCAGCCAGGTCAGTCTGTTTGATGACAATGCTGATCTATTGCAGCAGCCGGTTATAACGGAGATCGCACAATGGCCGGAGAAAGAAAAGCTGCAGTATGAAAAAATGTCATTGGGGTTTTATCTGAGTGGTCATCCGTATGACAGTTATGCCAAAGAACTAAGCCGTTTTATCCCGGCGCGCCTTGGACGGATTGCTCCCGGGCGTGAGCCGCAGCTGATTGCCGGTGTGATCTACGCGATCCGGACACAAATGTCCCGGCGTGGGAAGATGGCGATTGTTACACTGGATGATGGTATGGCGAGAGTTGAACTCGTGGTTTACAGTGATTTGCTAAGTACGAATTCGCAGTTTTTGAAGGCGGATCAGCTGCTGGTGGTAAGCGCTGTGGTCAGCCATGGTAATGGAGAAAATGCTGAAAAACGTATTGTGGCAAAAGAGGTTTTTGATTACGCGACTGCTCGCTCAATGCATGCCAGAAAACTGAGAATCGTGATTGATAGCCCGGTGCTTCTCACTCCCGCGCAACTCAAGGAATTATTGACTGCATATCTTCCAGGAAGTAGTGTGCATAATGTGCTGCCTTCAGCAGTTTGTCCGGTGTCAATTGATTTTCGCAATGAGGGGGCCGGATGTGAAATTGACTTGAGCAGTCGCTGGCGTGTTCATTTGCATGAAAGGCTGATCGAGGCGCTTATGGATAGTCTTGGTCATGACAAGGTGGAGGTGATTTACTGATAACCGGTCTGCCTCAGGTTCCGTGAATGTACTCCACATAAACCCATAACATCATGATTGCAAACAATGTCAGAGATAGTATGACGCGTGCGGTGAGCGCCTTGACCATCCGCGTGCTGTTACCCTTGTCTTTGATCATGTAATACACTGCAGAGCCGAGGGTATACAGAATGGATAGTAAAAGCAGGATGGCGAGTATTTTCAAGGATTCTCCCGGTGGATAATGATGGTATTAGTAAACCATTTTAATATTCCTTGTTGTCATTTGAAAACTTCAGCTGACAACATTAAAAATCATGATTCGAATAACCGATCGGTTGTTCACACTTTTTATTGTAACTGATAACAGTTGGCCGTGAATCTTCCTGATACAGAATCTCCAGCAGCCATTTTTCTGATGGGGCCTACTGCCAGCGGTAAGTCTGGCTTGGCAATAGAAATCGCACGTCACTTCCCGGTAGAAGTTGTTAGTGTTGATTCAGCGCAGGTTTACCGGTATATGGATATCGGCAGCGCCAAGCCGGACAAATCGATTCAGATAGAAATCCCGCATCATTTGATTAATTTGATTAACCCTGATGAAAGTTATTCTGCTGCGCAATTCAGGGAGGATGCCTTGTCTGTCATGCATGGGATTACAGCACGCGGCAGAATACCGCTGTTAGTTGGCGGTACCATGCTTTATTTCAAGGTGTTGCAACAAGGATTGGCCACACTGCCTGCAGCTGATGAGGCTGTGCGCAAGGAGCTGGAACAATCAGCCCGCGAACAAGGATGGCCTGCTATGCATACTGTTCTGAGTCGGCTTGATCCTGTCATAGCAGAACGCATCAAACCGAATGACAGTCAGCGTATTCAGCGCGCACTGGAAGTCTGTTATCTGACTGGCAGACCTATGTCAGCAGTGCTGAAACAACAGCAGAGCCGTGATTTTCCATATCGTGTTTTTAATATCGCTCTACTTCCGGGTGATCGCAGCGTTTTACATGCTCGCATCAGTCAGCGGTTTGACAAAATGCTGGAAATAGGGTTGGTGGATGAAGTACGTATGATCCGTGATCAATTCCAGGTGACCGCTGATATGCCTGCAATGCGTTGCGTCGGATATCGTCAGGTATATATGTATCTGGAGAATGAAATCAGCTTGGCTGAAATGCGGGAGAGGGGTGTTTTTGCAACCAGACAGCTGGCCAAGCGCCAATTAACCTGGCTGAGAGCAATGAATGAACTGCATGGCTTTGACTGCCTGGCTAATCAGTTAGCCCAACAGATTATCGGCTTTATACAGAAGCAGCGTATCTTTGCCTGAGCAGTGTTTCAGCAGTGGTGGTTGTCTGTTTTGTGCCTGCAACTGGAATGATGTTTGCATCCCGCAGCTACAACGCTACACCCACGTCGGAATTGTATAGTCTGATTTATCAATCACACAACGATATCAAGGAAGAATACGCAGGGATTGCGCAATAGAACAAGATTGATCTTCCACCCGGCATGCTGGACAGATTATATGAATATTGATGACGCCAGGATTTGTTGATGGCGTCCCCAAGGGGATTCGAACCCCTGTACCCACCGTGAAAGGGTGGTGTCCTAGGCCTCTAGACGATGGGGACCAGTATTGCGGATAAAGTAAAAAGCTGGTGGAGATAAGCGGGATCGAACCGCTGACCTCTTGCATGCCATGCAAGCGCTCTCCCAGCTGAGCTATACCCCCGGTTAAGACAAGTCGGCAATTATACTGATCGCCCTATTTATTGTAAAGCTGCCTGTTGGAATTGCTAATTTTCATATGGTCCTGTATTCAGTTAGGATTGAAGATTGCTCCCCAGTTCCGTGTTCTTTTAATAATTTTGGCTGCGCGGCTTGATGCCCAATGTTTTAATTTTCCGGTAAAGATGAGTACGTTCCAAGCCTGCGCGCTCAGCAACACGGGTCATGTTGCCGTTTTCCTGTTCGATCAGTTTCTCAAAATAATTCTTTTCGAAAATATCCCGTGCTTCGCGCAGCGATATGTTGAGCGGAATATCTGAAACAACAGACACGGCTTCGCGTGAGGAGAATGCCAGGGCCTGTTGTACAGCATCGACAGAGATCTCATCATCCGCACAGGTTAGCGCCAGTGAATGCACGATACTTGTCAGTTGTGCAAGATTGCCTGGCCAGTCATAATTACGCAGTGCATTAAGTGTAGCTGTACTGAAATGCATGAGAGGTACTTCTCCTGATTCAATCCAGCTTGAAAGCAATTGGTTGGCTATTTCCGGCACATCTTCGCGGTGAGCACGCAAGGGAGGGATGGTGATACAGAGATTGCTCAGTATTTCAAACAGTTTTGGGTGATAGGCTCCCTGCGCCGTCAACTCTGCCAGAGAGCGTGTTGTTGCACAAACCAGTCGTACCCCATATTGCTCCAGCTTGCCGAGCAGCAGTAACAAGCCTTTCTGTTCCAGTTTGCTGAGATCTCCAACTTCTCCGAGGAAAAGTAATCCGCCTTTTGCCTGTTCCAATTGTGCCAAAGGGCTTTCTGCAAGGAATGAACAGGATTCCGGAGCAACCCAGGCCGTGTTAGGACGATGCAGGAATCGTGCGCAGTGTTCCACGCCAACCCCCGGCTCGCCGGTTAACAAGACGGGAATTTTAAGGTTTTCCACTTGCTCTAGTTTTTTTCGCAGCTCCGTGATTAGTCCGCTGTGTCCCAAATGTGACAGGGAAAGAGCCGGCGAAGATTTATGTTGTCTGCCGCCGCGCATGACCTGCCCGACCGTATTGAGTAATTTCTGCAGTGGAATTGGTTTTTCCAGATAACCAACTGCACCGACACGGGTTGCTTCTACTGCTGTATCAATTGTGCCGTGGCCAGACATCATGACGACCGGCATGGTCAGGAGGCCGTTATTCGCCCAATCTTTCAGCAGTGTGATGCCGTCTGTATCCGGCATCCAGATATCCAGCAATACCAGATCGGGGCGTGTCTGGTTGCGATAGTTTCTCGCCTGTTCTGCATTTTCCGCGAGTGCAACGCTGTAACCTTCATCCCCCAGTATCTCGGATAATAATTCGCGTATCCCCAGCTCATCATCCACAACGAGAATAGTGTTATTGGCCATGTGATCCTTATCCTTTCATGTGACTGGGGTACGAGAATTTGTTTCTGCGGGCGGTATCCATCCCTGTTTACGCTTGTTATGGTGCAGATTCAGATTCAGATTCAGATTTGATTCCAGCCTTCTGGTCGGGTGTTGTCCCGGAGCTCTGTTGTTAAGAGTTTTCGATTTTGTAAATGGCGATGGACTGCTTTGGGCAGAGCAGTTATCTCTATATTGTGCCTTGCATGTTTTGCCTGTGCAAAATTTTGTGAAAATGCCAACTGATTTACTTTGCAATCTGCAATTGGATCACTGAGCATCTCAGGCATGAGCTGCCTCAGATGAAACATGCGAACTGTTGTGGAGGAATGCAGGCAGAATGATTGAAACCTGTGCACCATGCGGCTGAATATTTTGTATTTTGACAGTGCCACCGTGCTCATCCACAATTTTTTTGACAATCGGCAACCCGAGCCCGGTACCTCTTGGTTTGGTGGTGACATAGGGCTCAAATACATGTGTTTTGACCTGCT
The DNA here is from genome assembly GCF_009833115.1 of Nitrosomonas sp. GH22. NCBI lineage: Bacteria > Pseudomonadati > Pseudomonadota > Betaproteobacteria > Nitrosomonadales > Nitrosomonadaceae > Nitrosomonas > Nitrosomonas sp. GH22. Next base: position 20,579 of record NZ_QRCA01000009.1, read on the forward strand.
CCGGGAATCCTTTGCCATTATCAGTCACACTCAGCTCGATTCCGTTATTAACGGATCTGGTCCGCACAGTAATAGCAGCTTCTTTTATATTGGCCAGTGCATCTTGCGCGTTCTGCAGCAAGTTGTGAATGACTTGACGCAACCTCGCCGGATCTCCTCTGACAGGGGCAAGCTCTCCTGCTAGTTCTATCGTGATTGGCGGCAGTGGTGATTCGTTTTCTGTGTTGTCAGTCGTCTGATAAAGCGCCAGAATCTCCCGTACCAGCCGGTTGATATCTACCTGGTATAACTCGGGTTCAGGTACTCGTGCGTATTCCCGGAATTCGTTCACCATTTTTTTCAGGGCTTCAACCTGATTCACGATTGTTTCTGTAGAACGCTTCAGAATTCTGGCATCTGGCTCGTCGAGTTTGCTGATCAGCTTATGCTGCAAACGCTCAGCGGATAACTGGATCGGCGTAAGTGGATTTTTAATCTCATGCGCCAGGCGTCGTGCTACTTCTCCCCATGCTACGGTACGCTGGACTTGTAACAGGCTGGTGATGTCGTCGAATACCACAACACCGCCACCGGATGCCTGGGGTAGGCGAGAGCCTCGCAGAAGCAGCACCTGCTCCTTATCTGCATTGAAGTGCAATACTTGTCTTTGCCATTCACCAACCTCTTCAGAATCAAAGCCGCTTCTTATTTCCCCGGCCAATAACCGCAATCCCGCTTCCTGTTTGGCGCATTCTTCTATGGTTAATCCCTCGAAATTGGTCAGCGGAATTTGCAGTATTTGCTCTGCACTCTGATTGACTGCACGTATTCTCAATACTTTATCAAAGACGATAACACCTGATGACAGATTGGCCAGAATATTTTCGAGATAGGCACGTGCATTTTCAATTTCCTGTTGATGCTGCTGTGCGATGGTGCGTGCGGCCTCCAGTTGTTCAGTCATGAGATTGAATGATTCAGTCAAGATACCGAATTCATCGGTACTGTGAATCTGGTGTCGCCGGCTGAAATCACCCTGAGCTACGGCGCGTGTTCCTTCTGCCAATGACCCCAGTGGCGCGCTTAATTTTTCGCTGATCAGAAATGCACCGGCCAGTGCGGAAAACAGAGCAAGCAACAAGGCCAGGGTCAATGTTACGCTGTACAGCCGAGTCAATCCCTGACGAGACAGCATTAATTCCTGATAATCACTAAAGCCAGCCTGAACGATTTCCGCGTTGTGTGCGATGGATTGCGGCACCCGTTGCAGTACCTGTAGTACTCGGATATCTTCGTTGGCGCTTAGTATGTTGACTGGAACAAGTACTCGCAGATACAGCGTGTTATTCGCGAGTGTTTCGACCGCACTGTAATCCCTCTGCATCCGGATGCGCCGCATCGCTTCTGTATTGGGGATTTCGGGAAACAATACGGTATCATCCAAACCGGTAAAGGCGATGACCTTTCCATCCTGGTTGAACAGGGTAGCTTCCTGTATTTGTGATTGAATTAGAAGCTGATTCAAAACGGTCAAAGGAAATGATGACGGTTCAGCCAGATCAATTGCGGCGGCCCGCGCCTTTTTCTGCAATTCCTCCAGCAGGTTATCCAGTATCGTTTGCCCCAGCGTTAGTCCACCTTCCAGTGCGCGATCCACTTTGACATCAAACCAGGATTCAATACTTTTTCCCAGAAACTGTACTGAAATACCATACACCAGCGCGCCGGGCAGAATGGCCATCAGGGAAAAAACCATCAGAAGCCGCAGTGCCAACTTTGAACCGAATACACCAGTCTTGAGTCTGCGCCGTAATCGTCCGAGTAGAAATCCAACGATTCCAATCAAGAGCAGCAGAAAAATTACGATGCTGACAATCAGCCAGCGGTAATGGCGTTCAAAAAATTCGGTATTGGCTCCGGCTGAGGCCAGCAGGAATAGCATAATGGTACTTAATCCTGCGACAACGAAAATAACGTATTTCATAAACGGGCTCTAACGATAATCAGATTCGTTGTCAGCTTCAGGGGTAGGCGGAAATGTAACCTGCCAGATTTTTTTTTCAGAAATGAGATTCCAGTCCTGAGTATCAAGCCATTCCAGTTGAAACGGTTTAGATAGCCGTGAGACATCCAGCCATACCTGCAGAACTGCGGTGTAAGTGGTGTCCGGGAGGAGTGGGGTGTGTTCCCTGATCAAAAGATCTGGCTGATGTCCCAAAGCCTGTAATGCAGCTTTTAGTGTTGGAAAATTTTGTGACTGGCCGCGTTGAACCAGGCGATATTGCCTGGTTAGTGCCTGATAGCTGAGCGTGGTTCTTTCTTTATAGCGAGCGACTTCTTCATTCAGCCAATACCAGCGTGGTTTCATAATCAAAAGCCGGGTGACGAAATAAAGATCGACCCCCTTTTTCAGGGCTTGCTTCATCGTTTTGCTCAAACCAATGTCAGCCTGGACATCGATATAAAAGCGTTTGCCTGATTCTTTAAGCTGGAAAGACTCTATTTCTATATGTCCTTTGGCGGCAAGTGTGGTTGATGAAAACAGCACGATTAACAATAAAACGATACTGAGCCAGGGACTCCTTATGTCAGCGTGCATGTCAGTTTTTTTGGAGCAAGGCATAAAAAAAGCCATCATGGTGCGGTCCCGGCAGCAGCTGGCCGTTGTTAATTTCTTCGTGGGAGCAGGGTAATCTGCTGGCATCCTGATGGATTGACAGGAATTTTTCAGTAATCAGGTTATTTTCTTCATTGAATACGGAGCAGGTGGCATACAGCAGTTTTCCTCCATGCCGCAGTAATGGCCACAGTTCATTCAATATGGTTGTCTGAATTTGTGCGAAGTTATCTGTGTCACCTGGTCTTCTGAGCCATTTGATATCCGGGTGGCGGTTGACCACGCCTGAAGCAGAACACGGGACATCAGCCAGGATTCGATCATACAATTGGCCATTCCACCATTGCGACGGATTCATTGCATCGCCACAAATCAACTGATAATCAGTTATTTGCAGGCGAGAGAAATTTTCTGTCAACCTGGTAAGCCGATCTTCATATTTATCCAGCACCGTCAATTTGATATTTTCAGTTAACTCAGCCAGATGGGTGCTTTTTCCGCCTGGTGCGGCACAGGCATCCAGCACACGCATCCCTGCTTTGACATCCAGCAGGGGGGCGGCAAATTGTGCGCCCGCGTCCTGTACAGTCACCAGTCCTTCGGAAAACCCGGGTAATTTCTCCACAGAGACCGGCCTGATAAGTTGCAGGGCACTGCCCCCCAACCATTCGGAGCCAATCCCCTGAGCATCCAGCATTGCCTGATAATGATTAACCGAGGTGCGTAACGAATTAATGCGTAAAATCATAGCAGGGTGCTCATTGCCTGCGAGCAGAATGGCTTTATAGTCCTGCGGATATTGCTGACGCAGTTTGTCAATCCACCATTGCGGATAGGAATAGCGGGCGACTTCATTGCTCTTGATTTGATCAAGCAATAAAGTGCGCTGCCGCATGAAATTACGTAACACAGCGTTGATCAATCCCGATGCGGCAGGATTGCGTGTGATTTTGCGGGAAGATGACACGGCGTGATCGACAATGGCATGTGCCGGGGCTTTGCTGTAACAAAGCTGGTAGAGTGCGATTGCCAACAGGTAATGAAGTGATTTGTCTTGTGCCGGTTTATTTAATAATTGATGAAGGATGGTGTCAAGCTGACCATAATGGCGGAGCGTGCCATAGGCAATGTCCTGAATGGCGCCGCGTTGTTGGGGCGTAAGCCGGGAATTGATCTGCCAGATGTTACGCAATACTTCGTTCAGATTGGCGCCTGCAAAAACCTCCCCGATTGCCTGTATGGCCAGTAATTGAATTTCAATCATTTTCAAGAAAAATCACAGGTGACCCTGTGTGGTTTTTTGGAAATGTTCTCCAGGTTGTAGAGGGTGTCCGGCAAGGAATTGCGCAGCAGTCAGTTTTTTTCCACCTGCTTTTTGCAGAATGTTGATGGATAAAGCATCTCGTCCGCATGCCACGATTATCCCGTTATGGTCAGCAGCAATAATCTCACCGGCCTGACGGGTGTCGCTGCGATTGATGATATTGGCCTGCCATAGTTTGATCATGCTGCCATGCAGGCTGGTAAATGCGCCGGGATACGGGTTAAATGTCCGGATCATCCGGTCAATATGGGTGGAATCACGTGTCCAATCGATCTCGGCCTCGGATTTTCTGATTTTTGCTGCATAACAGGCGCTTGCATTATCCTGTAACGTGGGAGTTAGTTTGTCCTGATCCAGCAATGTCAGGGTTTCCACAATACATTTACCACCCAGATCAGCCAGCTTGTCGTGCAAGGTGGCGGCAGTGTCATGTGGTTCTATGAGAAATGCGCGTTTTAGCAGAACTGCTCCGGTATCCAGCCCTTGATCCATTTGCATGATGGAAATACCGGTTTCTGCATCACCCTCCAAAAGAGCGCGTTGAATAGGGGCGGCGCCACGCCAGCGTGGCAGCAGGGAGGCGTGGATGTTGATGCAACCGTGACGCGGGATACGCAATACCGCTTCCGGTAATATTAGTCCGTAGGCTGCGACAATCATTACGTCAGGCTTGAGTGTTTCAAGTTGTGTTTGTATATCCGGTGACTTTAATGTTTCTGGTTGTAATAGTGGAATGTTGTATTGCTGCGCCAGTATCTTAACCGGACTTGCCTGTAGTTTCATGCCGCGTCCAGCCGGTCGATCCGGTTGGGTCAGGACCAGGAGGATATCGAATCCTGATTTTTGTACTGCCTCCAGGGCTTTCGCCGCAAAAACGGGAGTGCCTGCGAAGATGATTTTCATGCGTGACCGTGCTCGCTGGATCAATGTGAGTTACCGGAATATGAGCGCTGGTTGGTATCTGGTCAGGCAATTTGTTTACGCGCCTGTTTTTTTAGCTTGCTCAGAATACGGGATTGCTTGAAAGGTGATAGATATTCGACAAATACCTTCCCGATAAGATGATCCATTTCATGCTGAATACAAACCGCCAGCAATCCGGTTGCATCCATTTCAAATGATTTTCCATCAATATCAGTTGCCCGGACAGTAATCTGTTCGGCGCGAGAAACTTTGTCAAAAATACCGGGTACGGAAAGACAGCCTTCCTGTGTTTCCGATTTTCCTGTGCTGGCGATAATTTCCGGATTGATTAAAACCAGCAGTTCGTCACGAGTTTCGGAGGTATCAATTACGACGACTCGCTTATGAACATCCACTTGGGTGGCTGCCAGGCCAACACCGGCAGCGGCATACATGGTTTCGGCCATATTGCTGGCCAGGATGCGTATTTCCCGAGTGACTGATGGTACGACGGCTGCAATTTTATGCAATCGTTCATCGGGATATCGAAGTATGTTCAGAATTGCCATAACAAATTTGCATAGTTCAAATACTGGAGTTTTGGGGAAGGTTCTATCATTGTGCACTGGTCAATTTTTATGATCAATCCGGTGCTCTGTCCAGTCTGGTGATTTTGTGGTTCGTCCGGAACAAACAAAATAACTTTACTTTTCCGGGTACCTTGATGGAGATGAAGAACCCTTATGCGTACTTTGACAATTATATCTGCGATTTTGTTTATCAACCTGTTTTCCGGGTTGTCTTCTGCGGCTGGTGAAACCAGATTGCGAGAGAATGCACCTGAGCATTACCAGGTTGTTCCCGGTGATACGCTCTGGGGCATTGCTTCCCGGTTTCTCAGAGAGCCGTGGCGCTGGCCTGAAATCTGGCGGATGAACCGTGAGCAGATCAGGAATCCGCATCGGATTTATCCAGGAGATGTCATCATTGTGGAAAATACTTTGTATGGCAGCCGCCTGAGAATGGCAAGTGAAAAAGGTACCGTCCGGCTTTCTCCCGGGATTCGCGTTGAGAAGTCAGCGGTGCGGGCCATTCCTGGTATTCCTGCTGAGAAAATAGAACCTTTTCTAAGTCAACCACTGGTAATCGAAAAGGGTAGATTGGATGGAGCCCCTGTTATTTTAGGAGCAAGTGATGATCGGGTGATTCTGAGCACCGGTGACAAAATTTATATACGTGATCTGCCCGTTGATCAGGGTGTAATCTGGCAGGTATTTCGTGACGGGAAGGCATTAACTGATCCTGATCGCGATAATCGCATCCTGGGTTATGAAGCAGTTTATCTGGGGACTGTTGAAATTACTGATTTTGCAGCTATCAGTACCGCAATAATTTCCCGTTCGGTACAGGAAATTCTGAAAGGCGATCGTCTGCTTCCGCTTTCATCGGCAAAAATAGATAATTACTTGCCGCATGCCCCTGATTTTTCCGTGGTCGGTCGAATCATTTCAGTTTATGGTGGAGTGAATGAAATTGGCGAGAATATGATTGTTACGCTTAATCTGGGGAGCAACAGTGGAATTGAACCGGGGCATGTATTGGCTGTTTATCACGAGAACAATATTCGGTCGCATGAGGGAAAGCAGATTGGTTTGCCTGATGAGCGGGTGGGTTTAGCGATGGTTTTCCGTGTATTTGATACAGTTTCCTATGCGCTGATTATGCAGAGTACCCGGTCAATCAAGGTGGTGGATGTTGTAAAAACACCCTGACAAGGTGGTGCAAAGTTACTATACTCGCCCGCGTGTTAATTTTTGTAGTACAGCTTTTCAGTTGTTTAAAGTTGTTATCGGGATGAGTTCTTTTTTCTATGCAGATTGACCGGGATATTGAATCTTGGCTGCGCCTTGGCCTGACAGAGGGTGTAGGGAGTGGAAGCTTGCGCCGATTGCTGGTCGCTTTTGGCGATCCAGCTGAGGTGCTTGCTGCAAATCAGCGTGCGCTTGAAGGTGTCGTAAAAAAAACAGTTGCCACCAGTATTTTTCAGCGCAAAGTGGATGAGGATAAGTTTGCCAAAACGATTGAATGGCTGCAAGACCCGCTTAATTCACTGATTACGTTAGCAGATCCGGATTATCCAGGACTTCTGCTCAATATTCCTGATCCCCCTCCAATCCTGTATTTTAAAGGCCAGCGGAAATTTCTGGCGCGACCGGCCCTGGCAATAGTCGGCAGTCGCAATGCAACGCCACAGGGATTTGCAAATGCCGATGCTTTTGCCGAGGCTGCCAGTAACGCAGGATTCTGTGTGATCAGTGGTCTGGCGCAAGGTATTGATACAGCGGCCCATCAGGGCGGGCTGCGCGGTGCGTCTTCCAGCATGGCTATTATTGGCACCGGACTTGATCTGGTCTATCCCTCCAAGAATCGTGAACTTGCTCATAAACTGGCAGATGAGGGTGCTCTGATTTCCGAGTTTCCCTTGGGGGTGCCCGCCATGAGCAAAAATTTTCCGCGCAGAAATCGTATCATCAGCGGTATGTGTCATGCATGTTTAGTTGTGGAAGCTACGTTGTATAGTGGGTCACTCATTACTGCCAGGCTGGCGCTGGAGCAAGGGCGTGATGTGATGGCCATACCCGGTTCTATCCATTCTCCTTTGTCAAAAGGCTGCCATGCGTTGATTAAACAGGGCGCGAAACTGGTTGAGAATATCCAGGATATTCTGGATGAATTGAATCATCAGCCGATACAACAAATTGAAGCTGCTCCGGCTAATCATAATGAAACGGGTGGATTGGTAAATGCAAGTGGTGATTGTATTGATGATACCGGGCTACTAATATATTTTGACTATGATTCCATCGATATTGATACGCTTTGCACACGCAGTGGCTTGACGGTTGAGGCGGTATCCGCCATGCTACTGATCTTGGAATTGGAAGGTAAGATTGGTAGTCTTCCTGGAGGAAGATACCAACGTGTTCGTTGATTCATTGAGTGTTTGGTAGTAATTCGTTACCCTGTTTAAGGTGTCTTGTAGTAATTTTAATTTGAGGTTGCAGGGTGGGCTATGTTCGATATTCTTGTTTACTTGTTTGAAAATTACTTCGATACCGGAAACTATCCGGATTCTGCTACGTTGACCCGGAAATTAACCATGGCGGGCTTTGATGACGAAGAAATTACGCTGGCACTTGACTGGTTGTCCGAATTTTCTCATCACGATACGGAGGGTTATCTGGCTGGGCTGGCTGAAAGCAATTCAATGCGCCATTTTACAAAAGAAGAGATGGAGATTATTGATACGGAAGGACGCGGATTCATTTTCTTTCTTGAACAGGCTGGTGTCATTAATCCGCTGCAACGTGAATTGTTAATCGATCGGGTCATCCGCATGGATGGTGATACTTCCAGCGTGGAAAAGATAAAACTGGTGGTGCTGTTTGATCTTTGGATCCAGAATCAGCTGGCCGACAGCAATACCATCGAAAAATTATTTGTAGTCAGTGATTCCCACCAGCGGCACTAATGCCTTGCAGATACTCTTTCCATCCAACCCGTTCATGACCGGCAGCCAGGAGACCGGATGATTTGATCGGCTGACGTAGCCCGTGTGTCAGTTGTTCATTGTGTCTATAGCAGTTTATAAGTACCTTATGAGTAAAAAACTAATCATCGCCGAGAAACCTTCTGTTGCTAATGATATAGCGCGTGTCCTGGGCGGATTTACCAAGCAGGGTGACTATTTCGAGAGTGATGAATATGTCTTGTCCTCCGCAATCGGGCATTTGCTGGAATTAATTGTCCCGGAGGAATATGAGGTTAAGCGAGGGAAATGGAGTTTTGATCATTTACCCGTTATTCCTCCACGCTTTGATCTTGCTCCGATCGAGAAAACCATGGATCGCCTCAAGCTGTTGAGCAAGCTGATCAAGCGCAAAGATGTTGATGTGTTAATTAATGCATGCGATGCAGGACGTGAAGGTGAACTGATTTTTCGTTATATCGTGCGTCATACTGGCAGCAAAAAACCGATTAAACGTTTGTGGTTGCAATCTATGACACCCGTGGCCATACGGGAAGCTTTTACAAATCTGCTGGAAGATAGCGAAGTGCAGCCTTTGGCAGATGCGGCCGTTAGCCGTTCTGAAGCGGATTGGCTAGTAGGTATTAATGGCACGCGTGTCATGACTGCATTCAACTCGCAGGAAGGCGGATTTCATAAAACGACAGTCGGGCGTGTGCAAACGCCTACACTGGCCATACTGGTTGAACGAGAAGAGGCGATCAAGAAGTTTGTGGCCAGGGACTATTGGGAGATTCATGCTGTTTTTCAGGCAGAAAATGGTTCCTATAAAGCAAAATGGTTTGATGAAAGCTTTAGCAAGCGTAAGGATGAATCTGAATCCAGGGCGGATCGGATTTGGGATCATGCCAGAGCTGAAGCGATTCGGGATAAATGCGATGGGCGAACCGGGATTGTTTCCGAAGAAAGCAAACCGACCAGGGAGAACTGTCCTTTACTATACGATCTGACCAGTCTGCAACGGGAGGCCAATAGCCGTTTTGGTTTTTCTGCCAAAACGACGTTAGGACTTGCTCAGGCTTTGTATGAGAAACATAAGGTGCTAACTTATCCTCGTACTGATTCGCGTGCACTTCCTGAAGATTATTCGGAAACAGTCAAGGATACGCTGCAGGCGCTGAAAGAATCACATTATGATCAGTTTGCCAGTCAGATTTTAAAATCTGACTGGGTAAAACCGAACAAACGGATTTTCAATAATGCAAAGGTTTCAGACCACTTCGCAATTATCCCTACAGCGCTGGTTCCAAAAAAACTCAATGAGGCGGAAGAGAAGCTCTACGACCTGGTGACCAAACGGTTTCTGGCAATTTTCTACCCGGCAGCCGAGTTTTTGGTTACAACCCGCATTACTAGGGTGGAAGATGAGCCTTTTAAAACGGAAGGTAAGGTTTTGGTGCATGCTGGCTGGCAGACTGTTTATGGCAAGGTGGAATCTGTCCGGGGGCAGGAAGAAGAGTCAGTGCTGGTGGCAGTGACACCGGGCGAAACGGTTCTAGCCCAGGAAGTAACTGCAGTTGCCAATCAAACGCATCCCCCTGCCAGATATAACGAATCCACGTTGTTATCCGCGATGGAGGGTGCCGGAAAACTGGTGGAAGATGAAGAGTTGCGTGCAGCCATGAGTACTAAAGGGTTAGGTACACCCGCTACACGTGCTGCCATCATAGAAGGCCTGATTCATGAAAATTATGTTGAGCGTTCAGGGAGGGAGTTGCAACCGACAGCCAAAGCATTCTCGTTAGTGACTTTGTTGCGGGGAATCAAGGTTTCCGAGCTGATTTCACCCGAGTTGACCGGAGACTGGGAATTCAAGTTGCGTCAAATTGAGCAGGGCCAGCTTAAGCGTGATGTCTTCATGGAGAAGATTGCTACGATGACTCGTCATATCGTCGAGCAAGCTAAAAATCATCGAGGTAAGACTATCAGCGGAGATTTTGCAACCCTCCAGGTACCTTGTCCTAAATGCAGTGGCGTAATAAAGGAAACCTATAAAAAATTTCAATGTCAGCAATGTGATTTTGCATTGTGGAAGATTCTGGCAGGGCGGCAGTTCGAGGTGAATGAAATGGAAACGCTGATTTCCACCCGCGAGGTTGGTCCTTTGTCAGGCTTTCGCAGCAAGATGGGACGTGCATTCAACGCCCTTGTCAGGTTGACAGATGATCATGAAATGAAGTTTGATTTTGGCAACGAAGCCACCCAAACAGAAGAGGAAGTTGATTTTTCGGCACAGCAAGTGCTTGGAAAATGTCCTCAGTGTGGACATTCTGTATATGAACACAAATTATTTTATGTTTGTGAAAAGGCGGTAGGGCCAAGCCCTTCCTGCAGTTTCAGAACTGGAAAAATTATTCTGAATCGCGCTATCGATACGGAACAGGTGATCAAACTGCTTCAGACGGGCAGAACCGATTTGCTGACAGGATTTATTTCCAAGAAAGGGCGGCCTTTTTCTGCTTACCTAGTTGTAGGGCCGGAAGGCAAGATCGGATTTGAGTTTGAGCAGAAAAAAGTGAAGAGCAAGCGTGCTGACGCTGTTCCGGAAACCGGTAAAGCAGCTTCTTGATCTGACCGGTAGATACCTTTCGTTTTTTTGTGTTCCCGGAACAGACGTCAGATCAGCCATATATATAAATAATATAGCGAACGATGCCTGAAACAGCGGTGATAAGGATGGACAGGCTGCCTACCAGCGCAAGTCCTTCGACTACGAAGAAAGATAGCGCGTGTCCCAGGCTCCTGTATTCTATTTCTCCCGATTCATTGCGGTGCCGGTCTTTGCGAATTTTAACCCAATAGAGAACCATAAAGGCAATCGGAAGGGCCAGTATCGAATAAAGCAAGTTGGCTATCGGTGCAGTATCTTCCATCAGTTAACCTCGTTGAATATGAATAAAGTTATTATAAGAATAAGGGTTGTATTGTATTTGATCTGAGGTGGCTTTAGTAGAGTCGGTTGCGTTAATGTTTCGGTGACAGATGTAAATTGTTAATTTACAGATAGGTTCATTCAGTAAGGATTATCGGTACAAAAAATATCCGGGGCTTAAAGTGGGTATAAATTCGGCTGGATAATCTAAAAACAGAATTACCACTTTAATGTACATTTGCCTAATTTGAAGATGATTCACGAAGCTGGATCAATTATTGTTGAACAAATGAAAAGAAATCATTATGTTTTGATTGATTCCTGCCTTTTACTGGCAGAAGGTCGCTAGCTTATGGAATGGCTTGATCTTCCTCTGGTTCGTTGTGCAGCAGGTAAGGTACGTTTGCCGGGTTCGAAAAGTATTTCTAACCGTGTTCTTCTGTTGTCTGCACTTGCTGAAGGCACTACAACGATCAGTAATCTGCTCGAATCCGATGATACCGGGCGGATGTTGGATGCTCTGAAGATGCTTGGGGTAGCTGTTACTCGCACTGATGAAGGTCAATATCTGATAACGGGGTGCAGTGGGAGATTTTCTGTAAAGGAAGCTGATCTGTTTCTGGGCAATGCCGGAACAGCCTTTCGCCCGTTAACTGCGGTACTGTCATTGATGCATGGTCATTATCATCTTTCAGGTGTGCCACGCATGCATGAGCGGCCGATTGGCGATTTAGTGGATGCGTTACGTCAAGTTGGGGCTGTAATTACCTATCTTGAGCGAGAGCATTTTCCCCCATTGGAGATCCATCCGGCTGCAATCCACCCAGCTGATATTCTTATCAATGGAAATATTTCCAGTCAGTTTCTCAGTGGATTGCTGATGGCGTTGCCTCTGGCTGGTGAACCAGCAACCATCATTGTCAACGGTACACTTATCTCACAACCCTACGTAACACTCACCATTGCGCAAATGGCCTATTTTGGCGTGCAGGTTGAACGGGAATCCTGGCTGCGTTTTATCGTGCCAGGGAATCAGATTTATCACAGCCCGGGAAAGATCGTTGTTGAAGGGGATGCGTCGTCTGCTTCCTATTTTCTTGCTGCCGGAGCTATAGCAGGTGGCCCGGTGCGTGTTGATGGCGTAGGACGCGATAGCTGTCAGGGAGATATCCGCTTTGTTGAAGCGCTGGAAGCGATGGGAGCTTGCATCAAAATGGGGAGTGACTGGATAGAATCCAGTGCCCCAGGCTACAGATCTGACGGCAAGGTTTTAAAGGCGATTGATTTTGATTGTAATCATATCCCTGATGCTGCTATGACACTGGCTACGACCGCATTGTTTGCGCAAGGGACGACTACGCTCAGGAATATAGCGAGTTGGCGGGTCAAGGAAACAGACCGGATCACTGCGATGTCAACAGAACTTCGCAAGCTGGGTGCTCAAGTGGAATCTGGCGATGATTTTCTGCGGATCACGCCGCCGGACGGCCCTTTGGTGGCCAATACTGTGATTGATACCTACGATGATCACCGGATGGCGATGTGCTTTTCCCTGATATCCTTGGGTACACCGGTGCGCATCAATGACCCACATTGTGTAGCTAAAACTTTCCCGGATTATTTTGAAAAATTCACAGCCATTACACACCAATAATTTCCAGAAGTGTATTGAACCCAAATTTCACAAGCAACAATTTAAATACCGGAAGTATCTTGCTTGGATCGAGTGAACCATGAAAAATCAATATGTTCCGGTAATTACACTGGATGGCCCTTCCGCATCAGGGAAAGGTACAATCGCCCGTCTTGTATCACAGGCGCTCGGGTTTCATTACCTTGATAGCGGTGCACTTTATCGTCTGGTGGCGCTGGCTGCCATGAAGCGCGGTGTAGATGCCGGTGATGAGCAAGGAGTGGTTGGTATTGCCCGAAGTCTGGATGTGTCTTTTGCAGATTCATCAATCCGGCTGGACGGGATAGATGTAAGTGATGAGATCCGTGCAGAAGCATGCGGAGAGTATGCTTCTAAAATCGCACAATATTCTGCGCTCAGAGTGGAACTGCTGGAGCGTCAGCGGGATTTCCGTAAACTACCGGGCTTGGTGGCTGACGGACGCGACATGGGATCAGTCATTTTTCCTGACGCCACTTTGAAAATTTATCTTACTGCCAATGAAGAAGAGCGCGCGCGTCGGCGTCATAAGCAGTTGATGGAGAAGGGAATAAATGCTAGTATCGCGCATCTTGTCCTGGCTCTTCGCGAGCGTGATGAGCGTGACAGCAAGCGTGTTGCGTCGCCACTGCAACAGTGTGAAGATACATGTTTGCTGGATACAACTGGCCTCAATATAGATCAGGTTGTCGGCAAGGTATTGGGTATGTATGCTGACTCCGGTAGTATTGAGTGACTTTGGAATTTAAGTTTTTCAGTTGTTATTTTTATTAACCAACCAACCTGTCCCCTTTTGTTTTTTAGAGGGGAATTGTTTACGATCGGGTATTTTTTAAATGACTATTGCAACCAGTGTAGCGGATTCTACAGAAAGCTTTGCCGAACTTTTCAATGAGAGCCTTTCGCATAAGGAAATGCGTGTGGGTGAAGTAATTACTGCTGAAATTATTCGTGTTGATTACAACTTTGTTGTGGTTAATGCAGGGCTTAAATCCGAGAGCTATATCCCGATTGAAGAATTCAAGAATGACAGGGGCGAGGTTGAGGCTCATGAGGGCGACTTTGTCAGTGTTGCTATTGAAGCGCTTGAAAATGGTTACGGTGAAAGCCGATTGTCGAGAGATAAGGCAAAGCGCCTGAATGCTTGGTATGAGCTGGAAGATGCCATGGAAAAAGGCACAATTGTTACCGGCATGGTTAACGGAAAAGTAAAAGGCGGGTTAACAGCCACAATCAATGGTATTCGTGCTTTTCTGCCAGGTTCCCTGGTGGATATCCGTCCGGTTAAAGACATGACACCTTATGAAAACAAGGAAATGGAATTCAAGGTGATCAAGCTTGATCGCAAGCGTAATAACGTGGTTGTATCCAGGCGTGCGGTGCTGGAAGAGACTCAAGGAGCAGACCGGGATGAGTTGCTGGCCAGTTTGCAGGAGGGGGCGGTTGTCCAAGGGATTGTCAAGAACATTACGGACTACGGTGCATTTGTCGATCTGGGTGGTATTGATGGATTGTTGCACATTACCGATCTTGCCTGGCGCCGTGTCAAACATCCAACTGAAGTTATCAATGTTGGCGATGAAGTTTCTGCCAAAATCCTGAAATTTGATCAGGAAAAAAATCGTGTGTCCCTGGGACTGAAACAGCTCACGGAGGATCCGTGGATTGGCCTTTCCAGGCGTTATCCTCAAGGTACGCGCATGTTCGGCAAAGTTACCAATATGACTGATTATGGTGCCTTTGTTGAAATTGAACAGGGTATCGAAGGCTTGGTGCATGTCTCGGAAATGGACTGGACCAACAAGAATGTTTATCCGTCCAAAATTGTGCAGCTGGGTGACGAAGTCGAAGTCATGATTCTTGAGATTGATGAAGATCGTCGGCGTATTTCACTGGGCATGAAACAGTGTAAACCTAATCCTTGGGAAGAATTTTCACTGAGTCATGAAAAAGGCAACAAAGTTACTGGTCAAATTAAATCTATTACAGATTTCGGTTTATTCATCGGGTTGCCAGGGAATATTGATGGTTTGGTACATCTGTCCGATCTTTCCTGGATTCAGACAGGTGAAAAAGCAATCAGTGAATTTAGAAAAGGTGATGAGGTGGAAGCTGTAGTGTTGTCCATCGATGTAGAAAAAGAGCGTATTTCTTTGGGTATCAAACAGTTGGAAGGTGATCCCTTTAATATTTATGTCGCTTCGCATGATAAAGGCAGCCTTGTCAAGGGTACCGTGAAATCTGTGGATGCCAAGGGTGCCGTTATTGCACTGACGGATGATGTAGAGGGTTATTTGCGCGCTTCTGAATTTTCTCGTGACAAGATCGAAGATATTCGTACTCGTGTTAACGAAGGGGATGAGCTTGAGGCCGCGATTATTAATATTGATCGT
This sequence comes from Nitrosomonas sp. GH22, assembly GCF_009833115.1. Lineage (NCBI taxonomy): Bacteria > Pseudomonadati > Pseudomonadota > Betaproteobacteria > Nitrosomonadales > Nitrosomonadaceae > Nitrosomonas > Nitrosomonas sp. GH22. The sequence continues at coordinate 35,928 of NZ_QRCA01000009.1, forward strand.
AAGAGCCGAAGTATCAGTTTGTCAGTTAAAGCCAGGATCCAGGAGGAAGAAGATAAAGCGATCAGATCGCTGGCTCCATCTCCAGCCAGTGCGGGTACTACTAATCTGGGTGCATTACTTAAAGCCAAGATTGATAGTAAATCTTCAGAAGAATAAAAGCTGGCCATGACGAAATCCGAACTGATTTCCAAGCTGGCGGAACGCTTTCCTCAGCTGCTGGCAAAGGATGCAGAATTAGTCGTCAAGATTATTCTGGATGCAATGGCGAAAAGCCTTGCCAGAGGGGAACGTATCGAGATTCGTGGATTTGGCAGTTTCGATCTAAATTACAGGCCTTCACGTGTCGGGCGCAACCCTAAATCAGGTGAAAAGGTTCATGTGCCGGAGAAATATGTTCCTCACTTCAAGGCAGGTAAAAAAATGCGAGAACTGATTGATTCCAGCCATAAACAGCATAACCTGCTTGATCAGGCTACAGGCTAGAAATCCGTGTCTCTTGAAAATAACGTTGCACCAGAAGAAAGCGTGTCTCATTTCTTTCCGATTTTTGTTGCGTAAATCTACAATATGCTCGGAAATCAGTGAATTACTGATCACGCTTTCCTGCGTGATTACTTGGAATAGGCAGGTGTTCCGAGTATGTTGCAATCAGATAAATAAGTGAGAGAGCGGCTTTAGGTTGATTTTATGGGTATTTCCGGGAACACTAATCGGAGTTGCTACAGGGTCTTTATGACCTCGTGTCTTCCTTTGTTTTACTTTTCTGAGTTGAATCAGAAGAAATGCACATATTTATGACCCTTGTACGCCTGATTGTTTTTTTGTTTCTACTCAGTGTTGCTGTCAAGAATTCCGAGAGGGTGACAATACACTATTATCTTGGAATGGAATGGGAAGTCCCTGTAGTAGTCGTGCTTTTCCTCTGTTTCGCAGCAGGTGCCCTATTCGGGTATTTATCCTGTCTCATTAAAAAAATCCGTAGGAAACCCTGATATTACTGGCTGTATGAATGATTCGCGTATTATCGTCGCACTGGATTTTTCTGACCAAGGCACGGCGTTGAATTTTGCAGCCACGCTGGATAGCAGACTTTGTCGGATTAAGGTTGGGAAAGAACTTTTTACCTTGGCAGGTCCACAGCTGATCGAGAAATTGATGCGACTGGGCTTTGATGTTTTTCTTGATTTGAAATTTCACGATATTCCGAACACTGTTGCGGCGGCCTGTAGTGTTGCGTCTAGTTTGGGTGTATGGATGATCAATGTACATGCGCTGGGAGGAAGCAAAATGTTGCTTGCTGCCCGGCAGGCGTTGGATGGAAAGAGAACCAGACTCATCGCTGTAACCTTGCTTACCAGTATGAATCATGATGACTTAAGTGAGCTAGGCATATCTGGCTCGCCGGAAATTATCGTGCAGCGACTGGCTCTGCTTGCACAGCGCTGTGGTTTGGATGGTGTGGTTTGCTCGGCGCTGGAAGCAGCCAGTCTGAGAGAGAAGGCAGGTAAGGATTTCTGGCTGATAACTCCCGGTATTCGATCATCAAATGATAATAGGGATGATCAGGCAAGGATTGCGACGCCGACTATGGCAATACGGAACGGGGCTAGCTACCTTGTTATAGGCAGGCCGATTACCCGGTCACCAGATCCGCTTAAAGCGCTTCAGCGATTTAATGACGAGATTGTTTCGGCTTTATAATTCAGTAATTTGTACTTCCGGCAGCTTTCTGGAAGATATTGAAAAAACCTTTCTAAGTGCCCAATCCTGACTGGCCAGAAGGCTGGTGATTAAAACGGTTGCTTTGACGCTCCTGCGAGAAATTTTTACCTGTACCCCAGCAGTAAAATTACGCTTGTTATTAATTTTATTTAAAGTAAGTACAGCCATACCTATTGCCCACAGACAGAAGCGGCGTATCCCTGTTTCATGCGATGGGATCAGGCGGGTGTAGATCATCGCGTTGTGCAGATGTGATTTTGCAATACCAATCAGGGTACCCAGTCCATCATGAAAACCTTGCGCGCAACGGCCTGGTTGTAAATTATCGAGATCAAACCCTTCTTCCAGAAAAATATCTCTTGGTAACCAGCATGCCCCTCGTTTTCTGTCTTCCCAGATATCTTTCAGAATATTGGTCATCTGTAATCCCTGACCAAAAGATACAGCCAGTTTCATCAGGGTCGATTTATGTTGATTGATTTCTGGGGAGTAATCACAGAATAATTCAGTCAGCATTTCACCAACCACACCGGCAACGTGGTAGCAATAAAGATCCATCTCGGCCAGGTTTTCAAGGCCTGCCAAAGATTCTTTTTCCTGATATGCGGCCATTCCTTGCCCCATGATACGAATACAGCGTTCCAGCGCCTGGCGCTGCACAGAATTGAAGCTGTGTGTCATTCGTATGACGGCAGGGGTATTCTTGATGAGATCATGCTCTGCTGGAATAGTGTGTTCTGAAAGTAGAGGGTACAGGGCTTGTGCAAAAATTTCAGCTTCGATGCTACCGCTGACGACCTCGGTGAACATTCCAGCCAGTTCGCGTGTTTGCTCCAATGTGAGGGCGCTATCATCCTCAACTGTATCGACAATGCGACATAACAGATAGGCATTTCCTATCACTGCACGCAATGCTGGCGGCAATTGAGGAATAGTGAGCGCGAAAGTGCGTGATACGCCTTGTAGAATGAATTCCTGGTAGCGCGCATCGTCGAGTGTGGTGATATCCGACATAATTGGAGTTATGTGCGGGTTTCAGGTTGGTATCTTTTCCAGAGCATATAGATCTTCTATTGTTTCACGTGCACGAATGAGATGTACTGAGCTGCCGTCCACCATGACTTCAACTGCACGTGGGCGGGTATTGTAATTTGAGCTCATACTCATACCATACGCGCCTGCAGACATAACGGCCAATAAATCATTACTTTCCAGAGTCAGGTTACGGTCATGGCCGAGAAAATCGCCTGTCTCGCAAACAGGTCCGACGATCTGGTAAATTTTTGTCTCTCCTGTACGCTTGGCGATTGGTAATATTGAATGATAGGCCTGATACAGAGCTGGCCTCAACATGTCGTTCATTGCAGCATCAACAATTGCGAAATTGCGGTGTGGTGCGTGTTTGAGATAATGCACTCGGGTCAGCAGTAGTCCGGCGTTCCCTACCATTGAACGTCCGGGCTCGATAAGCAATTGCTGCGGATAATTTTCTGTAGCCGCGCATAATGCCTTGACATACTCCTCTATCGTGGGAGGGATTTCCAGATCATAACGAACTCCTAGTCCTCCACCAAGATCCAGGTGCTCAATGGAAATACCTGTTGCTTGTAATCGTGCCAGCAAATCCAGCATTTTATGGGCTGCTTCAATGAATGGCGCAATTTCAGTCAATTGCGAGCCAATATGACAATCTAGCCCTGAGACACGGATGTAGGGGAGCTGTTGCGCTATTGCGTATATCCGTTCAGCCTCTGCAGCCGGGATACCAAACTTGTTTTCCTTCATTCCTGTGGAAATGTAAGGGTGAGTGTTAGCATCCACATCCGGGTTGACGCGCAGACTGACTGGCGCGATCTTTCCCATTTGTCCGGCAATTTCATTCAATGCGATCAGTTCCATTTCTGATTCAACATTGAAACAGAAAATATTGGCCGCCAGTGCTATACGAATTTCCTCAAATGTTTTGCCTACTCCAGAGAAAACCGTTTTTTGCAGATCGCCTCCTGCTTTCAATACTCGCTGCAATTCCCCGCCAGAGACGATATCAAAGCCGCTGCCCAAGCGGGCAAGCAGGTTCAATACAGCAAGATTTGAATTGGCTTTTACTGCGTAGCAGATCAGATGGTTTCTCTGACCGAAGGCGCGATCAAAGCTTTGGTAAGCCGTGCGGATTGCCGCACTTGAGTAAACATAGCAAGGGGTGCCAAACTCAGCTGCAATTGCTGTCAGTGGAATTTCTTCTGCAAAAAGCTGGTGGTTTCGATAATTAAATGAGCTGAAATGGCTCATGACTTTTCCTGCTTATTGTTTTTAACGGGTTGATCCTGTGGGAGATAAAGTGAACTTTTATAGCCACAGGCAGACAGGAGCAACTGTAATAAAAGAATCAGACCAAGTATGCGCATCATTGATTAGCCAAAGATACTGTATTCATTATTGACGAATGTCGGATAACCACTGTACCAGCTCATTCAACAAGTTGTCACTTACCTGAATAAAGGCTGTAACTGCACCCGCTGCATCCGCTGTTTGAGTTTCTTGCCTTCCCAGAAAGTGCTGGTGTGCAATTGGCAAGCGTGAGGTTGGTTCATACAGAGAAGCACGTAGTTGAACAACAACCTGGCTATTACCCGGTGTATTAAAAATCTGGGTGAACTCACCCAGATCAATTTTTAACAGATAGTTTACAGGCGTATCGTCTTTATGGTGTCTATCAATGTTTCCAGTCGCAAAATACTGCCTGAAGCGCTCGGTCAACAGTTCTGCTGGTGGTGCATTCCAGCGACTGTCAGCATAGGTATAGATGCGGGCAGGATCATGGTAGGCAAGCCGGTAATGGATTGATTGAGTATCCAGCCAGACGGGTGCGGCGATATCTATAATCTGAATAGTCGCTTGAGAGGACAGGGAAGATCCGAGTGTGATAGCAGATGGCGGGCCAAGATCGTAAACTGAGACGGAGGATGGTGCTTTGGGTGTCAAGGTACACCCTGTCAACAAAATAGCCAGAAGGGCAATAGAAACTTTCGTCATCATTTTATCGGCTGTGGTGGCGTGAATCCTGGTTCGCCAGGGCCAGGCAAGGCGGGTGGTTTGCCAAATACCAGGCTTTGTGGATGTGCTTCCAGCAAATTTAGTAATTGATTCAGTTTGCGCGTACTTTGCGTGACAGCCTGGCCAGTTTCATTCAGGCTATCCAGGGTGTGAGCCATCTCCAGCGATCCTTGGGTCAGGTTGTCTATTAATCCTTGCTGCTGATTCAGTTTTTGTAGTACCTGGCTGGTATTTTCCATGACCTGACGAGTTTGCCTGAATGTCGACGTGAATTCGCCAGTCAACTGCGGCAAAGCTTGCAAACCATTCTGGAGCTCTTCTGTCAATTTGTCATAATGCTGAACTGTCTGTTCCAAGTGGCTTAAAATCTTGCCAATATGCGCCTGATTTTTTTTATTAAGCAGATTGTTTATCTGCTTAATTACTGTGTTTGAATTCTTGAGGATTTCTTCCAGAGAGTCGGAAAGGGTTTTGATAAGTGAAGATCTCAGGAAAATATGTGCCTCGTTTTCCAGATAACCGGCTCCTGCTTCAGAGACATCATCATTCAGTTCGACGTAAGTCAATCCGGTGATACCCTGGCTGGCCAGCTGTGCGTAGATATTTTTGGGAAGCGTAACGTGACTGCTGACAGCGATACGGACGATGATGTTGCGTATATTTTCCTTATCAAAGTAAATTTCTTCGACTTTCCCAATATTTACTCCACGGTAACGAACGGATGCTTCCGGATTCAATCCGGATACAGAGCCACCAGCAGAAATCAGAAAATAATGATTGTGATTAATATTGTCACGACTAAGCCATTTGACCGCCATGACCGCCGCTACTCCCAGGAGGAGTACGAACAGACCGGCAGCAAATGCGTGTGCTCGGTTCTCCATCAGGTTCTCCTGTGATTAACTCAAATTACTTGGGCAACTCGCGGTTCTCGGCAAGAAGCTGTTCGGTCAGATGGGGGGTGATAATTTGCAGAAGCTGGGAGAAGATTTTGGGATTGCCTGCAACGATCTGCCCACTTTGCATGTAATGTCCGTTCCCTTCCAAATCACCAACCATACCTCCTGCTTCGAGAATAAGCAGACATCCGGCTGCAATGTCCCACGGCGCCAACCCGGTTTCCCAGAAGCCATCGTAACGTCCGGCGGCAACGTAAGCGAGATCCAGTGCCGCAGAGCCCGGGCGGCGAATGCCGGCTGTTTTGGGAATCATGTCTCTGAACATGGCCAGATAGGCATCCATATGTGTGAAATCTCTAAACGGGAATCCAGTGCCGATCAGGCATTCGCCTAACTGTGCTCGTTTGCCAACACGAATACGATGATCATTGAGAAAGGCACCGCTGCCGCGCGTGGCAGTAAATAATTCATCGCTTACCGGATCGTAGATGACAGCTTGTGACAAAATTCCACGGTGTAACAACGCGATCGAGACGCAGTATTTTGGAAATCCGTGCAGGAAATTGGTGGTGCCGTCCAATGGATCAATTATCCACTGATATTCCGATTTGTTTGCATTCCCGCTGGCACCGCTTTCTTCTGCTAGAATCGAATGATCAGGGTATGCATCCAGCAATATTTTGATAATGGCATCTTCAGCAGCTTTGTCCACTTCGCTGACAAAATCGCTGTGAGCTTTGCGCGAAACAGTCAGCCGATCCAAATCCATTGAGGCACGATTGATGATGTTGCCGGCCCGGCGAGCTGCCTTAACTGCGATGGTAAGCGTGGGATGCATGGTAAAAAATTTACTTTAGAAACAAATGACTGGAAAACCGCTATTCTAATATGAATCCTGCCTCGCCGCTCGATAATGTCCGGATTGTGTTGAGCCATACCAGCCATCCGGGCAATATCGGTGCAACGGCCCGTGCCATGAAAACCATGGGGCTGAACAAGCTTTACCTGATCAACCCGAAATCCTTTCCGGATAGTGAGGCGGATGCCCGCGCCTCCAATGCACGCGACATACTTGACACGGCGCACGTCTGCAGTAACCTGGAGGAGGCGCTGGGGGATACTTTTCTGGCTGCTGCCCTGACTGCTCGCCGGCGTGATTTGCCGCACCCGACCTGTAATGCCAGGCAGGCAGCCATTGAGCTGATCCGGCATGCACAGCATCATCCGGTAGCGTTGCTGTTTGGCCGGGAAAGTGCCGGATTGACCGCAGCGGAAATCAGTCATTGCCAGGTAACGGTGCAGATTCCGGCTAACCCTGATTGTTCTTCGCTTAACCTGGCAGCTGCGGTACAAGTTATGGCTTATGAGCTGCGCATGGTACTTGAAGAAGATGCTGCTGCGCATTATTTTGCATCCCGATTGCCGGATGCCGCCAGCCTGCATGAAATTGAAGGATTACACTATCACCTGGAACGGGTCATGATCCACAGTGGATTTATGGATCCTGACCAACCCAAACACCTCATGCGCCGGATACGTCGTTTGTTTGCACGTACCCGGCTGGAAAAGGAAGAGGTGAATCTTTTGCGTGGTCTGCTGACTGCGGTCGATCCGCATAATTCATCCAAAAGCTGATTTTCTCCGGGCGCTCAGCCTATTCTGGCTGATGTTCCTAAAGCCACGCTGTTTCCTGGCTCTGTTTTTGGTGATTCGGTTGATTAATTCGGAGCAACGGTTGTTTTAAATGATTGACGTTCTGCCAGTTTATTAGCCAACCGAACGAGATTGGGGTAAGTATCACGCCATTTGATCTCGGCGAAACGAGCATCCAGATAACCGAATGCACAGCCGAGTGCGATGTCAGCCAAGGTCATGGATGCTCCTTCGCACCATGCTTGATCACCCAGATCCGATGAAGCTGCCTGCAGCCCCTGGTCAATTTTCTTTTGCTGACGTTCTATCCATTCCTGGCTTTGCTGTGATTCAGGGCGTTTCCGTTCAAGATAAATTGCCACGCAGGCGTCGATGATCCCGTCAGCAAGCACTTCCCAGCGCTTGACGCGCAGTCGTTCAGGTCCGGAAGCCGGAATCAGCCGGGTGGAACTGGCGCTGTCCTGGTCATCCAGATATTCAACAATCACACGTGAATCAAACAGGATAAAGCCGTCATCCATAATCAGAGCCGGTACCTTACCCAGCGGATTAACCTGGGCAACCTTGGTGTCAGGGCTGAACGGAGGATCATTGGTAAATTCATAGTCGATGCTTTTTTCAACAAGCATGATGCGTACCTTGCGTACATACGGGCTGGTCAGTGATCCAATAAGCTGCATTTCATTGTCCTTTTTGTTTTTGGAATATTGATTATGTCATTTTATCCCAGCCGGAGAGATGATGGCGAGCTGTGATAAAATGCGCGCTCCCGCACCGTGAATGACCGAATTCAAACAATCATTTAAGTATTAATTGATGGATATCCCGACACTTCTCTCACTTTCTCCATTAGATGGCCGATACCAGCAGAAGGTGGCAGCCTTGCGTCCCTTCTTCAGCGAATATGCATTAATCCGCCACCGGATTCATGTGGAAATTGAGTGGTTTAAAGCAGTAGCGAATATCCCGGTCTTGACCGGTGTTTCATCGCTGTCAGCTAGCGTAATTGCACAGTTGAATCAGCTTTCGGAGAATTTTTCCATTGCCGATGCAGAAGCTGTCAAAGCTATCGAAGCGCGCACCAATCATGATGTAAAGGCGGTAGAGTACTGGCTGAAGGAAAAACTGGCTGGAGATCAGGAAATTGTGGCGCTCTCCGAGTTTATTCATTTTGCCTGCACTTCAGAAGATATCAACAACCTGTCACACGGTCTGATGCTCAAACATAGTCGGGATCAGGTCATGCTCCCCGCGCTTGATGACATCATTAAACAACTCACAACGCTTGCCAGGGAATTGGCTGATGTTCCCATGCTTGCCCGTACGCATGGACAGGCAGCCACGCCGACTACCATGGGTAAGGAAATGGCCAATTTTGTCTACCGGTTGCGTCAGGGGCGTGAGTGTCTTGCCGCTATCACCATTTCCGGTAAAATCAATGGAGCGGTGGGTAATTACAATGCCCACATGATTGCCCTTCCAGAATTCGACTGGGAAACGTTTGCTCGTTCCTTTGTCGAGAAGCTCGGCATCACCTTTAATCCCTATACGATCCAAATCGAACCGCATGACACCATGGCCGAGCTGTTCGATGCCTACGCTCGCATCAATACGATCCTGCTTGATCTGAACCGTGACATCTGGGGCTACGTTTCACTGGGTTACTTTCGGCAGAAAACCAAAGCAGATGAGGTTGGCTCTTCCACCATGCCGCATAAGGTCAACCCAATTGATTTTGAAAATTCGGAAGGCAATCTGGGTATCGCCAATGCCTTGCTCAGGCATTTGAGTGAAAAATTACCGATCTCACGCTGGCAGCGTGATCTTACCGACTCGACCGTGCTGCGCAATATGGGGGTGGCGCTTGGTCATACGTTACTGGCCTATGACTCATGTCTTAAGGGGCTTGGAAAGCTGCAAGCAGATCCAATGCGTTTATCGGAGGATTTGCAGCATGCCTGGGAAGTTCTGGCCGAACCGATTCAAACCGTGATGCGTCGTTATGGAATAGTCAACCCGTATGAACAGCTCAAGGCTTTAACGCGCGGGAAAACGGGAATCGACCGCAGCACACTTCAACAGTTTATCGAACAACTTGATATTCCCGTGGCTGAAAGAGAACGCCTACTGCAGCTTACTCCTGCAAGTTACATTGGTCTGGCAGCGCACCTGGCAAAAAATATTAGCAACTGATCCCAGGAAGCTGATCTTCCCCGCCGCCAATCTTTACCCATTGAAACCGAGTACAGCTCCAATGATTTTTTTGTGATTTGGGGTTGAAAAGGGAAATATTGACCCCAATATCACCGGCACCGTTATAGGAGGAATCTATGCAAGAGCCACATAACCAGGAACCTATCGAAGAACAGAAACTGTCGGAAATGGAGGATACTCTGGAAAAACAGCATTCCGGTGCATCAACGGAAAATACAGAAAGAGCCGAGGAGGGTGTTGTTATTCCAGATCTTGAGCAACAGCTGAAAGAAGCAGAGATAAGAGCAGCCGAGCATCATGATGCCTGGTTGCGTGCCAAGGCAGAAACCGAGAATATCCGCAAACGCGCGCAAACAGATATTGCCAATGCACATAAGTATGCTATTGATAATTTTGCCACCCAGTTGCTGGCCGTGATGGATAGTCTGGATGCTGCGCTGGCTGTGGAAAATTCCACCATTGAGAGTTTGAAAGATGGTGTGGAGCTTACGCGCAAGCAGCTTGCAGCAGTCTTTGAAAAATTCAACATTCATACCATCAATCCACAAGGAGAAAAGTTCGACCCACACCAGCATGAAGCCATGTGCACAGTGGAATCGGATATACCTCCCAACACAGTTACACAAGTCATGCAAAAGGGGTATGTATTACATGAGCGGGTAATCCGGCCTGCCATGGTTGCTGTTTCCAAGGCAAAGAGCACTTGAGATTTTCAGGAAGACCCTTATTTCATGTTGGTAGGATAAATTTCAACTTTTAAAGGACATACTATGGCAAAAATAATTGGCATTGATCTTGGAACGACCAACTCATGCGTTGCCGTCATGGAAAACAACAAACCTAAGGTCATCGAGAATGCTGAAGGTACAAGAACGACTCCGTCGATTGTGGCTTATGCAGAAGACAATGAAGTTCTGGTGGGCGCATCGGCCAAACGTCAGGCGGTTACTAATCCGGAAAATACTCTGTTTGCCATCAAGCGACTGATTGGCCGCAAGTTCGATGAAGAAGTAGTGCAAAAGGATATCAGTGTTACACCATACAAGATTGTGCGCGCTGATAACAACGATGCGTGGATAGAAGTGCGCGGCAGGAAAATTGCTCCACCAGAGGTTTCTGCACAAGTGTTGATGAAGATGAAAAAAACAGCCGAGGATTATCTGGGTGAATCGGTTACGGAGGCGGTTATCACTGTTCCGGCATATTTCAATGATTCTCAGCGGCAGGCCACCAAGGATGCAGGGCGTATTGCGGGACTGGAAGTCAAGCGAATCATTAATGAGCCAACTGCAGCAGCGCTTGCATTCGGGATGGACAAGAAGGAAGGTGATCGCAAAATTGCGGTATATGATCTGGGAGGGGGTACGTTTGATATTTCAATCATTGAAATCGCAGAAATAGAAGGTGAACATCAGTTTGAAGTACTGGCGACCAATGGCGATACTTTTTTGGGAGGAGAGGACTTTGACTCCAGTGTGATCAGTTATCTGGTAGAAGAGTTCAGGAAAGAGAGTGGAATTGATCTGAAAAAAGACATGCTGGCACTGCAGCGGCTCAAGGATGCGGCAGAAAAAGCTAAGATCGAGTTGTCTTCCAGTCAGCAGACGGAAGTAAATCTGCCATACATTACAGCAGATGCTTCGGGTCCCAAACATCTGGCAGTCAAGATTACACGAGCCAAACTGGAAAGTCTGGTTGAAGAGCTGATCGAACGCACCGCAGGTCCTTGCCGGACTGCGCTTAAAGATGCGGGGTTGTCTGTGTCTGACATTGATGACGTGATTCTGGTTGGCGGTCAGACTCGCATGCCGAAAGTTCAGGATAAGGTTAAGGAAATTTTTGGAAAAGAGCCGCGTAAGGACGTCAATCCTGACGAGGCGGTTGCAATTGGCGCCGCGATTCAAGGCGGAGTATTGCAGGGAGACGTCAAGGATGTGCTGCTGTTGGATGTTACGCCGCTATCATTAGGAATCGAGACACTGGGTGGTGTCATGACCAAGCTGATCCAGAAAAACACCACTATTCCGACCAAGGCCCAGCAAATATTTTCAACAGCGGAGGATAGCCAGACAGCGGTTACCATCCATGTGCTTCAGGGTGAACGGGAAATGGCATCTGGCAATAAAAGTCTGGGTCAGTTTAACCTGACTGATATTCCGCCGGCACAGCGCGGAATGCCGCAGATTGAGGTGACTTTTGATATTGATGCCAATGGAATCTTGCATGTCTCGGCCAAAGATAAGGCAACTGGCAAAGAGAACAAGATCAAGATCCAGGCAAGCTCCGGGTTATCCGAGGATGAAATCCAGAAAATGGTAAAAGACGCCGAGACACATGCGGAAGAGGACAAGAAGGCGTTGGAGCTGGTTAACAGCCGTAATCAGTGTGACGCCATGATTCATTCAGTTAAAAAATCATTGACTGAATATGGCGACAAGCTGGAGGCGGATGAAAAATCCAAAATTGAGGCAGCCTTGAAAGATGCCGAGGAAGCGCTCAAGTCTGGGGACAAAGAGGCAATTGATGCGAAAACACAGGTATTGACCGAAGCCTCACACAAGCTGGCCGAAAAAATGTATGCCCAGGAACAGGCACAAGCCGGTCAGCAGGCAGGTCCGGGTGCCGGATCAGCCTCTGCTGGTCAATCCGGAGAAAAGCCGGTTGAAGGCGAGGTTGTTGATGCTGAGTTCGAGGAAGTCAAGGATAAAAAATGATTTTCCGCAGGGCTGATGCAAAGTTCACATAGCAGTAACTCGTACTGAAAATATACGCAGAGAAAAGAGGAAATGACTATTTTCTCTGACCTCTGCGTTTTATATCCCTTATTACAATGGACCTTTTATCAAATTGCTGGAGTAATCGGCACAACGATGTCTGGATGATTTCTACCAGCAGGAATTTTTTATGAGTCAACGTGATTATTATGAAGTACTCGGTGTCGGCCGGGATGCGGATGAGAGCGAGCTGAAGAAGGTATATCGGAAGCTGGCAATGAAATACCATCCTGACCGGAATGCGGGTGATGCGAAGGCGGAAGAACGATTCAAGGAAATCAAGGAAGCCTATGAGGTGCTGTCTGATTCCAACAAACGTGCTGCTTACGATCAGTTTGGTCATGCCGGCCTGAATGGCGGAGTGGGCGGAGCGGGAGCGCAGGGATTCAGTGACGCTTTCAGTGATATTTTCAGTGATCTGTTTGGCATGCGCGGAGGTGGACGCTCTAGTGTCCATCGTGGCGCTGATCTGCGCTATAACCTGGAGATTACACTGGAACAGGCGGCGCGTGGTACAGAAACCAAAATACGTATTCCCAGGCAGGAAGCCTGTGATACCTGCCATGGCAGCGGTGCAAAACCGGGGACATCTCCCAAAACCTGCCCAACTTGTAACGGACATGGCCAGGTTCGTATGCAACAGGGTTTTTTTTCGATTCAGCAAACCTGCTCACATTGTCATGGCAGCGGCAAGATTGTTTCCGATCCTTGCACGGATTGCCAGGGAGCAGGGCGAGTCAAGCGTCATAAAACCCTGTCTGTCAGAATTCCGGCTGGTGTAGATGAGGGCGACAGTATACGCTTGACTGGGGAAGGAGAGGCTGGTGCAAGCGGCGGGTTGGCAGGTGATCTGTATGTGGTCATTCATCTGGCCAGCCACCCTGTTTTTCAGAGAGAGGGAAACCACTTGCATTGCGAGATACCAATCAGTTTTACCGTGGCGGCATTGGGGGGGGAAATCGAAGTGCCCACGCTTGATGGTCATGCTCGCATCAAGGTACCAACTGGAACCCAGACCGGTAAGATTTTCCGTTTGCGCAGCAAGGGAATTACCGGTGTACGTAATCAGTCAACAGGCGATCTGCTGTGCCATGTTGCAGTGGAAACACCAGTTAATCTGACTCCGCGCCAGAAGGAATTGCTCGAAGAATTCGAGTCTATCAGCCAGAAAGATGGCTCATTGCATCATCCACGTGCAAAATCCTGGATGGAGAAAGCACGCGAGTTCTTCACTGAGTGAAGCCAACTTAACGATAATCAGCGGTGGATATTTCCGTAAACCTTAATCTGCCGCTGATTACCAAGTTACCTGAAGGGCGTCTCTGAAAATCCAGTAGCTATTCTGTCTTTTTCGCTTGATCGATGGCTGCCTTTTCTGTGCTTTCTGGTTGCAAATGTACATCCATCTGCGGGAATGCAATTTCGATTCCTTCTTCTGAGAAATGTTGGTTGATTAACACATGCAGCTCATGCATCAATTTCATTCTGTCTGACAATTGTCCGGCAAATACCCACAATTCAAAGTTCAGAGAACTAGCACCAAATCCCAAGAGTAATGCGGCCGGTTCTGGATCGCGTAATACCAACGGATGATCATGTGCAATTTTCAGTAACAGTGCACGCGCCTTATCACAATCCGAGCGGTAGGCAATCCCTACCGGAATTATTATGCGCGTAGTCGGATCACTCAACGTCCAGTTAGTGAACTGTTGCGTGATGAATATCTTGTTGGGCACGATGACTTCTTTGCGATCACCGTCGATCAAGGTTGTTGCACGAATGTGAATCTTGCTGACAGTACCGCTGATATTGTTTAATGTAATCACATCTCCGATTCTGATGGGGCGTTCAAACAACAGAATCAGACCGGAAACAAAATTGGCAAATACTTCCTGCAGGCCGAAGCCCAATCCGACGCTCAGTGCAGCGACCAGCCACTGAATGTTTGACCACTGCATCCCCAGTTTCTGAAGAGTTACCATCAACCCAATGATCACGATTGTGTATCGGAGCAAGGTGGTCATGGCATATCCCGTACCACGGTCGAGCGATAAATGTCGCAACACCAACAGTTCAAGTGTGCCGGGCAGGTTATGCGCAGCAATCATGACAAGGCTCAGAATAACGATTGCAGCCAGTAATGTTTTTAATGTAATGGGTTGTAGAATAACTTCACTATCGATTTCCACCGATGTACGCCAGATCGTGATCTTCTCCAAAAAACTGAGTGCGGGCAGTACATCGATCCAGATAAAGCCAAGTCCGGTAATCAGCAATGCCCAAATGCTGATTTTCAGCACAGTGGCGGACTGCTTGCTGATCGTTTTGACATCAATGTAGTTGTCATCGAGTATATCCGCTTCACTTTTGCCTGATGCTGAACGTTGGGCCTGTATCTCCTCCCGTTTCTCGATTGCACGTTCGAATGCGATTCTGCGCTGGATGATTAACAGGCTGCGAAAACTTACAAAAAAGGTCAACGTGCAGAATATGATCCAGCTGATCGACTGGAATATGAGCAGGTATTGATAAATGGCAGCAAAATAGTAACCAATGGCTGCCATGATGATCATGCCGATTTGTAACACGAACAGGAGCGTCATCCAGAATCTGGGGTTGAGCATCAGATAGAATGATTCACCCTGATAAAGCGCCTTGCCGGAACGTGTGATGGCTATCCATCCCGAAGCGAACACTGCGAGTACCAGGCACAGCAGGATGAAAGTCAGCCGGCCAAAGCCATTGCGGACGAGATCATCGTCTAGCGCGTCAGTGAAGGCGATGATGATGCACAATAACGCTATGACAGGTGCAAAGCGTCTGGTATCCCGGTGCATTTTATCGACCAATTTTTCGGAACATCTGAATTGACCGATCAGTAAGCCTTCCGGGTGAAACAGCAACAATATGAACGACCAGATAAAAGCGGCAATTGCAGCTACATGTAGGCTTACCGAGAATGCATGGCCGATTTCTGTATTGGTACCATGATGCAGAATCACCGATGACAACTGAAAAGGCAGGTAAACCAACCCCGATATCAGCAGTGTAGCCAATAGCATCCCTACGGGATATAACAGCCTGTCTTGATTGACCTTTCCCCGCAAACTGTTTCCGATACGTGCCCAGGAAAGGTAAACAGGCCAGTATGTGTACCGGAAGATGGTAATTATCAGCGCAAATATCGCATAAACGATCAGGATATTTTTCCATGTTGCATTGATTACTTTCTCGGTTGCTGCCTGTGTTTTACTTGAGGTTAACCAAGTGATGGCATCCTGAATATCCTGTACGACATCTAGAGAAATGGGTTCTGCGCTGCGTGTCACCAGCAGATTCTCTTTCAGTAACAGCTTGTGCTGACCAATTTTCTCGATAAGCTGTTGTTGAATGGTAAGAAGGAGTTGCAGTTCCTTGATATAACCGTGCAGTACCTGGGAAAACTGGTCGATTATCTGCTCGCGGGATTGTTTCAGTTCATGAAACGCATCAGTGAGCTGCTGGTAAGCAGGGGTGTTGTCTGCCGGTATTTCTTCCCCGTTCATAATCTGCTTGAAATAGCCATGCTCGTTCAGCATTTGCAATTTTTCCTGCTCGAGCTGGAATAGCTCCAACCTGGCACTGTTCAAGTCTTTTTCGGTTTGTGTGATAGCCGGCTCGACCATGATTTCCTTGAATTGCTTTCTGACTTCCGTTCCCAGAGCAGTATCCTCCACCTTGAGTTCGAGCCGTTGTTGTAGCGCCGCATAACTTCGTGTGATGAGAGTAAGACGCTTTTCACTACCAGTTTTCTGGTTGATTAACCGGGTTGAAAGTTCGGCATAGCTGCTGAGCTTTTTGGCCAGTGACTGATTATCCAAGGCATATTTCTCTAGTCCCGGATACTGCCACGTTTTTTCGACCAGCAATTGCTGGGATTTTTCGACCACTTGTTCAGTTTCGGCACGCTTTTTCCGATTGATTTCTTCAGCGAGTAACTCGGTTTTCTGCTCTAACGCCTGAATTTTGGGCTGCAGGGAGAGTTTTTCCTGAAGCGTGGTGATTTCTATGGCATTGGGCAATACCAGCGCTTCCAATTCCAGCATGCGCGTTTTGTCAGTCAGCGCTTGTAATTGTGCTTCACGATAGTTTTCCAGCGCAGTAAGTATCTTTTTGTCTGTCGTTTTGTGGGTTTCAGAAGAATCTTCTGTCAGTTCTGCCCGTAAAGTGTTGATGGATGCCAGCTCTTCCCGTACGGTGACTGCACGTTGCCGCAGCTTGGAGATCTCAGCCATCAGCTTCTGTTGCTGGTTTTGCAGATCGGATAAGTCAGCCTGTGCTGCAATATGGCGTTGCTCTAGTTCTTCCGGCGGCAATTTGGCCAGCTTGTCCGGCGTAGTGATAGCGATTCCTGGCGGTACCTGGCTCTTTTTTAGATTCTCCAGCTGTTTTGGATACTGTTCCAGTTGCCGGGAATAATTGGCAGTCTTTTTCAGATATTCCTGATGATCAAGCAATACCTGTTGATGGTTATTATAAATTTCGCGCAACCGCTTCTTTTGTGGCGTTTCCTCACCATTGTCCGATATGCTGAGTTTTGTTTGAATCGCCTGGAGTTCTTCATCCAGCTCGCTGGCATAGACGTATCCAATACCTGTCATGATCAGTAATAAGAAAACCGTAATGTGAAGCAATCTGTTCATGTATTAATCGTAATGAAGGAAATCTGTCGAACCGATTTTTATCGGCTGCTGAGGTCTGTGCTGGTTCTTTATCAGCCAGATGAATGACTTATGCTACCAGTTTTTTCTGGTGTGGAATTCCGGGTATCTCATAACGATAGTTATCAGGCCCGGAAAATATCAAGC
The DNA here is from genome assembly GCF_009833115.1 of Nitrosomonas sp. GH22. Classification (NCBI taxonomy): domain Bacteria; kingdom Pseudomonadati; phylum Pseudomonadota; class Betaproteobacteria; order Nitrosomonadales; family Nitrosomonadaceae; genus Nitrosomonas; species Nitrosomonas sp. GH22. The sequence continues at coordinate 53,091 of NZ_QRCA01000009.1, forward strand.
TGGCCCAGAGAGTTGCAGGATAATTTTCCAGGCTCCTGAATACGCGCTTCCTGCGAAATGATGCCTGATAGATAGCTTTCAGCAGGAATTAATTGATAAGCCTTTTGGGTAGGTTTCCGCCGCTTCCCCATGTATTGACATGAAGCTGCATGCCGATCAGTACAACACTTGTTACCACGACAGGAGCAATGAAGAGGCGTTTAATGTTGATAGATAAGTTTTCCCAGATTGTGATCATTCTTTCCCTCCTTATCCTCGGATTTACGTGGTTGCCAAGAAATCAAAAAAACATGAATTTATTTGGAGCTGCGTAAAATATCGGCAGCGGCCAGCTTGCCGACATGTGCAATCTCGCTATTACCGGTCACCATGGCCGCTACAATTGTCCCATCGATCAACAGATTCAGTTTTTCCGTGACCATTTCAGGATCACGTGCACCGTTTTCTGCCACCATTGCTACGAGTCTGGCAGTAATTTTTTCTCTGTGATCATTGGCGATTTCCTGTATCCAGCTGTTACATTTTTCATGCTCGGCGACGGCGTTGATAAATACACAGCCGTAAAAAATTTCGCTATCGAACCAGTCCTGCATTAAATCGAACAAGGCCAGAACGCGCTCATCTGGTGGACAGGTCATTTGCGGGAGATCGCAGTCGAACCAGTGGAACCATATACTGGCCTCCGCCTCAAATACGGCCTTGAGCAGATTCTCCTTCGATCCATAGTGGGTATAGAGGCTACGCCGGGATACACCGGATTCTTCGATAATCCTGGCAATCCCCGTTGCGTGAATACCCACCTGGCAGAACAGACGTCGTGCTGTCTGCAGGATTCTTTCCTCGACAGAGATTTTTTTGGGCATTGTTTTTAGATTAACCAGTGCTTTATCAGGTAGTAGGGAAAGGCGGGAAGATTCCTGTTAATTTTCCTGCCTTGTACCGAGTTGTTGACTGAGTTTTCGGGCAATTTTGTCGGCCTCCAGCCGGATTTCATTTAACTGGCCGCTGAGTGGATTGACCTGCCCAATAAAATACAGGCGTGGTGCATCCGGAAACTCCTGATCACCTGCAATTTTGGCTCGGCCTTTTTCATCAGTAATGCCAGATATTTGAATGAGCTCAGGGAAGCCGGTGCGGAATCCGGTCCCTGCAACGATGATATCCGGTTGCAGAGTCGTAGTACCCGGATTGGTATTTTGTGCTGTTGGAATGGCGCTTAGAACTTCTACTGTTCCACCCGATATTTTCTGAATCGGCCCGACAATTTTGATGCGACCGGCACGGATATCGTCCACGAAAGGCCGATAAAGAATTGGTACGACATTATTGATGGCGTACTGCTTTAACGTTGACATGGTGGGAGAGGGAAGCCCGTAAGCGGACAGATCACCAATCATGGTGTGCCGCAAGAAACTCAGCACACTATCCGCCAGTGAATTCGGCAGTTGCCTTAACACTATTCCAAGCCCGACAAAAGGAATACCCAAAATACTCTTGGGCAGAAGTTGTGGCGGTGTTCTGACGGACATAATGACTGAACTGGCGTATTCCGCCAACCGACTGGCAATTTCGGCGGATGAATTGCCGCTACCAACCACCAACACATGCTTGTCTGCATATTCCTGTGCATTTTTGAATTGCGAGGAATGAATGATTTTTCCGGCAAAAGTATTCTTGCCTTCCCATTCAGGAATAACCGGAATGCGATTGGTACCTGTTGCAATAACTACGGCGCGAGATTCAAATTGCTGGTTATCGATACTGGTAATCTGCCAGATATCGCGTTCATGGTCGTAGCGTATTTTTTCAATCTCGATGCTGGTCTGTACCGTAAAACCGCCACGTTCAGGCATGTTCTCAAGCAGTGCTACCACTTCATCACGTGAAGGCCAGCCACCGGCTGACAAGGGAAATTTGTTACCCGGCAATGCAGAACAGAAACGGCCCGTATTCAGGCGTAGCCCGTCGTAATGATTCCGCCAGACATCACCGACAGCAGGCGTGCGTTCCAGCACCAGCGGGGTGAAGCCTGCTTTGGTCAGTTCATGTGCGGCTGACAGACCGGCCGGACCGGCGCCCACTATGGCTACATCATGGATATCACTGGTATTCATCTGTTTTCTCCTTTCGGTTTCAATCAGAACTGCCTCATAGATACATGGTTCGTGGCATGCTTTACTTCGGCTGGTGATGAATTTCGATATTGACCGGTACCGGACGCATGATGGTATCGGGTATCGGCGCAGTTTGCTTCAGCTTCTCTAGTAGTGCGAGTACTTTTTCTTGTGGTGCATCGGTTTGAATTTCCACGACTACGTTGATGTCCTCAAATCCCGGGTTGCCTGCCTCAACTGCATAAGCCACGCCAAAATTGACGCGCCCCGAAACATGTAATCGCAATGACTCCACGTTGATACGGGCAGCAGATAATCCACCGATATAAGAGGCAGCCAGGCAGTGACCGACAGCAGTCAGCAACAGATCCTGCGGAGAGATGCCCGTGCCTTCGCCACCGTAACGCAGAGGTTCATCGCCGATAATCGTCTGGCCATCGGTAACATTTGCAGTGGTATGGTAGCCGCTATCCCAGACAACCGTTGCCTGGTATTTGGGTTTGGCCATATCACCGCTGCGATCTTCACTGATCTGTTTTTGTATGACAAAAGATTGTTCAATATTGATTCCATTGATAATATTTTTAGTATCCGGGGCACTCATTGTTAACCTCCTGATATGAGCTATTGCTATAAGTAGACCATTCGTTCTCTTTCGAGCCGATAATATACCGGGAAGAATGAAATGGCAAGGTTGGGGTGATCTACTTACTCTGTCATTGTGAAAATCCATGGGATTGAAGCAATCCAGTAATGAGCAAGTTGCGAACCCTAACAGGGGAAGCTTATGAAGAAAGAGAGATCAAGCAATGTCCACTACCAAAGTCAGACAATCTTTGAACGGCATAGATGTTACGCGGCTGGCACCATTACAAAATCCAGAACCGACCTCCTGCTGCTTTCGTGCAACCAGTATAGTACCCGGCTCGGCGGAGGGCGTTCACGGACAGCGATTTAAGGTTTCTGGGGAGCCGGGCGAGAAGATACTTCCCGTATCCAGCCTTTCTATTGGGATGGTGATGAACCATCGGCATTATTGGGTACCAATCACGGGCCTAATGCGGTAGAAGCAGTGTTACACAGTTTGGCCTCGGGTCTGGGCTGCACGCGTTGCTTATAATGCTGCAGCGCGTGGTATATCAATCCAAAACCTTAAAGTTTGATCCGGAGAGCTTGATAGACACATTTCTCGGTTTTTCTGATGAAATCAGGCCTGGTTATAGCTAAATTCAGGTGACTTATCGGATAAGAACCTGTTCCAAGTTGTTTTACGGATGTTCCAACTCTGATGAGAGAGACGTTGACATGTACTGAAGACACGCAAAAATACCCTTTAGTTCATCAGGCTCTTGCTCACCACCTCGTAAACATCCTTGCTTAATTCACGTTGCGACAATGATTCCAGCGCTTTTCGCATTAATATGGCGTGCTCGTCAATAAACTGATGCCAATGTGTTAATGGTGTCAACAAGCGAGCAGCCATTTGCGGGTTGCGTTGATCAATGTCGGCGATCTGGTCAGCCAGGAATTGGTAGGCTTTACCGGAGCGATCATGAAAACTGGCAAAGTTTTGATTGGCAAAAGCAGCGATCACGGCACGCAATTTATTCGGGTTGCGGGCATCAAACGCTGTGTGGTTTAAGAGCTCGTGTACTACCTGTAATACATTACCCCAAGGCCGTGTGACCTGTACCTGGAACCACATATTGACGACCAGTGTTTCGTGCTGCCATTGCTGGTAAAAAGCCTGCAGCGCTTCCTGTGCGATTGATCCGGCGTGTTCAGCATGCACCAGTGCTCGCAAGGCAGCAAATTGATCGGTCATGTTGTTTACCTGGGTAAATTGCTGCTGCGCCAGATTGCGGTAGCGCGCATCATTAATATGCAGCAAATAAGCCAGTGCACGGTTACATAAACTGCGTGCTGCCATCGCTGGTGCGAATAATCCTTGTATCTTGTCCTGCAAAGTCTGATAACAACCCAGCAGTTCTGGCTGTAACTGTATGGCAAGCTGTTGCTGTAATTGCGTTCTGGCCTGGCTGATCGCTGTCGGGTTGGCTTTATCGTACAGGCTGGCCAGATACTGCTCGCTGGGTAAGTCCAGCATGCAGGCCAATAAAGCCACATCCATGGATACATGGTCAGCCAGCAATTGTTTGAGTGTATCCACCAGCATAATTTGTTCTGCATGGTTATCCTTGCCGTCGATAGCGTTGCACAACGCTATGCGCATCAGGCTTTGCATGGCATCCCAGCGACAAAAGCCATCGCTATCCAGCAGAATCAATTGCTGCAATTGTGCTAACTGATAAGCATAGAAAATCTTCACTGGTGCTGAAAAGCCACGTAATAAAGATGGTACCGGGTTCTCAGCTACCTGTTCAAAGATGATGGTTTGCTGATCCTGATAAATATCCAGTACAGTTTCTGTGCCTTTGTTCTGTCCATCAATCACCAAAGCAAGCGCACCCTTGCTACCATAAAGCGCGATTTTGAGGGGAATGTGCAGCGCTTGCTTTTCTGTTTGTCCGGGTGTTGCGGGCGTATGCTGGCGGACGGTCAGGCTGTATTGCTGGCGAGCAGCATCGTAGCTGTCGCTGATATGCAGTTGCGGGGTGCCGGCTTGTGAATACCACAGACAAAACTGGCGCAAATCCTTGCCGGATACTGCTTCCATACACTGGACAAAATCATCGCAGGTGACTGCCTGGCCATCGAAGCGGCTGAAATACAAATCAGTAGCACGACGATACTGTTCCGGCCCCAGGATATTGGCCAGCATGCGCACTACTTCAGCACCTTTTTCATAAATTGTTACGGTATAGAAATTGGATATTTCTATATAGGAATCCGGCCGTACCGGGTGTGCCATCGGGCCGGCATCTTCAACAAACTGCACGCTGCGTATCACATTGGCATCTTCGATGCGCTTGACTGCACGGCTGTTCATGTCCGCTGAAAATTCAGAATCACGATAAACGGTTAAGCCTTCTTTCAGGCTTAACTGAAACCAGTCGCGGCAAGTGATCCGGTTGCCGGACCAGTTATGAAAATATTCGTGACCAATTACTCTTTCCACACGCTGGAATGCCGCATCGGTGGTGCTGGCCGGGTGAGCCAATACGCAGGAAGTGTTGAATATATTCAGCCCCTTATTTTCCATTGCCCCCATATTAAAATCATCTACGGCGACAATCATAAAACGATCCAGATCATATTCCCGGCCATAGGTTTGCTCATCCCAGCGCATGGCTTTTTTTAATGACCGCATGGCAAAGTAGCATTTATCGCTGTCTTTTGCTTCAGTATAGATTTGCAGCAAAACCTGACGGCCTGACTGGGTAGAAAAGTGATCTTCCAGGCAGACTAAATTACCTGCAACCAGCGCAAACAGATAGCTGGGTTTCTTGAAAGGATCGTGCCAGTGTACGATGCGCTTGCCAGCGTGCACTGTATCAGACAGGCAGTTGCCGTTGGAAAGCATAGTCGAAAAAGTACCTTCCTCAGCAATGATGACTGTTTCAAATTCGCTCATAACATCCGGGCGATCCAGATAGTAGGTAATCTTGCGGAAACCCTCGGCTTCGCATTGTGTGCAATACATGCCGCTAGAGCGATACAGCCCTTCCAATGCAGTGTTTTTCTCGGGATAGATACGTGTTTTGCACTGTAGGACAAAGCGTTCAGGCACGTTGTGAACGGTCATGTTTTGCGGGGTGATCTGGTAATCCCCGACACCAAGTGGGCGTTCATCAATTGCCAGAGAAAGTAATTCCAGTTGCTCGCCGTGTAGAACCAGGTGATCGGCGTGAGTGCTGTGCGGGTTGCGGACAATGGTCAGCTGACTATTGACATCGGTATAGCCTTCATGCAACTTGAAGGTCAGATGGGTTTTTTCAATTAGAAATTCAGGTGCGCGGTAATCAGCAAGGTAGGTAACAGTGGTGGTAGACATGATCAGCCATGAGAAAAATAGTTCTAAACAGGTATTAACCCACTTCAGCCTTCTGATTTCAAGTTACGCAGATCAATCCGGCACAAACTTCAGGACATTGCCGTTGATGCAGTAGCGTTTATGACTGGGGGGAGGGCCGTCATTGAATACATGGCCGAGATGAATGCCAGAGCTGGCACTGCGCACTTCAATCCGCTGCATATAGCCGGAGTTGTCTTTGTGATAGGTGACAGATCCTTCAGCCGGTTCAAAGAAACTGGGCCAGCCGGTTCCGCTGTTAAATTTGGTCTGGCTACGAAACAGCGTGACACCAGTGATCGGGTCAACAAACCTGCCCGGACGTTTCTCGTCCAGATTGGAGCCGGTGAAAGCGCGCTCGGTCCCCTGCTCGAAAGCAATTTTCTGTTGTTCCGGTGTCAATAATTGAAACCCAAGCCACTGCCAGAATTTTTCCTTTTCTCCGTTGTAACCAGTATAACGCGCCACCTCCTTGCCTTTGCTGAACAACACCATTGTGGGAGACGCAAATAAGGGTTTGTCCAGTACCCAATCGGTAGGCGGGTTGGCATTCATTGTCACGATCATGGGAACGTCTGCCTGCCAGTGGTCGAGGATATCCTGTTTGAATTGTACGCAAAATTCGCAGTTTTCTGATTCAAACACCACCAGTTGCCGATCAAAGTTTAAATCCTTGCTGTCAAGCAGCTGTACGGAAGGGGCGGCTGAAGTTGTGGTTGTATCTTTTGTATGATCTGCAGCAGGGTATTTCACACCTATGCCGCCCAAGCCACAGTAGCCATCCGGATTTTTCTTCAAATAATTTTGATGGTATTCTTCCGCGGTGATGTAGTTTTTGAGAGGCAGGATTTCAGTCGTAATCTGGCCATATCCAGCTGCTGTCAGCGCTTGCTGGTAGGTATCACGTGTGGCCAGCGCGAGGGTTTTTTGATCCTCATCGTGATAGTAGATAGCGCTACGATAATTACTGCCGATGTCATTCCCTTGGCGATCACCCTGAGTGGGATTATGACTTTCCCAGAATTTTGCCAGCACGCTTTCCAATGATACTTGTTCAGGAGCAAACGTCACTTTAACTACTTCGGCATGATTGCGTCCGGCAGCTCTGCCGATACGCAACGCGCGTTCAAAATTCAGAATATCCTCATAACCTACACCGGCGTGGTCACCACCTGCATAGCCGCTTTCCACATCAACCACCCCGGGCAGCTCTCCCATGCGCTTCTCGGCACCCCAGAAACAACCCATGCCCAGAACAATATAATTTGATTTTGAATCAGTAGTTTGATTTGAGTTTACAGAGCTGGGTGTCACGATTTTCTCCATTGCAAAGACAGTTATAACCATTGTTATTATCAAGATAATTAATGCAGCAATAATTGTTTTCATTTTTAGTGTGCTTTAACAAATATATTTTTCAGACATCCTGGAGTATCGCAAGTTCTCGTTTTATCAGGTTGTCATGATAAGTTCATACTTGCCGAAGCGTTATTCCTGTTGCCGTGAAGCGACAGAAATATTTGATATGCCTGTGATTCCAGAGCCATTTCTTATATTATCGAGCCGGTCAATTTTGATAGTTCTATGGATGTGGCATAACAAGTGACGATTTGCCAGGGTAATTTGCTCAATTGAGTAATCAACAATAATGCGTGTTCTTTATATCTCATGCAGTCAAAGTGATGTTGATAGCGTACAACGTGCATTAGTGCAGGAGGCAGCCGGGATTAAGTTGGCTACGGTGACGAATGTGCAGGATGCGCTGGCGCTCTTGCCCGCTGGTCCGGAACGAACTGCTGATTTCGATGTACTGCTGGTCGATTATTGTTTGCCGGGGATGGATGGTCTTGAATTTATCAGGTTGTTGCGCAAAGAGCGCAAACTGGACATTCCTGTTGTGCTGATGACCGGCCAGGACACCGATGCGGCAACTGCACTGGCACAATGTCCGGAGGTGGAAGGTTATCTGATCAAGCATAAAAACTATCTCTCCGGGATTCTTGCAACATTAGAGAAGGCGCAGTGGCTGGCCGAGTTGACGCGTGAGCGAGTCAATACAAAACGGGCAAATTTGCGCCTCTCCCATTTGCTGGCAGCTAGCCCGGTGATTCTGTACAACCTGCATTTTACAGAGGATTTGCCGCGACTTGTCTGGGTTAGTGAGAACGTTGAACAGGTACTTGGCTATACCCCGGAAGAAGCATGTATTCCTGACTGGTGGATTTCACATTTATACCCGGATGACCGGGATCAGGCAGTGGCGCGCCAGTCAATTCTGATATCCGAGGGGCAACTGGTGCATGATTACCGTTTTTATCATCGAGACGGGCGGATCGTCTGGTTGCTGGATCAATTGCAGCTAATTCGGGATGCCGGTGACCGACCATATGAAGTTGTCGGTACCTGTCTGGATATCAGTGAACGAAAACGAACTGAACTGATCCGGCAAGCGCAGCAGTCAGCATTGGATCTGATTGTTACCAACCAGTCGCTTCCAGTAATTTTGAGTGATATCGCGAAGCATCTCGAAGCGATCAATCCCGACATGCTGGTTTCCATTTTGTTGCTGGATAAGCAAACAAAGCGCCTGAAGCTGGGAGCCGCACCCAGTTTGCCGGATGATTACAATGCGGCAGTCAACGGCCAGGAGATTGGTGAAGGGGTAGGCTCCTGTGGTACGGCTGCCTTCCGGGGTGAAACGGTCATCGTGTCTGATATTGATCATCATCCGTACTGGCAGCATTTTCTGGATTTGACACGCAAGGCCAATCTTCATGCTTGCTGGTCCCTGCCGTTCAAGGATGAGCACAATGATGTGCTGGGTATTTTTGCCATCTATCATCATATCGCGTGTGAACCATCGCCAAAGGATCTGGAACTGATCCGGGAATTTGCGTCCTTTACGGCGCTGGCCGTGCAAAAGGTTCGGGCAACAGAAGCTTTGCGACTTTCTGCCACGGTATTTGCATCCATCCGTGAAGGGGTCGTGATTACAGATCTGGAGCCACGTATCGTTGCAGTCAATCGGGCATACATGAGGATAACTGGCTACAGTGAGGAACAGGTGCTGGGCAAGAATCCCAAGATTATCAAATCAGGTCTCCACGACAAGACGTTTTACCAGGCAATGTGGGCTACCTTGAAGGCAACAGGGCACTGGAGTGGAGAGGTCTGGAATCGTCGCAAAAATGGTGAGATCTATCCACAATGGCTGACGATCAATGCGGTATGTATCGATTCATCCTGTTGTGATGAAAGCAATTCCTGTAATTATGTTGGTGTATTTACCGATATTTCTCAAATAAAACAATCTGAAGCACAACTGGCACAACTGGCGCATTACGATCCGTTGACTGGTTTGCCCAACCGGCTGTTGGCACAGTCACAGCTGCATCAAGCCATAGAGCGGGCGCAACGACATGGCCGGCTGGTTGGTGTGCTCTATATCGATCTTGATCGTTTCAAAAATGTTAACGATAGTCTGGGCCATCCAGTCGGAGATGAGCTGCTGATCAAACTGGCCGAGCGCATGAAGAAGCGGGTACGTGAAGAAGATACACTGGCACGCCTGGGCGGGGATGAATTTTTGCTGGTGCTGGAAGATGTCCGTGATCTGGGTGATCCAGCATTTGTTGCGCAAAGCCTGATCAATCTGCTTACTTCTCCGTTTGTGCTGCCTAGCGGGCATGAGATCTTTATTAATGCCAGTATCGGCATCAGTCTGTTCCCAGAGGATGCGAGCAATGCGACTGAGTTGATTCAGCATTCTGATATGGCTATGTATCAGGCAAAAAAAGAGGGCCGCAATACCTATCGTTATCATACGGAAGCTTTGAGCGTTGCGGCGAATGAGCGGCTGATTATGGAAAATCGTTTGCGTTATGCCCTCTCGGCCGAGGAACTTATCTTGCATTATCAGCCGTTAGTAGATGCACGTACCGGTTATGTGGTTGGGGTAGAAGCATTGGTGCGCTGGCAGCCGCCAGGAAAAGCCATGGTGCCACCAGGAAAATTTATACCCATTGCAGAAGAAACGGGCCTGATCGTGCCGCTGGGAGAATGGGTGTTACGCACCGCCTGCAAGCAGGCTCGTGCCTGGATTGATGCTGGTTTGTCCCCACTTGTTATGGCGGTTAACTTGTCGGTACGGCAATTCCAGTCAGAAAATCTGGTCGGCATGGTGCAGCGGATACTGGAAGAAACGCAGCTTCCGGCTGATTACCTGGAACTTGAATTGACCGAGAGCATGTTCATGGAGCATGTGGAACAGTCGATTGAAACGTTGAATAAGTTGAAGACGCTTGGAGTTCACCTGGCGATTGATGATTTTGGTACGGGTTATTCATCATTGATTTATCTGAAGCGCTTTCCCATCGACAAGCTGAAAATTGATCAACGTTTTGTGCGCGATCTGGCGGATGATCACAATGATCGTGAAATTGCTGCAACGATTATCGCCATGGCGCGCGGGCTAAAGCTGGGTGTCCTGGCAGAAGGTATTGAATCAGAGCAGCAACTGGCTTTCCTGCGCCAGCAGGACTGTGATTATTATCAAGGATATCTGTTTCACCGGCCGGTACCGGCAATAGAACTAGAAGCCTGGTTGCGTGAGCATTCAGTGCCCAATAGATAGGCGTTACCGTAAATCTGGTTTTTCCGATATCCTCCGTACTTTCTGCAATGAAAGCAGATGAAGGATACGGAATCCTGATTCCTCAATGGAATGGAGGTGCGCCACAAGTGCCGCTGCACATCAAGTTCACCAGAGGGTATTTCTTGTCATTGGCCACCAGCCGGTTAACCCAGTCTTTCAAGTAAATGTCGCCAGCACTTTTTTCAGTGTAGAAAACACCCGGGGCAAATGCATCCAGTAATCCAACGTGATAGGTTCCTGCGCTGATATAGTACTTCGAGTTGTTGTTGATCAGCGCATTGGCATTCAACGTGGCCAGCATTCTTAAATGCCACTCAACAGTGGTTACAGGTCCCACATCCGGCCACTGATTGGGATCATTAATTCCCTGATCTGTTTTTCTCATGATATTGAGAAATAACGTTTGAACGCCATCCCAGGCAGTCGTGATGTATGCAAACTTGCTTTTTGTGAAATGGCGCTCAATGCCAGTTGCCAGATTGGTGAAAAAATTAAGGGAATTATAGTTGCTAATCTGGCTGATGCCTGGTACCCAGGTTGCGAGCGTGTGTTCAGTGCCCCATGGGCCATCAGGTTTGAAAACTGTGCCTAGAAAATTATTGGTAAGGACTCCTGTCCCTGCGTCGGAGAGGAGTGATATTTTCGTGCTGCCCGGATAAATGCTATGTATCCGGGGAAAATTCATTAAGGCAGCGTAAGCGCCTGCACTGGACCCTGATACCAGCACTTGCTTGGTATTCGATCGATCCGGTCTTTGTTTTAACCATTCACGCACGGCCATGAAGTTGTCAAAACCGCGGTGATGCACTATCACGGGACTTCCTCCACCAATAATCCCTAAAGGATCGATGTAAAATTCATCTTTGGAGCCGATATGTATATCGCCTGTACAATAAGGAATAAAAACCATGTTCCAATCTTTTAATGGATTATCTGCGCGCGTGTAATCCATTATTCCGCCCGCTCCTTCAGGGCTGTTTTCAGCCGCAAGTGAAGGATTATAGGCAGGCCGGGTTGTTGGGGTGACCGGGGTAGTCAGCGAAGTCAGACAGGTTGCACCATTCCAGCAGGCACCCCCACCATTAAAATAAATGAGCGTTTGCGGTTTGGTGCCTTTCCGGTAGTAAAAATGAAACTGCTCCTGTGGATCAGTTGGATCACTGAATGCACAACCAGGTTGAATATCTTTATAGTTACCGTCATCATCCAGAATGGTTTGTGCGGACACTTTCACTTCTTCCCACCCTGCCGCATACACTCCCGGAAAAAAGAAAAGCAGTAATACAGAAATTAAGGTAATTCGATTGTATTTCAACATCTTACCCTCCCTACTTTATTTAAGGTGAACTTGTTATTTATATTCTTCTTCACGACCATCACCTGTATGGCTGCTAGTATTCATAGTAATACAAAGTCATAAATTCCGGAAAGATATGATAGATCATGAGCCTATTATTCTTCATCCCTGATTGGTATACAGAGAGAGTTCCAATCACGGATCATTCTCACAAGCATATGGAAAATTGTGCAAGGCTAGCGTATCCGCAATAACGAATATGGATTTATTCTGGAGTTCCTTTAAGATTGCCTGCATGTTATCCGGCCAACAGCCGACACTCCAGTTTATTTTGAAAGAGGAAAATGTAATGAAGCGAGAAACACTTGCTATTCATGGTGGTTTTGCCGGTGATCCACAGACGCATTCGGTCGCTGTTCCTATTTATCAGACTACCAGCTACTATTTTGACGATACCCAGCATGGGGCAGATCTGTTTGATCTCAAGGTGCAAGGGAATATCTACACGCGCATCATGAACCCGACTACTGCTGTGCTGGAAGAAAGAGTGGCATTACTGGAAGGGGGAGTGGGGGCGCTGGCGCTGGCTTCCGGCATGGCTGCTATTACGGCCTGTGTACAGACGCTGGCCAGGGCGGGCGATAACATCATCTCCACTAGTCAGGTTTATGGTGGAACCTATAATTTCTTTTGTCATACACTGCCCAATCAGGGAATTGAAGTGCGCATGGTGGATGGTCGTAATCCGGCTGCTTTTGCGGATGCGATCGATGACAAGACCAGGATGGTTTTTTGTGAATCGATTGGCAACCCGGCCGGTAATGTGGTGGACATTGCTGCATTGGCTGAAGCGGCACACACGGCGGGTGTGCCGCTGGTCGTGGATAACACTGTGGCTTCCCCGGTATTGTGCCGTCCTTTTGAGCATGGCGCCGATATTGTTGTCCATGCGCTGACTAAATACATGGGTGGCCACGGTACCAGCATTGGCGGAATCATTGTGGATTCCGGCAAATTTCCCTGGAAAGACAGTCCGCGTTTTCCACAATTCAACAAGCCTGATCCCAGCTATCACGGCGTGGTATATGTGGATGCATTTGGCCCGGCTGCGTTTATTGGTCGTGCGCGCGTTGTTCCGTTGCGCAACATGGGTGCGGCTATTTCTCCCTTTAATTCCTTCCTGATTCTGCAAGGAATTGAAACGCTACCACTGAGAATGGAGCGCCACTGTTTCAATGCTTTGGAGATTGCACGCTACTTGAAAGCACACCCAAAAGTTGGCTGGGTTAATTTTGCCGGTCTTGAAGACAGCCGTGACTATGTTTTGGCACAAAAATACATGGATGGCGGTATTCCATCATCAATTCTAAGCTTTGGTATTAAAGGTGGGCGTGATGCCTGTGCTCGCTTTATGGACAAGCTCGGGTTGATTAAACGACTGGTAAATATCGGAGACGCCAAAACGCTGGCCTGCCACCCGGCTACCACGACTCACCGCCAACTTAATGATGAAGAGCTGGCCAAAGCTGGTGTCAGTATCGATTTGGTACGTTTGTGCGTCGGCATTGAGCATATTGATGATCTGATTGCCGATATAGACCAGGCCTTTCAGGAAGTGTGAGTATTTGTTTTTGTTGTATTACGTTGCTCGTCTGAAAGTGCGCTACGCAAGGTTTTGCTGGTGTCATCGGCTGGTGGGGTTCTGGCCGGTTTTATACGTGGGGCAGTAAACCCCGCTAATACAATGTAGAGCGCAAACAGGAAGGCAATACTCCAGGTTGATGCAGCTACTGTCAGTAATATTTCCCGGTAGCTGCTAAAATCTGCCACCATACGTGTGATCGCGGCGATTGACATGAATCCGGTCATGACCACGATAAACGTGATGCGTGAAGGATATTGTTTGATGTGCAGCAGCGTGACACGCACGATAACGTTTGTTGCCAGCGTACCCAGTGCGCCGACGGTAATGGCGTGCACGGCGGTGCTGAAATGGCTGCCGCCATTCAGTTTTGTCCACCCCAGCAGGATCAGGCCCAGTGCCAACCAGCCGTAGCCCAGCCCGAGACAGAGCAGATCCGGGCGTGCCCGACAGTGCCATAATTGCCAGCGGAACAGGCGGATGCCTGCCAGCATTCCGCTGCTGATCAGCAGAACACCGGAAAGTGACGCTGCAATAGGGGCCAGAATGTATGCAGCGGCAATGGTAAGAATCAACCCGGCTTCGATATTGGGCTGCACTCTCGCAGTCAGCTCCATGCCTTGGCGATAGAATTCCCCCGCAGCAGCGGGTGCCAGCATACGGCCGCCGATAAATAACATCAGCAACGCGAACAATTGTAGGCTTTCATTGATTAAATAACGATGCAGCAGATATGCATCAAGCCGCCCGGCCAGCAGGATTACGGTTGTGAGGGCGCAGATTAAACCGAGCAAAGGAACAAGTGAGCGGTTACGCCATTTTTTAGCAGCCCACAGGCGGGGAAGCAACTGTCGAGCGAGCAGGATAGCAAACAGCGCGTTGAATGCCAAAGTTGGCCAGGCGAAGGGAGCAATCAGGTCAGCAACTCTTGCCAGCAGCCAGAAGCCCAGAAACCAGACCAGCCGCCGGGCGGGCATGGGACCCAATAAGTAGCCGGCAATCAGTGCCGGAGCCAGGCCGAACAACATTTCAAACGCATGCCCTGCTGGCGTGACTAGTATGACCGGTCCGTAACCATACCTGGCCAGTATGGTTAGCGGGATGATTAATATCGCATGCAGGCACGCTGCCGTAAAAAACCACTGATGAGCGTATGCCTTGGTTTCTCCTGGGAAAAACCGTGAGAATAGATTTCCTGATTGTGCACTATTCATTTTTATATTGGCTGGCTGCTGCAAGCCGGTTTGCAGAAAATAGAATACGGCAAAAGGAAGAGGTGCCTGTGTTGTGGAGAGGTGATGGATTGGCTGTGTTTCAGTCGTTATGTGTTCGCGCTTGAGTGATTCGGCTGCCGGGAGGCACACTGCGTGTCAGCCAGACATTGCCACCAATGGTGGAGCCTTTGCCGATAGTAATACGCCCCAGAATAGTCGCTCCCGCATAAATGACAACATCATCTTCAACAATAGGGTGGCGGTCGATTCCCTTTACCAGCGAACCGTGTTCATCTACCTGAAAACTTTTTGCACCGAGAGTCACCGCCTGGTACAAGCGCACGTTGTTGCCAATGACCGTGGTTTCACCAATAACGACGCCGGTGCCATGGTCAATAAAGAAGCTTCCGCCGATTTGTGCACCCGGATGGATTTCTATGCCAGTTTGTGAATGAGCGATTTCAGAAATCATACGTGCGATCAGTGGGGTTCCCAACTGATATAGTTCATGCGCCAGCCGATGCCAGGTAATGGCGGCAACGCCGGGATAGCATACCAGCACTTCATCGATCCCGCGGGCAGCCGGATCACCTTCATAGGCAGCGAGCACATCATCATCGAGCAGTCGACGGATTACGGGCAGCCGTTTGGCGAACGTTTGGGTGATTTCCGTTGCTTGTGCGTAAGTTTCCTGATCGAGTTCTTCGGTTCCTGAATTGAAGTGCAGTTCGTGCTGAATCTGGATCAGCAAGGCGCGTAACGTTGAATTCAGGATATGGCCAACATAATGATCAACGCCTTCCACCGCCAGATCGGATGGGCCGAGGCGGTTAGGGAATAATGCTGTTCGCAGACCTTCAATAATTCCGGCCAACACTTTGCGGGAAGGCAGCCGGGGCGGTCTGAGATGTCCTTGTCGGTTGATCAGTGCAGTGGTGCGTACATCCCGTAATTCAGCTACCACGTCGTTGATCTGCAAGTGTGTGCTTTTCAACAGTAAATCACCTGCCCCATTGATATCTGTCACAATACCTCTCCGTTTCTTATTGTGGACACTTCTAAAAATTGGCTCTTCAGGCGATCGTGGCGTTGTATGCCTTGCCGCCTTGCCTGTTTATTGGGTATGTTTCGTTGTTGCGCTCTGTGTGCTTTTATCTTGTACTACCGGATTTTTAGGGGTGTCCTTATGATCAAAGGACATCCCTGAATTAATAGCCGAGAATTGATACCCGGAATAAACCTGCTAGTAATATCTGGATGAACCTGACCCGTTGGCAGCAGAGCTGGAGAAACAGGAGGTCTATTGTACCTGCCCGCATTACTTTTTCTACCATGAGATTTCTGGCTTTTTTATGAGCCTGTGTTTCAATGGGGTTACATGTTTTAATGATCTTGTCATCATTATGTGTCAGGAGGAAAGCAACTGATGGATCAATATCTATTATATGGCGACATTGGTGGAACCAAGACCTTGTTGCGCTCTGTTGTGATCAAGAATGAGGAAGTTGAGCTTCATTATGAGCATCGTTACGATAGTCGTCAGTACGGTGATTTTGACAGTATTCTGGAAGATTTCTTAAAGCAATCTGACTGTCAGCCGGTTGCTGTCTGTTTGGCAGTCGCCGGGCCGATTGTTGATCAACAGGTGCACCTGACCAATTTGCCCTGGACAATCAATGCCTCCGCCCTTGCGGAAAAATTTTCAATTTCTGCTGTGAAAATTGTCAATGATTTTGAGGGGATGGCAGCTTCTATCGAAGTACTGCCGCAGGATGATCTGGTTATGCTGCAAGCCGGGGAACCTTCTTCTTCTGCGATGCGTGTTGTACTGGGGGCGGGTACCGGGATGGGAGTTGCTTGGTTGATCAAGCGTGGACGATACTACGAACCGCTTGCCACCGAAGCAGGTCATGTTGATTTTGCACCGACCAGCGCCATTCAGATTGAATTGCTCAGATATCTGATGACAAAGTATCAGAGGGTTTCAATTGAACGATTGCTTTCTGGTCAGGGATTGACTCACATTTTTAATTTTTTGCAAGCTGATGCGGCGGCTGGCGCTCACTTGAAAAGTATTGAACTGGATGCTGATGATGGCGCAACCGTTACTCGGCTGGCTTTCGAGCACCAATACCCGATTGCTCTAAAAGCGCTTGATCTGTTTGCCGAGATTTATGGTGCTTATGCAGGCAATCTGGCGCTGACAGGGTTATGCCGGGGTGGCGTCTATATTGCAGGCGGCATCGCGCCGCGCATTATCCAAATTTTGCAACAACCCGGTTTTATCCAGGCATTCTGCAACAAAGGGCGATACAGTGAACTGGTGCGCGAGATTCCGGTTTATGTGGTGATGAATCCGAAAGCTGGTTTGCTGGGTGCCGGGTTGCTCGCACAGCGCATGCTGCATCAGTCAACGATATCTCTTGCGGAATAACTGGGATCGGCTGAATGAGTAGTTATGAAAGCCTGATCGCAACACTGGCCTTGACCATGGGGAGTTCCTGGGCAAGCGGGATAAATCTGTATGCTGCGTTGCTGATACTCGGCCTGGGCGGCGTCACTGGCAATATTGCTTTGCCGCATGAACTGGCAGTACTGGAAAATCCCTTTATTATCGGGGCGGCAGGTACCATGTATCTTGTTCAATTTTTTGCTGACAAGATACCGGGTGTGGATAGCATTTCAGATGCTCTGCATACCTTCGTGCGTATCCCGGCGGGTGCCATGCTGGCAGCAGGGGCAGTGGGGGATGTTTCTCCCGCCTTGGAAATTGCAGCGGGCATACTCGGTGGCGGTGCAGCGACAACCAGCCATGCTGCCAAAACCGGCACACGTCTGATGATCAACACCTCGCCCGAACCCGTATCTAACTGGACTGCCTCGATCAGTGAAGATTTAATAGTGATTGGTGGGCTGTGGACAGCCCTAAATCATCCGATATTGTTTCTGATCTTGTTTATTATATTTGTTGGCTTGGCAATCTGGTTGTTGCCAAAACTATGGAAGCTGATCAGGGCATTGCTGATAAAAACAGCCCGATTTCTGAGGATCATATCTCCTCCTGTAGTGGCTGATGATGATACTCCGGGGGGATAAAAAGTCTTTTTAGGCTTTTGGAGATTGATTGATCAGTTGATCAGTTACCTATATCTACTATCTCACTGCGGAAAATGAAGTACACCGCACCAAGGATGCACAGCCCCGCCCAGAGATAATCAAGCTTTAGCGGTTCTTCCATATAGAGCAAGCTGAAAGGCACGAATACAGACAGGGTGATGACTTCCTGCAGGATTTTGAGCTGCCCGAGGGATAAAACACTGAACCCGATGCGGTTTGCCGGTACCTGTAACATATATTCGAAGAAGGCGATTCCCCAGCTGATAAGGGCTGCCACCAGCCATGGTTTACTGCTTAAATCCTTTAGATGCGCATACCAGGCAAATGTCATGAAGACGTTGCTGATAGAGAGCAATACGACTGTAAGCCAAATTTCGCGCATGATGAAATTCGGTGTCTAACTAATCCGTTTCGAACAATTCTACCGGTCTGGATTGCATTAGCTGTACAAACGGTATGGCTGGATCAGGGGATGCAATGAGCTGATCAACCAGTTGTCTTTTTTCTTTCCCTGTAATGACCAGTATGATGCGGCTACTGTTGATAAGTGCCTGCAAGCTCAGGCTGATACGCGGGGAAGGTGCAGCAGGAGGTGTAGCAGCCTGGCACAGATTAGCTGAATTCATATCTAGCGTCATGCCAGGAAACAGAGAGGCAATATGGCCGTCTGCCCCCAGGCCAAGGATGATCAGACTGAATGGCAAGGGTAACCCGGCCAGGCGCATATCGAGGTCAGCAATTGCCTCATCAGGGTGAGCGTGTTTGGTTTTGAGGGAGATAAAATGAGGCTGTTGCTGCATGTGTTGCAGGAAATGCTCACGCACTAGCCGTTCGTTGGATTGCTCGCTGGTTGGTTCTACCCAGCGTTCATCGCTTAGCGTTACAAAGACGTGTTGCCAGGGGAGGTTTATTTGTGCCAGCCGAGGAAGGTAAACAGTGGGTGTTCTTCCACCAGGTACCACCAGACTGGCTTGGCCGTGCTGTGTGATTGCATTACGTAATGTGACGGCAACTGATTCTGCCAATGCTTCAGATAACGAGGGAAGATCATTGAAAACGTGACGTTCGATCAAGTGGTTAGTGGCCATAGGTCAGGAATAATTTCAACTGATTTAGGAAAAGGATTGTCATCGCCTGGGCGGACGCGACCAAGAAATATAACGCCGTTCTGCTGGGCACTTTCATAATCCACCAGTGCATCGCCGACCATCAGCACGCGCTCAGGATCAAGCGGGTGGGCTGACAAAATATCTGCCACCAGCGCTTCCTTGAGTCGGGGAGAGCCGTGTACCCTGGTGAAGTAGCGTGACAGGTTGCGCCGTTCAACAATTGTGCGCAGTTCATTTTCCGGCGTACCGGAAGCAACGAATAATGGAATCTGGTTTACCATTTTATCCAGTAGTGTTTCCGCTCCGGCTACCGCTTGACAGGCAATGACTGCATTCATGACCAGTTCGGAAAATCGCCGATCCAGTTCCTGCTCTTCTTCCTTGGTAAGGGGAGGGTTATTTAGCAGATTTTGCTGGAAATAATGAAATTTGAGATAGCGTGACATACCGCCGTTGGTGCGGTGATAATCTACTGCGGCCTGTGCGATCGTTTCACCATGATGGCGATACAGTTCAGCAAAGGCCTGTGCCTTGATATCCCCGGATTCCACGATGACACCATCGAAATCAAAGATAATGGCTTGCCAGTAGTCAGTCGGGCGGCTTGTTATGTTCATGCCTGATTATACTGCGGAAGAAGGGGTTGCATCTTCTTCCTGGCCATGATTGATCTGCTGGTGAATTTCCTGGATACAGTCGAGCAATCCCTGCCCAAGATCAACATGCTCATTGAGTACCAGTTTGCGGCCAACACGGGGCTGAAATGCATACGGCGTAATCTGGTAATGATGCCCTGGTTTGTCCTGATCCAAATGCAGAGCGACATCCCACGGCATCATTTCCGAGATCATGGTCATAACGTCGCGGATGCGCATTTTTTCCTGGCCGGTCAGAATCAGGTGGCGGTTGGCAAATTCCGAAGCAAGTACTTGTACGCTCATGCGGGCGGCGTCTTCGACATGAATGTATTCCCGGATGGATTCCCCACTGCCGTGATAGGTGATGGAATGTTGTTGTACGGCCTCGTGCAGCATGCGATAGATACCGTTGCGTTTGTCCGAACGTCGGCCATAGAGCGATCCATAGCGCAGAATGGTGTATTCCAGTCCGTAGCGTTCATGATAGGTTTCAGTGAAACGTTCGGCTGCCTGTTTGCTGGCGCGATAGAACGAGCCGGATTCAGAGTAAACGTAAATGCTGCTGGCAAAGATAAAACGGCGTACACCCGCCAGTCGGGCTGATTCGAGTGCATGCATGTTACCGATGACATTGATGCTGGCTGTGGCCAGAGGCTTATCATTGGCCTCATCAATATCAGCGATGGCGGCAAAATTATAGACAACCGCAGCACCCTGAACGGCGTTGGATACCTGGTTGATATCCATCAGATCACCAATGATCATTTCCTGATCAGGCCGCCGGAACGGGGAAAGATGGCGATCGAACAGACGCACCTGATAGCCTGCATTGGACAGGGCATCGGCAACGTGGCTGCCCAGAAAGCCGCCTGCACCCAGTACAACTGCAATTTGCCCCGGCTGTATTGCTTCACTCATTGATCAAACCTGCCTCGACCATTCCCCACCACAAATTTTCAGCCGCTTCGATTTCCATGCGCTGCCGTGTTTCTCGCGCAAGTGATCCGATATGAGAAGTCAGTATCGCCCGTTTGCATTCGCGCAGAGGTCCCTGGTAGGGCTCCTGTTCGAAGCTGTCTAGTGCAGCCGCTTCAATGTGCCCTGAATTGAGCGCTGTGCATAAAGCGGTTTCATCGACCAATCCGCCACGGGCGGCGTTGATAAAGATTGTTCCGGGTTGCATATGCGCAATGGCTTCGGCATTAATTAAATGGCGAACATCCGGAGAGTAGGGCAAGTGGAGTGTCACAATATCAGCCTGTTCGAGCAAAGTATTCAATGAAACGAGTTCGATGCCGCCGGGTGCTTGCTGCAGATGAGGGTCATGTGCGATGACCTTTGCCTCGAATGCCTGACATAGTTTAGCAACCCGTCGGCCAATATGTCCCAGGCCAACAATGCCCACTGTGCGTGCAGCCAGCAGCCGTCCCTGTGTGCGTGGCCATTCACCTTTGCGTACGGAACGATCAGTGTGATTGATCTGGCGCAGGCAATCAAGCATCAGCCCTAGTGTCAGTTCTGCAACAGCCTGAGCGGGCGCTTCAGGGGTATTGGAAACCTTGATGTTTCTTTGTTGAGCAGCTTTCAGATCAACACTATCCATGCCAGTGCCGCAACGTGCAATGACACGCAAAGCACTGGCGCTTGTCAACACATGTTCTGTCAGCGGCTCAACTCCCGCCAGCAGGGCGACGGTATCCGTGCTGAGTAAATCAATAATTTCATCTTCGGCGAGCTTGCGCCGGTAAGGATTGCCGGTGACGGTGAAGCCTTGTGCCTGCAGTCGCTGTATGGCGGGGTTGTGATCAAAATCGAAAGAGGAAGTGGAAACGACGATCTTGCTCATGAAGATGTTCTGATCATGTTCAGATGGGTGCGGCAAAGGGAATCAAGCATGCGGATATCAAGGCTGTATCCCAGAAATGAAAATCCCTGTTTGATCCGTTGTTGCAGCGCAGCTGTGTCGGGTTCAACGACATGGATGCCACCTGCTTTGTGATGGTGGATACCAGCTTGCAATACTTGCTGAATGGCTGCCTGTACATCAGGATGATCCAGCTCACCCGGTTGCCCCATTGATCCAGATAGATCATAAGGGCCGATGATGTAAGCATCAATGCCGGGAGTGGACAGAATGGCATCGATGTTTTCAATAGCGCGGATATGCTCAATCATCACGATGACAACCGCATTGTCACGCAACCATTGCCGGTATGCCTGAAAACTTGTGCCATAGCCCTGAGCACGCGCTAACCCTACACCACGGGTTCCTTCAGGCGGATAATAAACAGCATCGATTGCAGCGCGAGCATCTTCTGCAGATTTGATCATCGGCACCATGATTCCGGTTGCACCGGCATCCATGACGCGTTTGATCTGATCGGGATGGTTGGAGGTCAATCGTACGATTGCCGGACATTGTTGGCTATCTAGCACTTGAATAAGTGCTTGTACTTCGCTCAGCTCCAGTACGCTGTGTTCGGTATCCAGTACCAGCCAGTCAAAACCGGCTTTGGCCATGATCTCAGCAATTGAGGGGTGTCCGAGCGTGATCCATGAGCCAATGGTCAGTTCATGATGGGTGAGACGGGCTTTCAGTGACATAAGCGCTCCAGTTAGATTCTTTGATATTTGCCCAGTAGCGGATCATTAGCCATCAGCTGCGCAACACGGGCCAGATCTGCCTCGGTATCAACTGCCTGCGTATCGTATTCAGTTTCCACCATCCTGACGCGGCGGCCGTGTTCCAGCAGGCGCAGCATATCAATTGATTCGAGGCATTCCAGTGGGGTGGGCGATAACTGGCTGTATTCGAGCAGACAGGTGCGTGTAAAAGGAATGATACAGACCTGCTTGTAAGTGGCAGTTGCTCCAAAGCCACCTGGAGCCAATGTCGGAATCGGCTGACGGGTCATATATAACGCATTTCCCTGCTGATCCGTAACCACTTTGATGGTGTTGGGGCTGCGAAAATCGGCTTCATCGTCGATTCGCTTCGTCAGATTGACGCATTCCAGTTTGGGATCATTGTGGAAAGGTGCGATGGCGGTGTCGATCATGGAAGGATGTGTCATCGGTTCATCTCCCTGCACCATGACGATCAGATCAGCATCGGTGTGTGCGGTTGCTTCCGCGATGCGGTCACTGGCCCGTTCGTGGCTGTCTGCAGTCATGATGACGGGTGCTCCGAAAGCGGTTGCTGCCTGCCGGATGGCTTCGTCACAGGTGGCGATATAAGTTGCGCTCAGCGATTTGCTCATGGCAACACGCTGGTAAACATGCTCCAGCATGGTGCAGTCCAGCAGCTGCGCTAACGGTTTTCCGGGAAAACGCGAAGAATCCATGCGTGCCGGAATGATGGCGATTGTTTTCATAGTTATGGGAAAAGTGACTGGTTAAATATGCAGATATGATGGGGCGAATAAAATATTTTTTGCAGTGCGTGCTGCGGCTGGTTTGCTGGATTCATAGGTATTATGCGCTGTGTATAATGCCACTTTGCAGTCAACCTTAATCCTTCCTTGTCAATATTTTGCATAATAACACAGGTTTATTTGGCAGCTCTTTCGGCTATTGCTTGGCTGAATAGGCTGTTGAACAATGCAACCATTATGGCAAAAGGTCATCTGGGTTCTGTTGTCCTGTGACTGCTGCTGATACATACCGGAGACAGAGGATGATAGATATCAGGAAATTTGCAATACCTGCTGACAAAACAATAGATGTCGTTATTCCGGTATATAACGCTCCCGATTGGACACGGCGCTGTATTGATTCCATTGTCGCGCATCTTAATCAATCCATTAGACGCATTATCGTTCAGGATGATGCGTCTGGCCACGAAACGAGGGAGATGCTGGATAACCTGTCGTATGATTGTGTTGACGTTCACCATGCGGAGAAAAACCAGGGCTTTGGTATTTCAGTAAATGCAGCCGTCAATCGATCTGACGCTTCCTATGTATTTATTCTTAACTCAGACACCGAAGTCAGCCAGGATTTCCTGCCGTTGTTATGCACAGCCTTTACTGCTGATCCTGAATTAGCGGCTATTGTTCCTGCCGGTAACAGTTACGCCCAATATGATCTTGGGCGCTATATGCTGCGGGAAGCAGGCTATATACCCAATTACTATCTTCGTGGACACGCCATACTAATCCGCCGTGATGTTTTTCAGGAAATCGGAGGCTTCGACCCAGCATTTGGGCGAGGTTATTATGAAGATATTGATCTTGGCCGCCGGCTTGATCTTCACGGATGGCGTTTCGGCATACATCCTGGTGTTTGTATTTATCATAAGAGAAGGGGTTCGTTTGGTAATGGACGATCACAGAAGCAACTTTCACGACGTAACCGTGCCTTTTATCTTTCACGTTACCCTGATGCACGACAAAATATCCTGCTGTTTTCGACTAACGGATCACTTGTAAATTTTCCTTCGTCTGTTCTGGTTACAATTGAAAATGTATTTCGTAAAGGAGGTTATGTACATTGGTTTACCTCGGCGCGATCACCCACGTTGCTATGTCTGCAAATGTATAGTCAGCCGCTGCGCTTAACCGCGGTAATCTGGACAACATTTAGAAACTGGTGGCGTGCGGACAGACGTATCTCGACTATCTGGATGATGGATGATATCCCGTTTTTATTACGCACCTTGCTAATCGTCTGGGGTCGTGTGTTCAGGCTGGAAGTCAAAAAGCTATCATTTGATGAATCTCCTCTTTCTTTTGAGGGAGCAATATTAAAGAAGTAACTGTAATATCGTTAGAATAGGGAAGCATTGTAAATGCTCGTCAACCGGTTGACTTGAAAGGATTTATTTTGAGTAGTGGGATTGTATTGAGTTGGCGTGAGTTGCTGGTGCGGTTTGTATTGGTGTTTTTTTGTCTTGCACTTTGGCCCAGTGGGTTGGTGTATTGGGGAATAGGTTTGCTGGTTGTTGCCTGGCTGGTGGATGGAGGATTATCCAGATTTCCTGATCTGTTAAAAGAGCCTTTAATACAAGGCGTTCTTGTTTTTTGTGGGGTATGGGGAGTTGGCTTGCTCTGGAGTGATTTTTCTGTATCCCTTACAGGGAGATGGGAAAAATATTTTATTCTGCTGATAATTATCCCATTCTTTTCATTGTTAAATAAAGAGCGTTTACCTTGGGTGACGGGGGCGCTGATTAGTGGTTATCTGGGAGTGGTTGTGTTGGGTGGCTATCAGTATGCAGTACTTGGTGAGCAAGGAATTTCTTTGTTTGGTATGTCTTATTTGAATTTCTCATCCGCACTAGGAATCGGCGTTATTTTGGCTGTTTATGGTGGATGGGTTACTTTGTCCAGAATGCGCTGGTTTTTATCGGCTTTGTTATGGATAACCGCTTTGTTGTTGCTATTTCTTCAGTTTCGTGAGAATGCAAGAGGTATATTGCTCTCAACCGTAATGATACTCTTGTTAATGTTTTGTCTGCGTTATCAAGTAAAAGGTAAAGTGTTAGCGAGTTACCTAGCTTCAATTATTGCAGTAACTGTATTGTTCGCTGCGAGCAGTGATGTTTTTCATAAAAGACTGGAAGCAATCGGCTCAGATCTTCAATTATTTCAGCAAGGGCATTACCAAACCAGCGTAGGTTATCGGCTGGCAATCTGGGATATTGGTTTGCACGGTCTTGTTGACGCTCCTGTCATAGGGCATGGTTCTGGCATGGCGAAGCATTATCTCCAAAATAGTTTTATGTCCTATAAAGAAGGGATTTACCAGGATTTGCCTGAGTTTCATGAAGCAAAACATTTCCATAATGAACTAATTGAAATTGGCGTACATCTGGGATTGCTTGGTATATTGGCTTTTATATTCTTATTATGGTGCTGGTTCAAAACATTCAAGCAACATCAGATGGCTTTATTGGGTGGTGCAATTGTGTGTTTCACTTTTCTGTCCGGTTTGACTGATACTTTCTTACTATACAGCAGAATTCCACCATTTTTGCTCGCAGTGACGGCCATAGCTGTTTGCTGGCAGAGGTATGAAGGAAGCCTTGATCTAATCGATCGAAAGAGTCCGCAAATCAAGGGTGGAATTCGTAAACGTTCCAGTATGGCTCGATAATGCCAATCCTGCAGCCACCGGTCGTTGATAATCCAGATGGATTGATCCCTGTTAATCCGATGATTGAACATTATATGTACACTCTGACAGAGCAGTTTGATCATCCCATCCTCGATGAGATGGAAGCATTTGCCCGGGTGAGAAATTTCCCGATTGTAGGCAGGCTCGTTGGGATCTCGCTGGAAATCCTCGCAAAAATGATAGGTGCACATAGAGTTTTTGAGTTTGGCAGCGGGTACGGGTATTCCGCCTATTGGTTTGGCAAGGCAGTTGGACCTGATGGCCAAATTGTCTGTACAGACAGCAATCCGGTTAATCAGGAAAGGGCAGAGCAATATCTCGCTGCCGTTGGAATATGGGAGCGGGTGAAATTTTGCACGGGCTATGCTCAGGATATATTTGCACAGACTGATGGGATGTTCGATATCTGCTACAACGATGCGGATAAAGGAGGATATCCGGATATCTGGCGCATGGCCAAAGAACGTATCCGCCCTGGTGGGTTATATATTGCCGACAACGTATTATGGCGTGGGCGAGTGGCCGTGGATGGCTCTGCAGATATTAAACCAGGCTGGACTGAAGCAATCAGAGAGCATAATCAGCTAATTTGTAAGGATCCGGAGTTTGATGCCTTTATCAATCCAACGCGTGATGGCGTTATCGTGGCGCGCAGAAAAATGGCATAATACAGCTTTGAATTATTTGTCTTTCTATTATTAATCAGTAAGGAGAACTTTTATGCAGATCCATGTGTACGATACCTATGTCAAATCCAAGCGCGGACACACTATGCATTTTGATGTGTTTACTGATGTAAGGGATGATAAGAAAGCGATTGAATTTGCCAAGGAATGGCTTGCTTCGATTGGAGAAGAGGATGCGACGGTAACCAGTGAGGAATGTCGTTTTTGCCACAGCCAGAAAGCACCTGATGAGGTGATTGAAGCGATCAAGCAGAAAGGATATTACATTTATAAAATGGAAGGGTGTGATTAGCAGATTATCGGCGAGTCGAAGTATTGCGATAATTATGGAGCTTTATACGATGAGATGGATATTCGCAAAAATACTGATACTGTCAGCTTCAGCTGTTTTTTTTATGACGAGTATTGCAGCGCATGCGGCTGAACCAAAATCAATCGGAGAATTTGGTGATTGGATCGCCTATGTGTACATGGAGGAAAGTAACAAGGTTTGTTATATGGTCAGCACACCCAGTAAGGAGGAAGGTAACTATACCAAGCGCGGGAGTGTTTATGCGCTGATCACCCATCGTCCCGCTGAGAAGAGCAAAAATGTGTTCAGTTTCGTTGCGGGTTACTCATTTAAACCAAACAGCGAGGTGACAGTCAGTATCGGCGGCCAGCGTTTCAAATTGTTTACTCAGAATGAAACTGCCTGGGCACCCGATTCAGCAACAGATAACAAACTGATGTCAGCGATACGCGGGGGCAATCAGATGGTGGTTAACGGGGTTTCTGCGCAGGGGACGGCAACAACTGATACTTTCGGTTTAAAAGGATCAAGTGCGGCTTATGCTGCCATTTCCAGGGAATGCGGAATTAAATGAGGCGGTTATGGGCGATAGAATAACTATTTATCAAAAACCCACCTGCAGTAAATGCCATGAAGCATTAACTATTCTTAAGGAGAGTGGTAATGAATTCGACAGTATTAATTACTACGATACCCGACTGACCATCGACATGTTGCGCGAGATTGTTCGTAAGTTGGGTATTCCAGCAAGAGGTTTGCTGCGTGCGGATGAGCCACTTGCTAAGGGTTCGGAATCAGCGAATGATGAGGAATTATTACAACTGATGGCGGCCAATCCTGATCTGATTCAGCGCCCAATTGTGATTCGCGGGGATAGTGCGGTACTGGGGCGACCCCCTGAGAAGATAAAAAAGTTACTAGGTGGTTGAAGGTTCAATTTTCGGAGCACAGGCAATTAGAATTGCCTGCGCTCCGAAGTCTGGTGGTTAATCTGCAGCAACACTTCTTTGTTGAATTCTGCGTGCAGGTAACTTTTCCCGGATTCTTGCAGCTTTGCCGGTTCTATCTCTCAGGTAATAGAGTTTTGCTCGACGTACTGCACCGCGCCGTTTGACTTCCATGCTTGCAATGAGAGGGGAGTAAGTCTGAAATGTGCGTTCTACTGCCTCTCCACTGGATATTTTTCTCACAATAAATGAAGAATTGAGTCCACGGTTGCGTTTGGCGATAACGACCCCTTCAAAGGCCTGGGTACGTTTACGATCACCTTCTACGACATTTACGTTGACCACGAGTGTATCGCCCGGCGAAAAATCGGGAATTATTTTCCCCAGCCTTTCTATTTCTTCACGTTCCAGTTGTTCGATCAAGTTCATTTCGTTGCTCCTGTTCTTTTATTGTATCTGTCGCCTGGTTGGTAATCGTCAAACATTGTAATTGCTTAAACTCCTCCAGTAATTCCTTTTCCTTGCCAGGGAGGCCTTCTGGATATTTTTCTGCTAACAAATCAGGCCTTTTTAGCCAAGTTCTACCAATTGCCTGTTGCAGGCGCCAGCGCTCTATTTTTGCGTGGTCACCGGACAACAGCACTTCGGGTACTGGTTTTTCTTTATAGATATCGGGCCGGGTATAGTGTGGATATTCCAGCAAATGATCAACGTGGGAATCTTGGCTGGCTGATTGCGTATCACCCAATGCGCCAGGTAATTGCCTGATCACCGCATCAATTAAGACCATGGCCGCCAGCTCCCCACCAGAAATTACGTAATCCCCGATTGAAATTTCTTCGTCTACCTGATCTTCTATTAATCTTTCATCAATTCCTTCGTAACGACCACAGAGCAATATGACTCCATCTAGTTTGGAAATCTGCAGAATTTTTTTATGATCCAATCGCTTGCCCTGAGGGGAAAGGTAAATGACGCTGGTTCTGCTGGTTCCATTCCTGGTCTGCCGAATTTTTGCATCTGTGATGGCCAGATCCAGCGGTTCAGCCATCATGATCATGCCAGGACCTCCACCATAAGGTGCATCATCTACCGTCCGATAACGGTTTGTGGCATAGTCGCGAGGGTTCCAGGTATGCAGACGATATAAGTTATTTTTTTTTGCTCTACCTGTTACTCCGTGTTGTGTGACAGCATCAAACATGTCGGGCAACAACGTAATGACGTCAAATTCAAACGGCATCATACAAAATTCAATAATCCAGCTCCCAATCCACCATGATTTGTCGTGATCTCATATCTACTTGCCTGACAACCTGATCTACAAAAGG
Organism: Nitrosomonas sp. GH22; assembly: GCF_009833115.1. NCBI lineage: Bacteria > Pseudomonadati > Pseudomonadota > Betaproteobacteria > Nitrosomonadales > Nitrosomonadaceae > Nitrosomonas > Nitrosomonas sp. GH22. The sequence continues at coordinate 82,222 of NZ_QRCA01000009.1, forward strand.
AATCAATTCTTCTTTGCCGCCGGGGAGCTGAATGCGCAATACGTCATTTGCCCCTGTTTCAAATAAGCCGGCCACAGTTCCGATAAATTCACCTTGCGTGTTAACAACACTGATTCCAATCAAATCTGACCAATAGTATCCCTCTTTGCCATCTTCTGATAGTTGAGGCAGTTGACTGCGTGGTACGGCAATCAGCCACCCCTTCAGCCCAGAGGCATTCGTCCGGTCGCTATATTCTTCCAACGTAATAATCAGCAAGCTGTCGTGAACAGAGAAAGAGGTTGGATGTACTATTTGCCAGCTTTTCTCATCATTGCTGAGCCACCACACAGGATATTCCATCAATCCATCAATGTGTTCGGTGAAGGGAGTAACCTTGATCTGGCCTCTAATCCCGTGTGGGCCAATAACTCTACCCAACACAACCATTAACTCCTCGTTTATGAGAAGCCCGGCTTCACTCTGATGGCTAGGCGGGTTTTTGCTGTCTACCAAACTGTTTAACGAGCCTGGAGACGGTACTGGATAGCTGTGCTCCTTGGGATTGCCAGTGGTTCAGGCGATCCATCTGAATACGCAAACTTTCTTCGCCACCCGTAGCCCGAGGGTTGTAGAATCCCACGCGTTCTATAAATTTTCCGTCCCGATGGCGACGGGAATCGGCCACTACCATATTGTAAAAAGGACGCTTCTTAGCACCACCTCGTGCCAGTCTTACTACTACCATGTTGCCCCTTGTATAAAGTGGTTATTTGTTAACTAAAACCTGTAATTCTATGGCAATTTTCATATACTTAGCAAGCAATAAATTAAATTGCAATCCGGTGGCTATGTACTATGTATTTAAAAAGGGATCGGCCAAATTAAGGTAATCGGTGATATTAATATAATCATTCAAGTAAAAGTGTATCGTGAACAATACAATGGTTTGATTCTAATAAGGTAGCTGTAAAAGTCATGAAAAATTCAGATCATAGTTATTACTTGATTAAAGAGCTACTTGCAGAGGCCAATCGTTGCGTGGCATGTGGATTGTGTTTGCCGCATTGTCCTACTTATCACCTGACGCATTCCGAGGCGGATTCTCCGCGAGGACGTATTGCACTGATGAGTGGGGTTGCTAATAAGCACATTCCATTGAATGAGAGATTTGTTCAGCATATGGATCGCTGTCTTACTTGTCGTGCCTGCGAGAGTGTGTGTCCAAGTAACGTCGCCTATGGCCGCTTGATTAATAATGCGCGTGCCATGATTCATGAAAACTCATCCTTTGTTCAAAAAGAAAATCGAAGTGGAAAGAGTTGGTTGAGGGATTTGCTGGAACGAGAGCTGGTTGCGAAATCTGCTCGATTTGACATATTGCGGCCAGCGTTGCGTCTATTGGTCAGGAGTGGTTTGCTGTCGTTGTTGTTACGGTTGAATGTACTGAAAAGAAATGCCCTGGCTCAGTCTCTGCTATTTCTGGCAACACGCAATCTACCGGGGCAAATATGGCGTGGCTCATACCCGGCTAAGGGTTTTCTGCGCGGTGAGGTGGCGTTGTTTCTGGGTTGTGTTGCAAGGCTGGTTGATACCGAAACACTGCTTTCAACCATATCTATATTGAACCAGCTGGGTTATACAGTGCATGTGCCAAGTGCACAAACGTGTTGTGGAGCGCTTTATCAACATAGTGGTCAGGTTGATGCAGCAATGTCGCTGGCTCAACAAAATCTCCGTGCTTTTGAGGGGTTGAATATTCAGGCAATTATCAGTACTGCTTCCGGTTGTGGTGTTCAATTGGCAGAATATTCGTCACGATTAGAAGATGCCGGGTTTTCTGTGCCGGTAATGGATATTGGTCAGTTTCTCGATGCACGGGTATGGGATGAAATCAGTTTTGTGCCCTTGTCGCGAAAAATAGCGGTGCATGAGCCTTGTACGTTGCGTAATACACTGCGTGCTTCAGGCTATCTGTATTCTGTGCTGCAACATATTCCGGGAATTGAAGTAGTGGAACTACCTGGTAACGATCGGTGTTGCGGCGCGGCCGGTACCTATTTTCTTGATCAGCCAGAATTTGCAGGAGCTTTGCTTGATGAAAAATTACAAACTTTCGAACAGACCAGGGCTGATTGCCTGGTGACGGCGAATATCGGTTGTGCCTTGCATATTGCTAACGGGTTGGTGAGAAAAGGGAAAAATATAGAGGTTTTGCATCCGGTAACGTTGCTTGCTCGGCAAATGCGTATAAAATGAAAAGTAGATTGTTCTGGCTCAAGACGGGAAAAAGAGATTAGTGGAGGAATTTTATGTTGAATGTTGATAAATTGATTATTGGTTTTGATAACGCTCTGCGTACATTACTGGCTCCTGCAGCTACTTTGCGTCCTATTCCGGGGAAGGATCTGCCTGAGAATGAGTTGAGTAAGATTGAGAAACGTGAATCTGCAGCACTGATGCGTATCAATCATGTCGGTGAGGTCTGTGCCCAGGCGCTTTATCAGGGACAGGCACTGACGGCACGCAATGAACAGGTGCGTCAAGCGCTGGATCAGGCTGCACGTGAGGAAACGGAACATCTTGCCTGGACAGAGCGCCGAATTGCGGAGCTGGGCGGGCATAAAAGTTTTCTGAATCCGTTGTGGTATGGAGGATCCTTTGCGCTGGGATTGGTGGCAGGTGTGCTTGGAGATAAATGGAATCTCGGTTTTCTGGCTGAGACAGAGCGTCAGGTTGAAGCGCATCTGGCAGACCATTTACAGCGATTGCCTCATCAGGATGTTCGCAGCCGGGCCATCGTGTCACAGATGAAAGTCGATGAAGCATGCCATGCTACCATGGCGGTTTCGTATGGAGGCGGCCCATTGCCTGTGCCGATTAAAGCTGTCATGAAATTCAGCTCTGGAATCATGACACGTACTGCATACTGGGTATAGGTACGGTAAATTTTTATAGATGTCACAATCGTAATGCAAGCCATCAACCTGACCGATCATTTTCTGATTGCTATGCCGAGATTGGAGGATTCATTCTTTGCCAAAACGTTAACCTATATTTGCGAGCATAATGAACAAGGTGCTTTGGGCCTGGTTGTGAATCGATCGACTGATTTATCGGTAGAAAAACTGCTGACGCAATTAGGTATGTCCCCTCAGGATCCCGCTCTTTCCAATCTGCCGGTATTGTTGGGGGGTCCGGTGCAAGTCGATAACGGATTTGTATTGCACGAACCGGTTGGAGCATGGAGGTTTACGTTGTCTTCCAATGTGGTGACTGGTCTGACTGCTTCTATTGATATTTTGCAAGCAGTTGCTGATTGTCAGGGGCCAGAGAAAATCCTGGTTGCACTTGGTTATTCAGGTTGGGCGGCTGGGCAACTCGAACAGGAGCTAGCGCAGAATGCCTGGCTGACTGTACCCGCTCAATCCCGGATATTGTTTGAACTCTCTTTTGAAGAGCGACTACCTGCTGCCATGAAATTGCTGGGGATTGATTTTTTCAATTTGTCCAATGAAGTTGGTCATGCCTGATTCTGCCGAAGAAACTATATCTGACATGGCAAGCGTTATTTTATCCGGCACTGTGCTTGCTTTCGATTTTGGTGTGCGACGTATAGGGGTGGCTATTGGCGAATATGAATTGCGATTAGCTCATCCTTTGATGACAATTGATCAGGCGATGACTAAGCCCCGTTTTGAAAAGATTGCCGAATTAATCGAGACATGGCAACCGGTTTTGCTGGTGGTGGGGTTATCGGTTCATGCTGATGGTGCTGAACATGAGATAACCCGATTATGCCAACGTTTTGCGAGGCGACTGGAAGGACGATTCGGAATTCCAGTGGTGATGGAAGACGAGCGTTATACGACAGCGATTGCTCGTTTAACGTTGGAAGAAGTAGGCATTACAGGCAGAAAACAGCGGCCAATGCTTGATCAGATTGCAGCACAACATATCCTTCAAACTTTCTTTGATTCATCTCATGCAGCTTCCTGATGCCGAACAGCTACTGACACTGCTTATCGAAAAAATCCGATTGGATGTCACTGATAAAACGACTATTGTGGGTATTCATACCGGGGGGGCCTGGCTGGCTAGGCGTATTCATCAGGCATTGAAGATCACGCAGCCGGTAGGGGTGCTGGATATTTCTTTTTACCGTGATGATTACAGTAAAATCGGCCTTCATCCACAGGTCAGACCTTCTCAGCTCCCTTTTGAAGCTGAAAATAGTCGCATCATTCTGGTGGATGATGTGCTCTATACAGGTAGAACCATCCGTGCTGCGATAAATGAATTGTTTGATTACGGTCGGCCAGCCAGTATCCATCTGGCTGTTCTGGTGGATCGTGGCGGACGGGAGTTGCCGATTGCTGCACGGTATACAGGAGCCGTACTGACTTTGCCGGAAAGCAGCATGCTTGAACTGAGACAGGCGGATGATGGAAAACTGAGCCTGGATTTGCGTAGCATAGTAACTGAGTAATGCATATTCTGGGAGCCCACCAGCAGATTACCTCCCTTGTACTTTCATCAATATTGCCGGTCTGCTTTAAATCGCGGATTATGCTGTTGTTATCCAGATGACTCGGACTGTTTTGTGCGAAAAGATTTTATTTGTTGATATTTAAAACAAATATGTATTGTTGTAATTCTTTCGGAATTCCTGCGTAATGAGTATACATCCGCAGTTGAATAAAAATGGGGAGCTGCAGCATCTGCTTACGACAGAGGGGTTACCTGTTGCGATTTTGCGCCATATCCTTGATACAGCGGAATCATTCACTGGTGTGACAGAGCGGGATGTCAAGAAAATTCCTCTGCTGCGAGGCAAATCGGTATTCAACCTGTTTTTTGAGCCGAGTACCCGCACTCGCACAACTTTCGAAATTGCGGCAAAACGCCTTTCAGCGGATGTAATCAATCTTAGTATGGCAGTTTCATCCCAGACCAAAGGGGAAACTTTACTGGATACGGTGAACAACCTGTCTGCCATGCATGCAGATATGTTTGTGGTACGCCACAACCAGAGTGGTGCAGCGCATCTGATCGCTCGTCATGTCGGCCCGGAAATTCATGTTATTAATGCCGGTGACGGATGGCATGCGCACCCTACGCAGGCATTGCTTGATATGTTTACCATCCGTCGTTACAAACAGGATTTTCATACACTGCGTGTGGCAATTATTGGAGATATTCTGCATTCCCGAGTGGCGCGTTCACAGATTCACGCACTGACAACACTGGGAGTACCGGAAATCCGTGTTATTGCACCCAAGACGTTGTTGCCGGCCCGGGTTGAGCGGCTTGGTGTGCATGTTTACCACAACATGACACAAGGCTTGAAAGATGTAGATGTGCTGATGATGCTGCGATTGCAGCATGAACGTATGGAATCTGCGCATTTACCCAGCACCGAAGAATATTTCAAGTATTACGGACTAACACCGGGAAAACTTTTGTTAGCCAGATCTGATGCGATTGTGATGCACCCTGGTCCGATGAATCGCGGTGTGGAAATTGATTCGGAGGTGGCTGACGGTTCTCAATCGGTCATTCTACCCCAGGTAGGTTTTGGTATTGCTGTTCGCATGGCAGTCATGTCGATTCTCGCTGGAAATTAACGCTCGTATCCTCTATGCATATTTGTATCCGAAATGGCCGTCTGATTGACCCTGACAGCGGTATGGATCGTATTGGCGATCTTTATCTGGCTGAAGGCAGGATTATATCAATCGATTCCCGGCCTGAACATTTTCATGACGATCGGGAGATTGATGCAAGCGGATTGGTTGTATGCCCCGGTTTGGTTGATTTATCCGCACGTTTGCGCGAACCTGGGCTTGAGTATATGGCCACCCTGGAGTCGGAGCTGGAAGCCGCAGTAGCGGGAGGAGTAACCAGCCTCGCGTGCCCCCCGGATACAGATCCACCATTGGATGAACCGGGTCTGGTGGAGATGCTGAAGCATCGTGCGCGTAATCTTGATCGGGCACGAGTCTACCCGGTAGGAGCGCTGACTCAAGGACTTAAAGGTGAACGATTAACGGAAATGGTTGAGTTGCATGATGCCGGGTGTGTTGCTTTCAGCCAGGCAGATGCACCGATTGCCAATCTGCATGTATTGATGCGAGCCATGCAGTATGCTGCCACTTTCGGTTTCAAAGTCTGGCTGCGCCCTCAGGATATGTATCTGGCCAATCATGGTGTTGCCCATGATGGGGAGGTTGCCACTCGTTTAGGATTGCCAGCAATACCTGTGTGTGCGGAGACAATTGCGCTCACGGATATTTTGTCTCTGATGAAAGAAACTGGTGCCAGCGCACATCTATGCCGTATTTCCAGTGCCGAGGGCGTAGCGCTGGTACGTGCAGCCAAGCAGCAAGGTTTGCCGCTAACTTGTGATGTTTCCATTCACCATGTACATCTAGTTGATATGGATATTGGCTTTTTTGATGCGAACTGTCATCTTATGCCGCCACTCAGAGGTCTGGCGGACAGGGATGCATTACGCGCAGGGCTGATGGATGGGGCGATTGATGCGATCTGCTCGGATCATGCACCCGTGGATGATGATGCTAAGCTGCTACCCTTTGCCCAAGCCGAAACTGGCGCAACCGGATTGGAGCTGTTGCTGCCGCTTACGCTGAAATGGGCAATGGAAAACAGATTATCATTACCAGAAGCACTGGCAAGAATTACATCGTATCCGGCTCGGATACTGGGAATTGATGCCGGGCGATTGGTGGCAGGCGCTCCAGCTGATTTATGTATTTTTGATCCCGATGTGTACTGGGTTGTCAGTAATGCTGAGTTGAGAAGTCAGGGCAAGAATACACCTTTTCTTGGAATGGAACTATGTGGTCGCACCCGGTTTACGTTGATTAACGGGCATGTTGTGTATGGCTAGTAGCACGTATGCCTGAAGCCTATAGATTTCATCCAGATCATATTGAAATCAGGATGGTTCGATAACTAACAAAATATCCTGAGACTGCACATTAATAATAAATCCTTTGAATATATAACTGATATGAAGAACCCGTTACTTGATTTTTCCACGTTGCCACATTATGAGGAAATCCGAAATGAACATATTGCGCCAGCCATAGATGAGCTATTGCGTGATTGCCGCGCAGTGATGAATGCAGTCAAAAATACATCGGAAGTCCCGAATTGGCAGGATTTTGTGCAACCAATGGTGGATGTGAATGAGCGTCTGTCGCGTGCATGGGGGCAGGTGACACATTTGAATGCAGTCATGAATAATCCAGAGTTGCGTGAAATCTATAATACCAATCTGCCGCGTGTTACGCAGTACTATGCTGAGTTATCACAAGACCCAGTATTGTTTGAGAAATTTAAGCAATTGCGAACAGATTCGGCGTTCAATAATTTGAGTCAGGCACGCAGGAAAATTGTAGAAAACCAATTGCGGGATTTTCGGTTGGGAGGGGCTGAATTATCACCTGACGATAAAGTGCGGTTTATGCAAATTCAAGAAGAGCTGTCAGCATTGAGTGCAAAATTCAGTGATAACCTGCTTGATGCAACCAATGCATTTTCCTTGTTGATAGAAAACCGGAGTGAGCTGGCCGGGATCCCGGAAGATATATTGCAGGCAGCCAGTGAAGCAGCAGCTAAAGATACCTTAATTACTGTGCCGGGCTGGAAATTTACGCTACATGCTCCATCCTATCTGCCGGTTATGCAGTACGCAGATAACCGCAGTTTGCGTGAACAGATGTACCGGGCATATACAACGCGAGCCAGTGAGCTTGAAGTCAGTCCAGATCAGACTGTGAAGCGTGACAACATGCCTTTGATCGAACAGATCCTGCGTTTGCGTCAGGAAGAAGCCAAATTGCTAGGTTATGATTGCTATGCTCAGGTATCTCTTGCCCCCAAGATGGCAGAAACGCCGCAGCAGGTGCTGGATTTTTTGAATGAACTGGCTGCTAAAGCGAGACCCTATGCGGAAAGAGATCTGGCGGAACTACGTCAGTTTGCAGCTGATAAACTAAAGCTGACCCAACTTGAGGCGTGGGATATTGCCTATGTTAGTGAAAAGCTGCGGATCGAGCGTTATGCTTTTTCTGATCAGGAAGTCAAGCAATATTTTCCAGAAAACAAGGTGTTGTCCGGTATGTTCGGGTTGGTGGAAACGCTGTACGGGATACATATCAGTGAAGTGGAGCAGGCGCGTAATGTTCAGCGTTGGCACCAGGATGTAAGGTTTTTCGATATTACTGACGGTGAAGGCGATGTGTCGGGGCAATTCTATCTGGATCTTTATGCTCGTCCTGGCAAGCGTGGAGGAGCGTGGATGGATGATGCCGTAACGCGGCGGCGAATTGAGGTGCCAGAAATCGGCCGTTCTGAAATCCAGGTGCCAGTTGCTTACCTCACCTGTAATTTTTCTGCGCCAGTGACGATCAATGGCCATTTGCGCCCTGCGTTGTTTACGCATGATGAGGTCATTACACTGTTTCATGAGTTTGGTCATGGATTGCACCACTTGCTGACGCAGATGGATGAACTGGGGGTTTCCGGTATTAACGGCGTCGAGTGGGATGCGGTCGAACTGCCAAGCCAGTTCATGGAGAACTTTTGCTGGGAATGGGAGGTGTTGCGCGATATGGCTGCGCATGTGGAAACTGGTGATCCGTTACCACGCACATTATTCGACAAGATGCTCGCAGCCAAGAATTTTCAGAGCGGTCTTCAAACTTTACGTCAGATCGAATTTGCCTTGTTTGACATGCATCTGCACACTGATTTTGATCCACTGGGCAGCGAGACCGTGTTGCAGCGTCTGGATAAAATCCGTCAGCAGGTAGCGGTTATTATTCCGCCAGCTTTCCACCGGTTTCCGAGCAGCTTTGGACATATATTTGCTGGGGGTTATGCAGCTGGTTATTACAGCTATAAATGGGCAGAAGTATTGTCCGCCGATGCTTATAGCCTATTTGAGGAAAATGGTGTTGGCCAAGTGGTTAATGCGAAGACTGGCGAGCGTTTCTGGCATGAAATTCTTGCTGTAGGCGGTAGCCGTCCTGCGCTTGAGTCATTTGTTGCGTTTCGCGGACGCGAGCCAAAAATTGATGCACTATTGCGCCATCATGGGATGGTGGTTTGAGTAATTTTTGTATTTTGGGCGTGTTCAATATTGTTGTCAAATAATCTAGTGAGAAGCTTTGCCGAAAACAGTGGTGCTATTTCTCTGACAGGTAGCGCGATGCTCAGTGTAAAGGGCGAGCAGTTTCTGGAAAAGCTCCCGTACTCATGTATAATTAACTTTAGCGGTGTGGAATCAATTCGAACCGCTTTTTTTCTGTCTGTCTGCGTTTTGCTACAAATCATTGGGGAGTCCTGTGTCTAACCGTCCGCGCGCTGTACTCGTTTTGGCTGATGGTACTGTTTTTCATGGGGACTCAATTGGTGCCGAAGGTGTAGCTACCGGGGAAGTAGCCTTCAATACGGCTATGACCGGCTACCAGGAAATTCTTACCGATCCGTCTTACTGCCGTCAGATTGTTACACTGACTTATCCGCATATTGGCAATACCGGTGTTAATGACGAAGATATTGAATCTACGATAGATTCCAAAGTCATTCATGCGGCAGGGTTGGTGATTCGAGATTTGCCGCTCATTGCCAGCAGTTGGCGCAGCCGCCAATTATTGCCAGATTTTCTCAAGCAGCATAATGTTCCAGCAATTGCCGAGATCGATACTCGTAAGCTCACACGTATTTTAAGAATCAAAGGTGCTCAGGCGGGTTGCATCATGGCTGGTCATATCGATGAAATCGAGGCTTTACAACAAGCACGGGCTTTTCCCGGTCTGACTGGAATGGATCTGGCGCGCGTGGTTAGCTGTAACCAATCATGGGAATTCAGTGAAGGAGAATGGGATCCGGAAACAGGTTATCAGACTATAAGTGAGCGTCAATACCGGGTTGTTGTGTTGGATTTTGGTGTCAAGCGTACGATTTTGCGTAAACTGGTTGAGCGAGGTTGTCACGTTATTGTCTATCCTGCTCAAACTCGGATTGAGGAGATTCTTGCTGCCAAACCTGATGGAGTAGTACTTTCCAATGGCCCAGGTGATCCGGAAGCCTGTGGTTATGCGATTGCTACTACACGTGCATTGCTGGAAAGTGGAATTCCTGTATTTGGAATTTGTCTGGGCCATCAGCTGGTTGCTTTAGCGATTGGTGCCAAAACGATCAAGATGCGATTTGGTCAGCATGGTGCCAATCACCCGGTGTTGGATGTTGATAGCAATCGGGTGATGATTACCAGCCAGAATCACGGGTTTGCAGTCGCTACCGACACCTTGCCTGCTAATGCACGCGTTACTCATCATTCATTGTTCGACGGGAGTCTTCAGGGTTTCGAACTGACAGATCATCCTGTTTTCTGTTTCCAAGGACATCCTGAAGCAAGTCCAGGCCCTCAGGATGTTGATTATTTATTCAGTCGTTTCGTCAGTCGGATGGCGGAAAACAAGCAACCAGCCTGAGTCATCAGAACAATCTTCTACTTAAATGCCTAAGCGTACCGATCTGAAATCCATCCTCATTATTGGTGCCGGGCCGATTGTTATCGGCCAGGCATGTGAATTTGACTATTCTGGTGTGCAGGCCTGCCGGGCATTACGAGAAGAAGGTTATCGTGTCATTCTGATCAATTCCAATCCGGCGACGATCATGACTGATCCGGAGTTGACCGATGCTACCTATATAGAACCGATTACTTGGCAGGTAGTAGAAAAGGTAATCGAGATAGAACGACCGGATGCATTACTGCCGACTATGGGTGGGCAAACTGCACTTAATTGTGCTTTGGACCTGGTTCGACATGGTGTACTGGAAAAATACGGTGTGGTGCTTATTGGCGCTTCTCGTGAAGCCATTGATATGGCGGAGGATCGTGAGAAATTTAAGCAGGCGATGACGCGGATAGGGTTGCAATCGGCACGTTCTGCTATGGCGCACAGTATGGAAGAAGCCATGCGGGCGCAAGCAGTAATTGGTTACCCGGTAATTATCCGACCTTCTTTTACGTTAGGGGGGAGTGGTGGCGGTATTGCCTATAATCGGGAAGAATTTGTAGAGATCTGTGAGCGTGGCCTGGAGGCTTCACCCACACGGGAATTGTTGATCGAAGAATCTGTTATCGGCTGGAAAGAATTTGAAATGGAAGTTATCCGTGATAAACAGGATAACTGCATCATTGTCTGTGCCATCGAGAATGTTGATCCTATGGGTGTTCATACGGGCGATTCGATCACTGTTGCACCTGCCCAGACACTGACAGACAAAGAATATCAGCGCATGCGTGATGCTTCCATTGCAGTGCTTAGGGAGATCGGAGTGGAAACGGGTGGTTCCAACGTCCAGTTTGCCATTAATCCCGAAAATGGAAACATGCTTGTGATCGAAATGAATCCACGGGTATCACGTTCATCTGCGCTGGCTTCGAAAGCGACGGGTTTTCCTATTGCCAAGGTTGCAGCCAAGTTGGCGGTTGGTTATACACTTAATGAGCTGGGTAACGATATAGCAGATGGTGTTATTCCGGCCTCGTTTGAGCCGACTATTGATTATGTGGTAACCAAGGTGCCGCGTTTTGCGTTCGAGAAGTTTCCACAGGCGAATGATCGTCTGACGACACAAATGAAATCAGTAGGTGAGGTCATGGCGATTGGCCGCACTTTTCAGGAGTCACTACAGAAGGCATTGCGCGGATTAGAAACCGGTGTGGATGGACTGGATGAAAAAACTGCAGATACCGAGATCATTAAGGCTGAATTGGGCCACCCAGGGCCAGAACGGTTATGGTATGTTGCTGATGCCTTCCGTTGCAATGTTCCTTTTGATGAGGTTCATGCGCTTACCCGAATTGACCCCTGGTTTCTGGTGCAGATTGAGGATCTGGTAAGGCAAGAGCAAGCACTTACGGGCAGGCAGCTGGCTACGCTAGACCGAAGCGAGCTGCGCCAATTGAAGCGCAGTGGCTTCTCGGATCGGCGTTTGGCGGTGCTGCTTGATACAAGCCAAAGCAAGGTGCGTGCCAGACGACATCAGCTGGGCTTGCGCCCGGTCTACAAGCGAGTAGATACTTGTGCAGCCGAATTTGATACGCAGACGGCCTACATGTACTCAACCTATGAGGAAGAGTGCGAATCTCGCCCATCTGATAAAAAGAAAATTATGGTACTGGGCGGTGGACCCAATCGTATCGGTCAGGGTATTGAATTTGATTATTGTTGTGTGCACGCAGCCTTGGCATTGCGTGAAGACCAGTATGAAACAATCATGATTAACTGTAATCCGGAAACCGTTTCAACGGATTATGATGTTTCGGATCGGCTGTATTTTGAGCCTCTTACGCTTGAAGATGTGCTGGAAATTGTCGCAGTAGAAAAACCGGTTGGCGTCATTGTGCAATATGGCGGTCAGACTCCACTGAAGCTGGCGCGTGAGCTGGAAGAAAATGAAGTGCCTATTATTGGTACAAGCCCGGATATGATTGACTGTGCCGAGGATCGTGAGCGATTCCAGGCGATGCTGCAGGGTTTGGGGCTTAAGCAACCTCCTAATTTTACCGCGCGTACTCCAGAAGCAGCTTTGGCAGCAGCGGATAATATCGGTTATCCACTTGTCGTCAGACCAAGCTATGTATTGGGCGGACGCGCTATGGAAATTGTGCATGAGGCGCGTGATCTGGAGCGTTATATGCAGGAAGCCGTGAAGGTATCTAATGATTCGCCCGTGCTGTTGGATCATTATCTTAACAATGCGATTGAGGTGGATGTTGATGCGATTTTTGACGGAGAAACTGTTCTGGTAGGCGGGATTATGGAACATATTGAGCAGGCTGGCGTTCATTCTGGCGACTCTGCCTGTTCGTTACCTCCTTTTAGTCTTTCCACTTCTCTGCAAGATGAGTTGCGTAGGCAAACCGGGGCCATGGCACGTGCGCTGAATGTCAGAGGATTGATGAACATACAGTTCGCCATACAGGATAATGTTGTATATGTACTGGAAGTTAACCCCAGAGCATCGCGCACAGTTCCCTTTGTTTCTAAAGCGACTGGTTTGCAGCTGGCTAAAATTGCGGCCCGTTGTATGGCGGGAAGAACATTGGCTGATCAGGGTATTACCAGAGAAGTCCACCCAGCCCACTTTTCAGTAAAAGAGGCTGTTTTTCCATTTGTTAAGTTTTCAGGAGTCGATACCATACTTGGGCCGGAGATGAAATCGACTGGTGAGGTAATGGGAATCGGTAAAACCTTTGCAGAAGCATTTTTCAAATCACAACTTGCAGCAGGTGTTCAATTACCTGTTTCAGGCAATGTGTTTATCAGTGTCAGGGATGGTGACAAGCCGGAGGTTGTTTCGATCGCTGCGAGATTGATCAAACTGGGATTTTCGCTTTATGCTACGAAAGGTACGGCATACAGCCTATCTCAGGCTGGATTGCCAGTTGTGACTGTCAATAAAGTGGCTGAGGGCCGGCCGCATATTGTAGATATGATCAAGAATGGTGAAATCTCTCTGATCCTCAATACAGTCTCCAATAAGAGGAGTGCTGTGCGTGACTCATATTCGATTCGGCGTGCCGCTTTGCAGGCCAGAACGACTTATTATACAACGGTAGCTGGTGCGCGTGCCGCCTGTACAGGCATGGCAAATTGCCAGGAGTTGCGGGTTTATCGTTTGCAAAATCTTGTCTCCTAGGCAACAATACTCTTCAAGTTTTATGAATTCCTGCTTAAAGCTATTTCTGGTAATTAATCCCTTGCTTCTTCAATCAGATGTGGCTATGAATTCATAATTTGTAACATTAAAATGATTCGTTATTATTTAACAGATTCAACAGATTCTGTTTTTTATTGTTTTTCATAGAAAGAGAAATTAAGTTATGAATGCTATTCCAATTACGCAATCTGGTGCAGAGAAGTTGCGTGCTGAGTTGCATGAAATGAAGACTGTTCATCGTCCTGCAATAATTGCTGCTATTGCAGAAGCTCGTTCCCATGGAGATTTGTCCGAGAATGCTGAATATGATGCTGCAAAAGAAAAGCAGGGATTCATAGAAGGACGTATTGCGGAGTTGGAAAGTAAGCTATCTAATGCTCAAATTATTAATCCTGCAGCATTGAATGCGGATGGTGCATGTGTATTTGGCGCAACTGTTGATCTCGTGGATCTGGATACTAATACGGCAGTTACCTATCAGGTTGTGGGAGATGATGAAGCTGATATTAAGGAAGGTAAAATCTCTATCAGCTCTCCTATTGCGCGGGCATTAATTGGTAAATATGCGGGAGATGTGGCTGAAGTTCAAGCTCCTGGTGGTATCCGGGAATATGAAATATTGGATGTTAAATATATTTGAGTATCAGTCTTTTGTTAATCTTCAGAAATTAAAGTGGGTATACCATCTCTGGCTTGAATTGCTGACTCCAGAGCTTGTTGGTCGATTTTGATATTCCGTGTTATTCTACCGTCAGTATCCTTCGATGTTCTTTCGAAGAATTCCAAAATTGTGCGATGGATTTCCTGTTCAAAGTCGAGAGGTGTAATATTTTCTTCCTCCAGTGGTGGGTGAAGCTCGATGTATAAGAGATCACCCTGCCATCCCAGTTTGATAGGCTGATTGACTATTTGTACCGGCGTGCCTGTAGGAATAAGATTAAACAGTTCCTCGATATCTTCCGGATATAGGCGCATGCAGCCATGTGTGACACGCATCCCTACACCAAGCGGCTTGTTGGTGCCGTGGATGAGGTATCCAGGCAAGCCCAGATAGAGTGCATATTTCCCGAGAGGGTTGTCCGGTCCGGCTGGAACGACATCCAATAACGGAGGTCTGCCTTCCTCTATTGCTTCTTTCCGGAGTGATTGGGGGGGGGTCCATGTAGGGTCTTTTTGTTTTCTGACGATAGTGGTTTTGCCCAGCGGTGTGTTCCAATCCATCCTGCCAATACTGACAGGATGAGTAATAATCTCTGGTTTTTGCCCTTTTATTGGTTTGGGGAAATAATAAAGCCGCATTTCTGGTAGATTTATTACAAGTCCGGTACGTTCAGCCTGAGGAATGATAAAGCGCAGTGGCAAAATAACTTTTGCCCCTTCTTCAGGCAGCCAGCGATTTACATTGGGGTTGGCCAGCATCATTTCATCCTGGCCAATGTCATAACGGCGCGCCACATCGAGTAGAGTTTCAGAGCGACTGGCTGTGACTGTCTGAATTTGCCCGAAAATGTCTATGTCATCGGGTGGGCGTACCCAGCTGCCAGCATAAACACAAGGCATGAGTGACAACATCATGAACAGTAGCAATAAGCTGATTCTAAGTGTCTGTATATTTTGTTGTTTCATTCTATATCGTGTTGTTTGCCTGAGGGTGATAGCATCATTAAATTTATTTCCGTTTGAATAACAGGTTGGTTATTTTACCTATACTATGGCCGAATATTTAGAAGCATCAGATTAGTTATAAGAATTTATGACATCGTCTATATGATATTCGCGAGAATACTACAAATGAGTATGTGCAGATGTATCTGTTTAACGTCGATGAATCGCGGTAAATCTAACTACTGAAGAAGGAGTTTTTAATCAAGCCCTTTGCAAGACACTACAGAAAAATTCGTGAGAATGGGCTCCATGGATGGATCCGTGATATTGCGCTTGTTATGAATATGAATTTATTGCCTTCGTTGCAGCAGTCATCTCGTTTCGCAGAACACAGTGTGTGACTATATAGATGAACCAAGTAAGCATGCTGCGTAAACGTTTATTTTGGAAGTGACTGTTGCTATAATACAACACTAAATTCGGTGTTGTCTTGACAGTTAAACAGCGCTTCTATAAGCTCGCAGCCCATACATATCATGAAGTGAATACGGTGCGTGGAGCAAGATAGGCTTTTGATTATCTTGGCTAAATTGATTAATTCTTTAGTGCGCGCATTCGATCTATTCAGCAAATTGGCCATAAAATATTTCTAGGGGAAGATTTTGAGTTCGATAATAGCCAAATTGGATGTTCTGCCGGCGCAAGAAGGTAATTCCCTATCTTCCGAAGCAGGTGTTGTTTCGGCAACGCCCACAATTAATTTGTTGAACCAGAGAAGAGCTGATTTTACAACATTGGTGGAGTCGCTTGAGTACGCAGCACAAGGAGAAACTGGACATAACTTCTATGACGCGAAAGGTAATCTCAAGTCTGTACTTACATATAAAAATTTATGCGCTAATGCAAAAATAATTGCAAGACGGCTGTCTGGCCTTGGGCTGGCACGCAACAGCCGCGTTGCTCTGATTGCTGATACTACTCCGGAGTTTGTTGAGCTGTTTTTTGCCTGCCGGTTTGCGGGCCTTGTTCCATTTGCCATGCCGGTGCCCGTTAATCTTGGTAGCCGTGCGATTTATGTACAGCAGTTAAAAGGGATGCTTGGGGGCAGTGGGGCAAGCGTTGCAATAGCTAATCTTGATTTTATTGAGTTTCTCAATGAGGTAGTTGAGAGTCTGGGAAGCAGTGAACTCAAATGGAGTGGCACACCTGAGCAATTGAATCTATTACCTGAAGCTGATGTGGCGCTTTCTCCAAATACCCCGGATGAAACGGCTTATCTGCAATTTACTTCCGGCAGTACTCGTTTGCCGAGAGGAGTAGTTATTACTGAGCGGGCTTTAATGACTAATCTGCGTGGCATCGTTTGCAATGGTCTTGATGTGAGACCCGGTGATCGATGCGCTTCGTGGCTACCTTTTTACCATGATATGGGTTTGGTTGGCTTGGTGTTGGCTCCTTTGGCTGCCCAGTTATCCGTTGATTATTTGGCAACCCGGGATTTCGCTGTTCGTCCTTTGCAATGGCTTAAATTGATCAGTCGTAATCGCTGTACTATTGCCTTTAGTCAGCCTTTTGGTCTCAAGTTATGCACTTTGCGCGCACGCGATTCTGATTTAATGGATCTGGACTTAAGTTGCTGGCGTGCCGCTGGTGTTGGGGCTGAGATGATCCGGCTCGATACATTGAAAAGTTTTTCAGCCAAGTTTTCAGCAGCGGGATTTAATGAAGATGCTTTCTTGCCTTGTTATGGTCTGGCTGAATCTACTTTGGCTGTGTCTTTCCCTGATATCAATCAAGGAGTGAAAAGTTTACGTGTAGATGCCAAGACTTTGATCGAAAAAAAGATAGCAGTAAGAGTTCAGGCAGATGGCAGGAAATTTAATGAGTTTGTGAATTGCGGACGTCCGTTGCCAGGCCATGAAATCAGAGTTGTCGATGACGCTGATCAGGAAGTTCCCCATTTGATGGTGGGTAGTATTCTAGTCAAAGGGGAAAGTGTGATGAATGGCTACTTTAACAACGCGGAAGAGACTGCCAGAGCGATCAGATCAGATGGATGGTTAGATACTGGAGATATTGGTTTTCTGTTTGAAGGTGATTTATATATCACAGGGAGACGAACAGATGTCATTATTGTTAATGGTAGAAATATTCGAGCGCAGGATGTGGAAGAACTGGCTGAACAGCAGCCAGAAGTCAGAACCCGTGAAGCTTCTGCTTTTGGAATCAGCGATGAAAATGGCTCGACGTCAGTCGTTTTGGTTGTGGAATGCAGGTTGGCTTCAGCAGTAGATCGACAAGCACTCATTAACAGGCTTCAGCAGATGGTATATATGGCATTTGGGGTAAGTTGTTTGGTTGAGCTGGTGCCCCCACATACTTTGCCACGGACATCTTCAGGAAAATTATCGCGCTTTGCGGCACGACAGGGGTTTTTGCGGCGTACAAATATGGAACAACCTGCTGCTACCAGTTATACAGTCGGCTAATAGCTGATCCTTCATCAGTAAAATCTGCTTATTTCTTTAGGGGAAGGAGTCAAAATATTTCTTCTCGCATCCGGTAGTACTTTATGGTTAGAACTGTTGCAGTAACAGGTGCTACAGGATTTATTGGCCGCATACTTATTGCTAAGTTGGCTGAATCTGGATGGAAAATCCGTGCATTGGCAAGATGTATATCTTCACAAAAAGATAATCCATTCATAGAGTGGATTTCTGGAGATCTTGGTTGTAATAATGCGTTGCGCGACCTTGTTTCTGGCGCTGAAGCTGTTATACATTGTGCCGGTGTGGTCAAAGGAAAATCTTGGGATGATTTCTACCAGACCAATGTAATTGGAACGAGAAATATATTACGGGTAGCTTCTGACTCAACTTCTTGCTCAAGATTTTTATACATTTCTTCTCTGGCAGCGCGTGAACCACTTCTTTCCTGGTATGCACGAAGCAAATTTGAGGCCGAAGAACAAATCCCGAGATTTTCTGGACGGTTAGCATCTGTTATATACAGGCCGGCTGCAGTTTACGGCCCTGGTGACAAAGCGATGCTACCTTTTTTTCGATCTATGCGATACGGTATACTCCCTGTTCCTGGAAATCCGGATAATCGTTTCGGCTTGATACATGTTGATGATTTGGTTGCTGCTATTTATTGCTGGCTTGAGACAACCCGTCCCGTGGGCGGTATTTATGCAATTGATGACGGCACATCAGATGGGTACAACTATACATCGATAGCCATGATTGCACAGCAAGTTCTAGGGAAGCCGGTACGTTGTTTCCAGATACCGGCAAGCAGTATATGTATGTTGGCTCGTTTTAATTTGTGGTTGGCTCATCTTTTGAATTACGCTCCAATGCTGACACCAGGAAAGGTGATGGAACTTCAGCATTCTGACTGGACCTGTGATATTTCTTTCCTGAGGAAAGAGCTAGTTGGTTGGCATCCGACAATCAAGTTACAAACAGCCTTGCCATCACTTGTCAAAATGTAACAATATTTATTCCTGAAGCATTCGAAAATACTTCATGCGACAATACGCGACTTTCATGTTTCTCGATCCGGAAATAAATTTGTTGATATACACTGTTCCGAGATTGATCTCATGTCTAAAATAACCCAAACACAAATTACTGGACTGCTTTGTCAGCGTCTGGCTTGTTTTACAGATGTTGAAGCAGAGATATCTCCAGAAACTAATCTCATTACACATCTTGCGATTGATTCAGTCAAACTGTTGAATCTCATAATGGAAATTGAAGATCAGTTCGATATCTCAGTTCCGTTGAATGCACTTGTGGATGTCCTGACGGTTCAGGATCTTGCCAATCTGATTTATAAAATTAAATCATCATCATCATAATGAATCTGCTGGAAAAACTTGATGCAGCTGCAGCAGCAAGGAAAGCACAATTACCCGAGGGGCTCGCTGCTTTTGGTATCCCCATAGATGAATCCTACTCTGCGACGGAAGCCAGAATCGGGGAGCGTCGAGTATTAATGCTGGGTACGAACAACTATCTTGGGCTCAGCTTTTCTTCTGAATGCAGAGAGGCTGCTCATAAGGCTATTGATCGGGAAGGTACTGGTACCACCGGTTCACGTATGGCCAATGGTAATTATTACGGGCATCGGGCGCTGGAACGCGAGTTGGCAGAGTTTTATCACTGCCGCGAATGTATTGTTTTTACAACAGGCTATCAAGCTAATCTGGGAACTATTTCTGGATTGGCGGGGGCTGGTGATGTTGTGCTGATTGATGGGGATGCACATGCCAGTATCTATGATGGATGTATTCTAAGTGGAGCGGATGTTATCCGTTTTCGCCATAATGATGTAGTCGATCTTGAGAAACGTCTTCGCAGGCTGGGTGATCGCAGCCGTAATACACTGATCGTTATTGAAGGTATTTACAGCATGCTGGGTGATCAGGCTCCTCTGGCTGAGATCGTGAAATTGAAAAATGTCTACCAGAGCACTCTGCTACTTGATGAGGCGCATTCACTCGGTGTTCTTGGAGAAACCGGGCAGGGGTTGGTAGAAAAAGCCAGGATGATTGACGAAGTTGATTTTATAACTGGAACTTTTAGTAAAAGTCTGTGTGGTATCGGCGGCTTTTGCGTCAGTAATCATCCCCAGCTTAATCAGCTTCGGTATATAAGCCATCCGTACATATTTACAGCTTCCCCTTCCCCAGCAACAATTGCTTCCACACGTGCTGCTTTGAAGTTGTTGCGTGATGGGTATGCATTACGTGAACAGCTATGGAGAAATGCTCACCAGCTTTATTCCTGCCTTAAAGAAACTGGGTATTGTCTGGGCCCAGAGCCCGGACCTATAGTAGCCGTTTTACTTGACAGCCCTAAACAGGCGCTGACCCTGTGGAACGGATTGATGGCGCACGATATCTATGTAAATTTGGTGTTGCCTCCTGCTGCTCCGGAAGGAAAATCATTGGTACGTTGCAGCATTAATGCGGCGCATACTGCTGAACAAATTGGCCGGGTTTGTGAGACCTTCTCTAAACTGTATCCAGCTGTGACGCAGTGAGTGGATGCGATTACTAAATTTAGATCCTGTAATGACAAGAATTCTTGGTTAATGATTGATAGGATTGTACCGGACTGGCCTTCTCCCGCAAATGTTCGCGCCATGTTTACCACCCGTAATGTTGGGAGGGTTACGGCTGAAAAAAGAGCTTACACTGGCTTGAATCTGGCGGTTCATGTTGATGATAATCCACACGTTGTTCAACTAAATCGAAACCAGTTGCGTCAATATTTACCCGATCATCCCCGCTGGTTGACCCAGGTTCATGGTTCCAGGGCAATTTGGGTAGATTCTGATAGTGAAGCGCTGGAGGGGGATGCTGCAATGAGCCGATATCCCGGAGTGGTATGTGCAGTTCTGGTGGCGGATTGTCTCCCGGTATTATTGTGTGACATGGCAGGTAGTGTAGTGGGCGTTGCCCATGCCGGGTGGCGTGGGTTGGCCAAGGGAATTATCGAAAACACAGTTCAGGCATTACGCGAATTCAGCCATAGTGATCAAATAATCGCATGGCTTGGTCCGGCAATCAGTTCACAGCACTTTGAAGTCGGTGACGAGGTGCGAACGACATTTACCGAGTATGATTGTCAGGCAGCGCGGGCATTTTTTCCAGGAAAAGAAAAAGGAAAATGGTATGCAGATCTTTTTGAACTGGCACGCCAAAGGCTGTCTCATGCCGGGGTCTCCCAAATCTATGGTGGTAATTTGTGTACGTACAGCCATCCTGAAAAGTTTTATTCGTACCGTCGTGATGGTAAAACGGGAAGGATGGCTGGTTTATTGTGGATGACGCAGTTTCCTGATAAGTAATTCTTGTTTAATACCCGCCAAGATGGGAGCATGTGAAGTAACACGCCTGTTTTACAGTTCCTGAGCATGGATTTACCTAAAAGATCTTGACGAATTTTCTTCCTTACTAATGCTCGATTGCACATAATCCGTGAGCGATATAGTGTGCCTGTTCTGCATATTTCTGACCCATCTGGAAACATAATTTATGTCGGTGTTAGCCTGGATTGTGCTTGCCAGCGTAGCAAGTGGTTTGCTGAGCATTGGACTTGCAGCATTATTTGCTTTAAATGTTCGTAGTGATAAATGGATCAATATACTGATTTCATATGCTATCGGCGCGCTTCTTGGAGCGGCATTTCTGAATGCGTTACCTGAAGCATTGGAGCTCACTGATACACCGAAACAACTGACGTTTATTTTGTTACTTGGTATTCTTGTTTTTTTTATTCTGGAAAAACTTCTGTTATGGCGCCATTGCCACTTATCAGAATGTGAAGCACATGAGCCCACATCGCAGGTGGTTTCTACAGCTGGCAGAGGTGTAGTAGGTGTTCACGATCACGGCCGCAGTGGCATGATGATTATACTGGGTGACACTTTTCATAATTTTGTAGATGGTATCCTGATTGCAACAGCCTTTATGGCTGATATTCAATTGGGAATGGTTACGGCTATTGCGATTACTGCACATGAGATTCCACAAGAAGCAGGGGATTTTATTATTTTACTCAATTCAGGGTTTACACGAGCGGGAGCACTCTGGTCCAACCTGCTATCCAGCACAGCAACTGTGTTTGGAGGGTTGCTGGGGTATTTTATGCTGAATCAATTGGATCATCTGATTGCCCCAATACTTGCTATTGCTGCAGCAAGCATGATTTATGTAGCAATGTCGGATCTGATTCCCAGCTTGCATAAGCGTCCCGAGATCGGTGCAACTGTTCAACAGGTCACGCTTATTGTTCTGGGGATCAGTACGATATGGTTGATAGGACTATTTTTTGGCCATAATCACTAAGCACGGCTACCTGTTTTCTACAGAAGCAGATGTTGATGATGGAGTGAGATTATTGCCGCGATATCCTTCTGCAGTACGATAATAGAGAGTACGCAATAAAACACCATCATGCCGATAGATTTCACGAGTATTCGTACTTCCAGGTTTTATCAGCATTCTTTCAAAATTTCCTTCGGCCGAGCCTGATTCTAAGGCCTGCCGTTTCATCCCAATCAGCAGAATGGGCCGGTTAGTAGGGGATTCGGACGGATACCAAAAACTGTACATGGCCGCGTGTTCGCCAAACAGATTGCGGGATCGGATATCAAGGGCAGGGTGATTATTGTTGTAAAACGCAAGCGCACTGGCTATTGACCATTTGCTCATGCCGACCACAATTGGTGCTTCTCCTGTTGTTTGCCTGATTTCATCAGCAATTTTTTCGACTTCTGCTGTGGTTTCCCTCCAGAAATAATGCTCGCTCAGAAATTGATAAGGGAGTCCAGGTATTCCCAGCGTGACATAATGCAAAATGAAGGCGTAGGTCAATAATGACACGGTGATCATTGGCTGCCAGGCAGCGCTCAGCCATCCCGAGATATTCTTGAATATATTCTTTTGTCCGATCATCCAGGCCATGGTGGGTATCAACGCTAACCAGAGTGGACCGGTCCAGTGGAAGCGCAAAGAACCGAAGGTACTGGCTATCAGAAAGATCATTAGTGGAACCCCAGTGAATACGCCAATGAAAAGAGATTTACGGGTTGTCTGGGGGTAGCTCAGAAAAACTGAACGCAATGCAAGTACCGCTGCGGCCAGTCCAACTGGCGTAAGCATAATTGCAATTTGAAGTATTAACTTAGGCGTTGCAAATTCGTGGTGTGTTTTGCCAACTCTATTGGTCTGAAACAGGAAGGAAGCCCAGTTATTTTCCATATTCCAGATGATCACGGGGCTGAATAATATCAGCGCAATTAATACAGCTACATAGGGATGTGGGCGCAAGAGCCAGCGGCGCGCAACTGGATCCAGGATAGCGAAAACCAGTGCAGCGATACCAAGCAGTCCAAGTGTGTATTTGGACAGAATCCCAAGACCGAAAGCAATACCTACCCCGAGCCATGCTCGATTCTGATTTGCGAGCAAGGCTCGCTCCATGTAGTAAAGTGTGGCTGCCCAAGCAGCAACCAGTGGTGCATCTGGTGTCATTGCCAGTCCTGCTGCAAAGCCAAAAGGTACGATGGCAAGCAGCAATACTGAGCGCATAGCGGTAGATTTATCGTAGAGGTTGCGTGCAAGGGCGTATAAATAAGCCATTGCGATCAATCCGCACAAGAAGGCGCCGATTCTCACTCCAAATTCATTCTGGCCAGCCAGCGTGGTTCCCAGCCAGATCAACCAGGCTACCATCGGCGGATGATCAAAAAAGCTCAAATCCATATGTTGTGCGTATTGCCAGTAATAAGCTTCATCGGGGATTAGCTGCGCCACACTCATATAAACCAGGCGCAACAGGATGACGAAACAGACAATACCTACGGCAGCAATGCGCCATCGCGTATCGGTAGAAACAGCGGGCTTGGTTCGTGGGAATACGTAAAAAGCGGATCCAAGGTAATTTACAATAGCTGTCGCGATAATCGCAGGGAAAATAGCCCATTCAGTTGATATGTTCCAGGTATAGACCAGCCAGGCCAGAACGGCTCCTCTCAGGAGCATTGCAAATATTCCAACGATCAGAAAGCGAGAGAACTGGCTCCAATGTAGATGTCCTGAATGATGCAGCCGGAATGACCATTTGGTATTCAAAGCATAGTTGAAGCTGGCTGCTGCGATGAAACTGGAAATATGTGCGGTTGCCAGACTGATACCCTGCCCGGTCATCCATTGAAAAATCAATACATCGACAAAGACACCTAAAAATCCAACCATGGCAAAGCGGCTTGCTGTGTAGAAAGAGACGGTGCCACCAGCCAGTGTAATGAGTTGCTGCAGATAAGTAAGATGATGTGAAAGGGAGAGTTTGGAGCTTCCGTGCAGTCGATTGTGAAAGTGGATCGGGATTTCTTTTACACGCAGCTGTTCACGCCCTGTCATCAGCAGTTCCAGTAGGATTTTATAGCCGCGAGCATTTTCTGTAATATTTTTGATCAGCTCCTTTCGGAAAGCAAAGAAGCCCGAAGTTGCGTCATTTACATCACAAATGGTGCGTGCAAGCCAGCCCCCTGCCCGGGACAGCCAGAGGCGATAGAAAGGCCAGCCGATAGTATCGCCACCAGCTATGTAACGACTGCCGATCGTTATGTCGTGAGTGCCATCCAGAATCGGCTGGATCAGTGAGGCCAATCGTTCTGGCGGGTGGCTCAAATCAGCATCCATGACTGCAATGACTTCATACTTGGCGGCTGCTGTTCCGTCGAGAATAGAAGCAGTTAGATCGGGCCGTGCATGCCTTTCAATCAAACGTACGTTATGAGTGTTTTGCCATTTTCTGACTTTGTCAGGAGTGCCATCCGTGGAACTGTCATCCACGATAATGACTTCAAACTGATCTCCCAAGTTATCAAGAGAAAAAATACTCGTTAGTAAGAGGTCGATATTTCCAGCTTCGTTCAGGGTAGGAATAATGAGTGAAAATTGCATGTTAAGCTCAAGTTATTCCCGGGGCCTGTTGACATGGGTTTAGAGTTGGCTTCCCGGGGGTGACAGCGTATTAGAGAAAGATCATCCTGATTCAGGATCAGGATATTTCTATGGACGATTTTTCTGGTATTTCAGAACAGCACGGTTATGTTCTTCAAGCGTAGATGAGAAGTGCGAAGTTCCGTCACCTTTGGCAACAAAGTAGAGCTTATCAGTAATAGCAGGGTTAAAAGCTGCCCGGATGGAAGCCAGTCCCGGCATGGCAATGGGGGTGGGGGGCAGGCCGGGCCGGGTATAGGTATTGTATGCATGATCGGTCTGCAGATCGATCTTGCGCAGATTCCCACCGAACTTATCTCCCATGCCATAAATTACTGTTGGATCAGTCTGGAGTTTCATGTTGTGGCGTAAACGATTGACAAACACACCTGCAATCCAGGCGCGCTCATTGTCTCTTCCCGTTTCTTTCTCTATGATCGAAGCAAGAATCAGGCCTTCATACTGGTTCTTCAACGGGAGTGATTTTTGTCTTGAAATCCATTCTGTTTCAAGGTGTCGCTGCATGGCATGGTAGGCACGTTTCAGAATTGTCAGATCGCTGCTGTTTTTGGTAAAAAAATAAGTATCCGGAAAAAAAATGCCCTCGACTCCTGGTTCTTTTGCCCCGATTAGCTCCAGTAGTTTTAAATTGCTGAATTCGCTTGATACATGATGGATAGCCGGGTGTTCATCCAGTACTTTTCTAAATTGCGAGAAAGTCCATCCCTCAAGAAAAGTAATCGTATGTTGCTTGACTCTTCCCTGAGTCAGGTATTCCAGCAGATCCAGTGGTGACAAATTTTGGGTAAGCTCATATTCACCCGCTTTGAGCGATGCGTTATATCCTGTCATGTGTGCAAGAAGTATGAAAGACCATGCATTAGGGAGAATATCCGCATCGGTTAATTGTTGAGCGATATTACGCAGACTACCTCGGGGTTCAATTGAAAACTCGCAGGGTATGACTGGAAGTTCTACTGGTGTTGTGACCAGGCGGTAGAACCATATGGAAAATAGCGTGCTGACAACCAGAATGACTAAAAGAACGAAACTCAGAAGTCGTAGTGAACGTGTCGATTCAGGCATGTCAGTACACTCAGGTATTCGGTTAACTGATCATGCCAGATATTTCCCCGGAAAGCATAATCAGTTATTCTCATATGTATTTCGATTATTCCCAAATACCACATCCCAGAAACACGGGAAATGATATTCAGGTTTTTCGAAAGACTAATGTACCGTTAGTTCCACCAAATCCGAATGAGTTTGACAGCGCGGTGTCAATTTTCATTTCTCTGGCAGTGTTGGGTACATAATCCAGATCACATTCGGGATCAGGCTCATCAAGATTAATGGTGGGTGGAGCAATCTGATGGAAAATGGCCAGAGTAGAGAAAATTGCTTCCACACCTCCTGCCGCACCCAGCAAATGCCCGGTCATCGATTTGGTGGAACTGATTGCCAGGCTTCCGGCGTGTGCTCCAAAGCAACGTTTGACTGCAACTGTTTCTGCAATGTCGCCCAAAGGCGTTGATGTTCCGTGTGCATTGATATAGTGGATATCTTCCAGATTCAACTGCGCGTCAGATAATGCGTTCTTCATGCAGCGAGCGGCACCTTCACCATCTTCACAGGGGGCTGTCATATGATAAGCATCCGCACTCATGCCGAATCCGGCCAGCTCCGCATAAATCTTTGCGCCACGTTTTTTGGCGTGTTCCATCTCTTCCAGAACCAGGATGCCTGCACCTTCTCCCAGGACAAATCCGTCTCTTTTGAGATCCCATGGCCGGCTTGCTGTCGCCGGATCGTCATTGTTTGATGACAGGGCGCGGGCGGAGGCAAATCCCCCAACAGCCAGCGGAGTTATGCATGATTCTGCACCACCACAGATCATAATATCCGCGTCACCGTGCTCAATCATTCTGGCAGAGCTGCCAATGCAGTGTGTAGCGGTGGTGCAGGCAGTAACAATGGCAAGATTGGGTCCTTTATACCCAAACATGATGGATAAATTACCGGCCACCATGTTGATAATGGTGCCGGGGATAAAGAAGGGGGAGATTTTTCGGGGGCCACCCGCATGATAGGCTGCGTTGGTATTTTCAATCATGGGCAGGCCACCGATTCCGGAGCCAATATTAACACCGATACGCTCAGCATCGAATCGAGTTACATCACTGATTCCGGCATCCTTGACAGCTTGAATAGCCGCTGCCATCCCGTACTGGATAAAAATATCCATACGGCGTGCTTCCTTGGCAGAGAGATACTCTGTTATCTCGAATTCTTTGACCTCCCCAGCAATTTTTGAGGAAAAATCTGATATATCAAAACGTGTGATTTGTGTAATACCGGATTTCCCGGCAATTACGTTTTCCCATGCTTCGGGAACCGTATTGCCGATAGGTGAGACAATGCCTAACCCGGTAATGGCTATTTTACGCTTGGACAAAACGACTCCGCTGAATCATTGAAAAAATTATTCTTACTGAGTTGAATTAGCAGCTACGAAATCGATAGCCTCTTGAACTGTATTGATTTTTTCGGCTTGTTCATCAGGAATTTCGCATTCAAATTCTTCTTCCAGTGCCATGACGAGTTCAACTGTATCAAGTGAATCCGCTCCCAGATCGTTGACGAAAGAGGATTCGTTCTTAACTTCTGACTCGTTAACACCTAGCTGCTCGGCTACAATTTTCTTGATACGCTGTTCTATTTCAGTAATTTCCATTGAATACCCATCCTTATCAGGTAAAAAAACTCTCGCAAGTTTAACAAATTTCAAACAACCGGCAAAATCTACCCGGCCATATAGGCCAGATGTCATTTACTGCTACAAAAAAAATAATGAATGTTCCATAATCTTGAAAGGGTTTGCTAAAAATATCAGAAATCAGGTCATTCCATATACATTCCGCCGTTTACATGTAATGTGGCTCCAGTAATATAGTCTGCAGCTGGGGAGGCTAGGAAAACGACAGCCGCAGCAACATCTTCCGGACGACCCAATCTCCCAAGAGGGATATGCTGGATGAGTGACTGCTGCAGATCTGATGAGAGCGAACGGGTCATGTCGGTATCTATAAACCCCGGAGCTACACAGTTTACGGTAATGTTTCTGCTACCAATTTCTTTTGCAAGCGATTTGCTGAAGCCCATCATTCCCGCCTTGGCCGCTGCATAATTGGTCTGCCCGGGATTCCCGGTAGTACCGACTACTGACGAGATATTAATAATGCGGCCACTGCGTGCTTTCATCATGGCGCGCAGGACAGCGCGGCTTAAACAAAACACGGATTTCAAGTTGGTCTGCAAGACACTATCCCATTCGTCATCCTTCATGCGGGCAAGCAGGTTGTCACGCGTAATACCGGCGTTGTTGACCAGTATTGCAACATCACCCAACGATTTTTGTATGGTTTCAATACCATTATTAATATGCTCGATATTGCTAACATCCATAACCAGACCCATGCCTGATACATGAGCCTCACCCAGATACTGATTGATATGGTCAGCTCCGCTCTCGGAAGTTGCAGTGCCAATAACAGTTGCACCGTACTTTCCCAGCTCCAGAGCGATAGCTTTACCGATGCCGCGACTCGCTCCTGTTACCAGTGTAATTTTATGTTCCAGCATCATTCCGAGAGTTTATGAATTGATGGAAGAGTTATTTCTAATAATGCATTACTGACGTACTATTTCAACGTTCCTACCGTTTTGAGAAAGGAGTTGGAATCAGTTAGCGCGATATTCTCCAGATTCTTATCAATGCGTCGCGTCAGTCCGGATAACACTTTGCCTGGACCACACTCCACAACATGTCTTACACCCAGTCCCGCAAGGGCTTGAATTGTCTCTGTCCAGCGAACCGGATTATCGAGCTGGCGCGCAAGTATCTCACGAATAGAAGCTATTTCTGGGTGCTGCTGGACATCGACGTTGTGCAAAACAGGAATTCGGGGAGGTTGGAATGTGGTTTTTTCCAGTAGAAGTGCAAATTTCTCGGCTGCTGGTTGCATGAGTGAGCAGTGTGAAGGAATACTCATTGGCAGTATAACTGCCAGTTTTGCTCCTTTTGATTTTGCGAGTGTTACTGCTTGTGCAATTGCCTGAGAATGGCCAGCGATGACGACTTGGCCTGGGGCATTGAAGTTCGCAGGCTCCAGTGAAGTATCTGGCAGCATATTTATTACTTCAGCGCATACTGAAGAAATAGTGTCATTATCCAGCCCGACAATGGCTGCCATGCCTCCTGTTCCTTCGGGAACAGTTTCTTGCATGACTTCTGCGCGATGACGAATCAATTTCAGGGCATCACCCAAACTAAGTGATTCGGCAGCTACCAGCGCAGCATATTCGCCAAGACTATGACCGGCCAGATAATGTGGTTGGGTACCTCCTGCCTGCTGCCATGCACGGTAGATGGCCACGTCAGCGGTTAACATGACAGGCTGGGTATTGGTTGTGAGATTCAAAGTGTCTGCTGGTCCGTTACTGGCTAACGACCACAGATCCTGTTGCAGAATATCTGATGCTTCATTGAACGTCTCACGTATTGATGGAAGTTCAGAATAACCATCCATCATACCGACTGACTGAGATCCCTGCCCGGGAAAAATAAAAGCAATCTTCATGTTTTACCAGCGTACCAGAACTGATCCCCAGGTGAATCCACCTCCCACACCTTCCAGCACAACATGCTGGCCTGACTGGACACGCCCGTCTCGAACTGCCTGATCCAGTGCCAGCGGTACAGAAGCAGCTGAAGTATTGCCATGTTGTGTAACAGTCACTACTACCTTCTCTTCAGGTATACCCAGCTTTTTCGCTGTTGAGGTGATAATACGGATATTGGCCTGATGAGGGATCAGCCAGTCGATATCGGAAGATTGTAGATCATTTGCATGCAATGCTTCTAGTACCGCTTCTTCCAGGACTTTAACGGCAAATTTGAATACCGTGCTGCCTTCCATTGTGATGAAGGGTGTGCCTTGTATCTTTCCGGAATGAATAGAGGCAGGGGCTGAAAGAACCTGACTATAGCTTCCATCTGCGTGTAAATGGGATGAGAGAATTCCCGGTTTTTGATCCCGGGTAAGAACTACCGCACCTGCGCCATCTCCAAACAGAACACAAGTGCTGCGGTCGTTCCAATCCATAATCCGGGAATATACTTCGCTGCCAACTATCAGTGCGTTACGGGATTTTCCGGAGCTGACGAACATATCCGCTGTAGCCAAGGCATAAATAAACCCACTACAGACGGCCTGAACATCAAATGCAGGGCTACCAGATATGCCGAGTTTATTTTGCAGAATACAAGCTGTGCTTGGGAAAATCATATCCGGCGTTGTGGTTGCAACAATTACCAGATCAATATCACTTGCCTGAATACCTGCAGCCTCGATGGCATTTCGACTGGCCTCCAAAGCAAGGTCGCTGGCCA
Source organism: Nitrosomonas sp. GH22 (assembly GCF_009833115.1). Taxonomy (NCBI): domain Bacteria; kingdom Pseudomonadati; phylum Pseudomonadota; class Betaproteobacteria; order Nitrosomonadales; family Nitrosomonadaceae; genus Nitrosomonas; species Nitrosomonas sp. GH22. Next base: position 112,554 of record NZ_QRCA01000009.1, read on the forward strand.
TCTGGCCCGGCGCAGCAATATGACGTTGTTTGATGCCAGTCCGTGCCTGTATCCATTCATCACTGGTATCAACCATGGATTCAAGCTCCAGGTTGGTCAGGATTTTTTCCGGCAGATAGCTTCCGGTACCAATTATGCGTGAATACATAGCCATGTTCAGTTGCTCACTCTACTGATGCCGGTTGTGTAATGTTTTGCTCAATGTTGTATCGCAGTGTTTCAATATGTTCGACAATGCGTCGCAAGGTGCCACCGCGTATTTCATCTACAGCACGTTTGATGGCGCAGCGAAATGCAAAGCTATCGGCAGATCCGTGACTTTTTATGACAGTACCACGCAATCCCAGCAGACTGGCGCCATTGTACTGTCGATGATCAACGCGCCGCCTGAAGGCATTGATTACCGGCAGAGCTACCAACCCTGCTAGCTTGCTGAATAAAGAGCGTCTGAATTCCTCACGCAGGTAGCTGGCCAGCATCTGAGCCAATCCTTCCGAAGTCTTGAGCGCGACATTGCCAACGAAACCATCGCATACTACGACGTTGGTCGTCCCGCGATAAATATCATCCCCCTCAATGTTGCCGTAAAAATTCAGGCCGCTGCTACGGAATAATCCCGCTGCCTGTTTGACGACATCATTACCCTTGATATCTTCCTCGCCAATATTTAAGAGTCCAATACTTGGATTGGGCTTGTTCTCGACAGATGAAACCAGTGTTGCACCCATTACACCAAACTGGAACAGGTGTTCAGCCGTGCAGTTGACATTAGCCCCCAGATCCAGCACATAGGTATGTCCTGAAATAGTAGGCAGAACGACTGCCAATGCGGGGCGATCTATTCCCGGGATGGTTTTGAGTACAAAGCGTGAGGTTGCCAGCAATGCTCCCGTATTTCCTGCACTGATGCATGCTTGCGCCTCACCGTTTTTGACCAGGTTAAGCGCTACACGCATGGAAGAGTCTTTTTTGTTGCGTAGAGCGATAGCCGGATGTTCATCCATACCAACGATCTCGCTTGCCGGATACAGCCTGAGTCGCGAGTCAGGCGATATGTTAAGCGCATTCAATTCCTTCGTGAGGATCTCTGGCCTGCCAACCAGGATAATGTTGGTGTCGCGGTCATGACGCAGATATTCAACAGCCGACGGAACCGTGACATGCGGGCCGTGATCACCACCCATGCAATCAATTGCTACTGTTATGCTCACGTGTCAAAAAGGGGTGGATGGCAGATATGATGAAGAACCAGCTGGGGTCATCAATCGTCGTTTTTAGTTTTAATTACTTTTTTCCCACGGTAAAAACCGTTCGGGCTGATGTGATGCCGTAAATGTGTTTCCCCGGTAGTCGGTTCGATCGCGAGTGGCGGGTTGGTTAATGCATCATGGGAACGATGCATCCCGCGCTTGGAAGGAGATTTCTTATTTTGTTGTACAGCCATAATTTAACTCCCAAAAATATCAATTTAGTGTGTTCGTTTCAACGATGCCAATATGGTAAAAGGATGCTCTTTTGCGGCGGTTGCATATATTCCGGTTTCGGTTGACAGGCAGCACCCGGTATCCTGATGACGAGGAGATATCGGCAGGCCAAGAATGACTTCGTCCTCTACCAGAGTTAGAACACTCAGTTCGTTCGAAGCATAAATCGCATCCACGAAAATATCTTCGTCATAACGTGACAGCTCATCCGCACTTCTGGCCAGAAGCAGTCCTGTTTCCAGATCAAGTTCATATTCCATTTTCCCCAGGCAGCGCTGGCAATTTAAAGCAACGCTTCCGCTGACTGATATTTTCAGCATGGGCCTGTTGTGCTCATCAAACAGCCCGGAGATCAGATAGACTAGCTCTCCTGATGTATTTGCCAGATAACTGTGCAGTCGTTCAAGGTTAACTAAAGGGATGCTTCCTTGAAGGAATTTGTTGCTGCGGACAAAATCCAGCGTATTTATAACAAGTTGGTCGGACATAAGGCGCGCATGTTATATTTTTTATGGAAAAGTGTCAAAATTACAAATCAGTATACTACTATAATATTTTGAAAAGTCGCACTATTTACCCCCGGCTTGTGCTAGGTTCCAGCTCGGTTTATCGGCGTGAACTGCTTCAGCATTTACAAATCCCTTTTGAAACCGCAAATCCGGCCATTGATGAGTCTGCCTTGCCTGAAGAGACGCCGGATGTGACAGCACTGCGCCTGGCAAAAGAAAAGGCGTATGCATTGGTAAAGCAGTTTCCTGATGCACTCATTATCACGGCGGATCAGGTTGCTATGTTGGATAAAATACAATTAGGCAAACCACTGAATCATGAAAATGCTGTTCGGCAGCTGCGCTTGATGCGTGGCAGGGAGGTTGTTTTTCATACGGCGCTATGTTTATTTAACAGTCGTACAGCTTTTCTGCAAGCGCGTATTGTTCCTTGCTCGGTGAAGTATCGTGAGTTAAATGATGATCAGATTGAACGTTATCTCGCGAGAGAACAGCCTTACCATTGTGCGGGCAGTGCAAAATCGGAAGGATTGGGTATTGCCCTGATCGAACGTATAACCGGGGAAGATCCCAATGCGTTGATCGGGTTACCGTTAATAGCGCTGGTAGAGATGTTAATGATGGAAGGCGTGGAGATACTGTAACCACTTGGGCTTTTACTTGAGAAAGCCGAATGGTTTTTCTGGTTTTCTCCTGTTAATCCTGAGATGACGGATACTCGAATTTACGTGTTAGTGTTATATTACCAGCTGTTAAATTGATGTATGCCAATGTTTTTCAAATGAATAAACCTCTTGCTGCCAGATTCATCGTTCTGACATTTCTTGTCAGCATGCTGGCAAATACATTTGGATGGTCATTCAACAGTAAGATATTCGCACACGAACTGGCTCATCTGCATCACGGGGAGTTGTTTCTGATGTACCCCGATAAACATCTTGAATTACATCAAACACTTGATAGCACCATAGATTGGGATGCTGCTACCCATTTGTGCCTGCATGCTGCCGGCCAGTTTCAACCTTTCTATTTGCACCCGGCTTTGCAGATAGTCACTGTTGCAACCAGGGAGGTGATGGTCGAAAGTGTAGTTAAAGCTTTCCCGGAATCGGTTCCTGATCCTTTTTTTCGTCCTCCCCGCTTTTTCTCCTGAGTCAATTTTTTACCGGTATGACGGTTTCGGCATGCCGGATGATTATCTGGCATGCCGTCCGACACTGTTGCAGAAACAGTCTTGAATTCTGAATATTAAGGTTGTTTTCGCAATATCCGGTGTGTAACTTACGGCATGACTGTTCATGGGGAATCATCGTGATTGAGTATCAGACAGCGAAGACAATATTGCAACAACTTCGCACAAGGCAGATGGTGCTTGTCTTTGCATTATTCTTTGCAGGAATTATACCTATCTTGGGGCATGGCATGGCTTATGCCGATACCCATCCAGTCATCAATATACTGGCGGAGAGAGGTGAGGATCTGACCTTGCGTCAGGCGCTGCAACAGGTTTTGCAAAATAATCCTGAACTGGCAGCTTATTCCAGAGAAGTAGCTGCTTATGAAGGGACAAAATTACAGGCCGGTTTGCTGAAAAATCCTGAATTCAGTGTCGGGGCAGAAAGTATTGATTCCTCCAACCCGAAAATAGAAAGATTTACAACTTTCCGTATCAGTCAGTTGATTGAGCTTGGTGGTAAGCGATCTGCCCGGGTGAGTGTGGCAACACTGGGGCAGGAGCTGGCCAATCAGGCTTATGCTGCCAAACGGTTGGAAGTTATTGCCCGTACTGCCAATGCTTTTATTGATGTGCTGGAAAATCAGGTGCATGTAAGCGTGATGGACGACACTTTGCGTCTGATGCAAAAGGCAATGAAAACAGTTGTTAAACGGGTCGAAGCGGGGAAAGCGCCGCCTATTGAAGCTACTCGTTCAAAGGTAGCATTATCCGCTGCGAGTATTGAACTGGAACAGGGTAGGCGCAATTTGTCAGCGGCGCGGGCAAAGTTGGCGCTTCTCTGGGGGGAGGCGGAGCCGCGCTTCGGCCAGGCCTTGGGAGAACTGGAATCATTTGTTGAGATACCGGAATTTGATCAGCTGGTAAAACGCCTTGAAGAAAACCCGATTATGCTGCAAAGCCTTAAAAATATCGCGCAGCGTGAGGCGATGGTCGAGTTGCAAAAAGCGAATAAAATTCCTGATGTAACAGTTGGTGCAGGTATTCAGCGCTATTTCAGTCTAAACAAGACTACTGCTGTGCTGGATATATCTATTCCTATTCCAATTTTCGATCGTAATCAGGGAAATGAATTGGAAGCCCGCCAGCGCCTGAATAAAGCAATGGATGAACGCGCGTCCGTTGAATTGCAACTTAGAACAGAATTTGCACGTAACTACGAGAATCTGCTGGCTGCCCGGAATGAGATTCGGGTATTGCATGATGAGGTGTTGCCGGGTGCGCAGAATGCCTTTGAGATTACCAATCGGGGTTACCAGCTGGGTAAATTCAGTTTTCTGGAAATGCTGGATACCCAGCGCGCTTTTTTCCAGAATCGTATTCTTTATGTGCGGGCACTGGCCAATTATCAACGTCTGGTCAATATCATCGAGCAGTTGATTGCAGCACCGCTTGCTGATTCAGCTGCAGATTACACAAAGCTCAATACTCAAGGGAAGGAGCGTAATCAATGAACGTTAGCGGACGATTACCCATTGTGGCAGTTATTCTGGTTGGCATTTTGCTAGGGGCGTTGCTTTTGATCCAGGATAAATTCAGGCTGCCGGATGCTGAAGAGTCATCTCATTCTTTTGCAGGGACAACTGAACATCAATCAACAATCGGACCGAAGGGCGGGGAGCTGTTCTCGGAAGATGATTTAAGCCTTGAGTTGACTATTCATGAGAGTGGCACGTTTCCACAATTCAGGCTCTATCCATATCGACAGAAACAACCACTGGCACCGACTGAAGTAAAGGTAACGATTGTATTGTCCCGTCTTGGCAGGCCGGCGCAACTGTTTCACTTCAGGCCGGAAAGTGACTATCTGGTTAGCGATCAGGAAGTGGGAGAACCTCATTCTTTCGAGCTGGTCATTGTCGCTGAATATCAGGGCAAGACCTATCGCTGGCATCACAGCGAGGTTGAGGCGCGTGTAGAAATGTCCGATACGGCGATGCAAAGCAACGGTATTGAACTGGCCACAGCTGGTCCTGCCGCCATTCACTCTAAAATTACGCTGCCGGGCGAAATTATTTTCAATGAACATCATATCGTGCATGTCGTGCCGCGTTTGCCCGGCATGGTGGTGTCGATTAAACGCCATCACGGACAAAGAGTGAAAAAGGGAGAGGTACTTGCGATCATGGAAAGTGCCATGCTGGCCGATTTGCGCAGTCAATACCTGCTTGCCCGCAAGCGCTTGGTGCTGGCACAAACAATTTATGATCGGGAAGAGCAGTTGTGGCGGGAAAAAATCACAGCAAAACAGGATTACCTTGTGGCACAACAGCAACGGGAAGAAGCCAGCATAGCAACCCAGCTGGCAGCCGAGCGCTTGCGAGCGCTGGGCGTACAACCAGAATCCGGGTTGTCTTGGGAAAATATTGCGCATTATAAAATCCGTTCTCCTATTTCCGGGATTGTCATTGATGAAGCAATTGTTACAGGAGAGGTCGTCAAGGAGGATAAGACTGCGTATATCGTTGCTGACATTTCCACAGTCTGGGCGGCTGTCAGGGTATTCCCCCGGAATCTGCATCAGGTTCACATAGGTCAGCAGGCTGTCATCCGGGCAAATGCCTATGATTTGACGCGGGAAGGTAAGGTAATTTACGTGACGACACTGCTTGACGAGCAAACACGCACAGCTATTGCCCGGGTGCAGCTCGATAATCGGGATGAACAATGGCGCCCTGGCATGTTCGTCAAGGCCGATTTGCAGACCGAAGCAGTCGAAGTCCCGGTGGCGGTGTCGCTGGAAGCGATACAGACACTGAATGACCAGTCGGTAGTGTTTGGTCGCTACGGAGAGTATTTCGAAATGCGTCCGCTCAAACTAGGTCGCAGCGATAGCCAGATGGCTGAGGTAGTCGAAGGCTTGTTTGCAGGCGAAGACTATGCAACGAGTAACAGCTTCATCATTAAATCAGAGCTGGGGAAGGCTGGAGCAGTACATGACCATTGAGGAAACATGGGTTAATCGTTTGCATAATCGGGCCATATCGCCTGTTTTCTGTTTTATCTTGTTTTTGGCGGCAACAATCGGTTGAGCGGAGATACTACTCATGTTTGAACATATTCTGCATGTCGTGATTCGCCATCGTGGATTGGTGTTGTTGGCCGTTCTGGCTATGGCCGTGCTGGGTTTGCATAGCTACCAGCGATTGCCGATTGATGCCGTACCTGACATTACCAATGTGCAGGTGCAGATCAATACGGCCACACCCGGCTATTCACCCATGGAAGTCGAGCAACGCATTACTTTCCCGGTAGAAACCATTATGGCAGGGTTGCCCGGGTTGGATTACACACGCTCATTGTCTCGCTACGGGTTATCCCAGGTAACGGTGATATTTCAGGATGGAACCGACATTCATTTTGCCCGTCAATTGGTCGGTCAGCGTATCCAGGAGGCGAAAGGGCAATTGCCGGTTGGTGTCGAGCCGGTAATGGGGCCTGTTTCCACTGGCTTAGGGGAAATATTCATGTGGACGGTCGAAAGTATTGCGGGCGCGCGTAAACCGGATGGCGCACTCTATACATCCACTGATCTGCGTGAAATTCAGGACTGGATCATCCGACCACAATTACGCATGGTGAAAGGGGTGACAGAGATCAACACCATCGGCGGATTCGTCAAGCAATATCACGTCACACCCTATCCGGAAAAACTCATCGCCTATGGCCTGACCCTGCAGGAAATTGTTACTGCACTGGAGCGCAACAACCTCAATCTGGGGGCGGGTTACATCGAGAAGCGTGGCGAGCAGTACCTGGTACGTTTACCGGGGCAGGTTACTAATCTGGATGAGATTGGCGAGATTACGCTGGGCAGTAGGCAAGGCACGCCGCTGCACATCAAGGATGTGGCCGATATCCTGATTGGCAAGGAGTTGCGTACAGGTGCTGCTACCCGTAATAGTGAAGAGGTGGTGCTGGGAACTGCCCATATGCTGATCGGAGAGAATAGCCGTACCGTAGCGCATGCAGTTGCCAATAAGCTGATGGAAATTAACCGTTCGCTGCCAGCTGGAGTGGTGGCTGTTCCGGTGTACGATCGAACCACGTTGATTGATGGCACGATTCATACCGTGGCCAGTAATCTGGTTGAAGGGGCCTTTCTTGTGATCGTCGTCTTGTTCCTGTTTCTGGGCAATATCCGTGCGGCGATAATTGCCGCACTCGTTATCCCGTTGTCGATGCTGTTTACGTTTAGCGGCATGGCGGCTAATCACGTCAGCGCTAATCTGATGAGTCTGGGCGCACTGGATTTCGGCATCATCGTGGATGGCGTTATCGTCATCATTGAGAACTGTATCCGCTGTTTTTCCCAGGAACAAGCCAGGTTGGGACGGACGTTAAGCCGGGAAGAACGACTGAAACTGGTTTTCACAGCAACTCAGCAGGTAAGGCGTGCGCTGATTTACGGACAGGTGATCATCATGATCGTCTATCTGCCGATTTTTGCCTTGTCTGGCGTCGAAGGTAAGATGTTTCATCCCATGGCGTTTACTGTGGTGGCAGCATTGCTGGGTGCGTTGATTCTATCGGTGACTTTTGTACCGGCAGCGATAGCCCTGTTTCTGACTGGCAAGGTGACAGAAAAGGAAAGCTGGATCGTTGTGTGGTGTAAACGCTTCTATCGGCCGATGCTCGCGACAGTTATGCGCAATCAGGGCCTAACCATTACCGTTGCTGCAGTCATCATGGTTTTATCGATATTATTGGCAACCCGCCTGGGCAGCGAATTTGTACCTAACCTGAATGAAGGGGATATTGCGTTGCACGCGATCCGGATTCCCGGGACGAGCCTTTCTACTGCTATCACCATGCAAAGCGAGTTGGAAAAAGTAATCCAATCGTTTCCTGAAGTGGAGCGGGTATTTAGCAAGATTGGAACGGCAGAGGTTGCAACGGATCCGATGCCTCCCAGTGTGGCTGATATTTTTGTCATGCTAAAACCGCGATCGGAATGGTCTGGCCGCTACCGGACCAAGGATGAGCTGATTGCTGCAATGGAAAAGGCAGTATTGCAGGTACCAGGGAACAATTATGAATTTACCCAGCCGGTTGAAATGCGTTTCAATGAGTTGATCGCCGGTGTGAGAGCCGATGTGGCGATCAAGGTATTCGGTGACGATCTGGATAAGTTGTTCGCTGTGGGGAAACGTATTGAAGCGTTGGTGGCGACCGTGCCAGGTGCTGCGGATGTGAAAGTGGAACAAGTAACCGGATTGCCGGTATTGTCTATTCAAGCCAATCGCACAAATATCTCACGTTATGGTTTGAATGTTGCAGATGTGCAAGATGCTGTGGCCATTGCGGTTGGTGGCAAGAGTGCAGGCTTGATTTTTGAAGGAGATCGCCGCTTTGAGCTGCAGGTGCGGCTACCCGAATCATTGCGTACGGATATTGAAGCATTACGCTACCTGCCGATTGGTCTGCCGGTTCAGTCTGGGGTGCAGGAGGGGATGCTGGCTGGCCAGATGCCATCAGCTGGATCGGCTGCCTTTGTGACGTTGGGCGAGGTGGCCGATTTTGAAATTGTGCAGGGGCCGAACCAGATTAGCCGTGAGAACGGGAAGCGGCGGGTGGTGGTGTCTGCCAATGTGCGCGGGCGTGATCTTGGTTCCTTCGTCAAGGAAGCACAGACGTTGGTGAATGAAGAAATACAGATTCCCCCAGGGTATTGGCTGGCGTGGGGGGGGCAGTTTGAACAAATGATTTCAGCTGCGGAACGTCTGCAAATTGTGGTGCCGGTCGCGCTAACGCTGATTTTTGTTGTGCTCTACATTGTGTTCGGTAATTTTCGGGATGGCATGCTGGTATTTACCGGCGTGCCATTCGCACTGACAGGTGGAATACTGGCTTTATGGTTGCGTGATATTCCGCTGTCTATTTCTGCTGGAATCGGATTTATCGCCCTGTCAGGAATTGCAGTGATGAACGGGCTGGTCATGCTGACATTTATCCGGGAATTGCGTCAGAATGGGCATGCGCTGATGGATGCTGTCCAAACTGGTGCACTGACACGGCTGCGGCCAGTATTGATGACTGCGCTCACCGATGCAGTTGGCTTCATTCCCATGGCGCTGGCAACCGGTCTGGGTGCAGAAGTGCAGCGTCCATTGGCTACAGTGGTGATCGGTGGCATCCTTTCCTCGACTATCCTGACATTACTGGTGTTGCCAGTGCTGTACCATATGCTTTACAAACACTGGGAAACGGATCATCAGCTAAAAACAGAAATGCTGCTGGCTGCAAAAGCCGGATGAGGTTATTTCCGACGGATCTATTGTTGAGACAAGTTGCCATTTTTTGAAACATTTAGGTGTCGAGTTTTTTTACATCTCGGTGAGCCAGGAATTTTTTAGATAGATAAATAAATTTATCTTTTTGTTTTTTATGATATAAAAAATACTGTTTGGATATGGCATGAAATATGCTTGTTTATAGAATTAAAGACATATTAAGAACTTATTTTTTGCCGGCTATTGTTATACTGGCAACTGATTTTTCCTGAAACTTTGCATGAGAGGTGACTGAACATGTCGGAAAAAAATATACCGGAACAATTGAAACAGGATGCAGCTGGTGAACAGACGACAGCTGCTCTTCCTTCCCAGCCGGCTCGCAGACAATTACTCAAAAGTACCGTTGCCATTCCAGTCATCATGACCTTACATAGTGGGGCGGCACTGGCACGGACGAGTAATCTGGTAGGAGCGGTTACAGATCTGGATTCGGCGGCGAAGAAGATGAATGATCTGGAACAAGCACGAATCGTGTGCGTCAATCCCGGAGATGGTCCTATTGAAGAAAGTAGCTCCACTTATGATTTAGGCATGAATCCGACAGCAGCCTTGGGTGATGCATCGCAAGATTTGGCAACACAGGCAGAGAATTGCCAAACAGGCGGAGGCATTCTGATTTCAGTGACTGCGTTTCAATCTCTTCAAGGCAGAGGTTTTTTCAGCGATCTATAATAATTGGCAGTAGTGGTAAATTGAATGAATAGCTGGTATTCATCTCATTTTTCGTCACTGTATATAGAAAACTGGGATGGTGAATTTACCGTGTTCCAGCCTGAATCCGGGAAAACCCATTTTTTGAATGAAATGGGGTTGCATATTCTGACGATACTTGATGGCTCTCCCCTCGGACTCAATACAATCTGTCAGGAGTTATCAGTACATTTTTCATTACAGCCTGATACTCAATTTTTCGGGAAAATTGCCCAGACCTTACAGCGTTATGAGGCGTTAGGGCTGATCGAGAGGGTAAAAGAAAACGAGTGAAGGTCGAACAGCTTTCACTGGATGAATTGCGTGTATTGCTTGCTGGCCAAGGTCTGCGGGTAAAGATGGGTCCGTTCAATCTATCTGTTCAAACCCGGTTACCATCACTTATTCATCAGCTTCGCCAGATGTATGCTCACTATTCACTGGTGGATGAGGACGAGATTGTTGAATTTCATGTCCGAGTCATTCCCAAGCGCTCGATCAGACAGCCATTTGCGCGATTGATCCGATTCGAAGTTGATGGCCGCTCCCCGTTTCCGCCTGTTCCCGTAGAGCAGGCACTGGCGGCCCTGGAATGGGGAGTGAATCTTGTCATTGCCATGCGCATCAATCATCTGTTGCTGTTTCATTCTGCCGCAGTGGAACGTAACGGCCATGTATTGCTGCTGCCGGCCTGGCCGGGCAGCGGCAAGACAACTTTGAGCGCTATGCTCATGCACCGTGGTTATCGTCTGTTTTCTGATGAATTCGGACTGATGGCTCCTGAAATCGGTGATTTTTTTCCACTTCCCCGGCTGATGCCGCTCAAAAATCAATCCATTAAAGTCATTCGTGATTATCTGCCAGAAGCCGTACTGGGGCCAGAAATACCTGGCACATTGAAGGGCACGGTTGCGCATATACGTCCACCGCAAGAAAGTATTGAGCGGGTAGATGAGGCTGCCCAACCCCGCTGGATTGTTTTCCCGAAATGGGTAGCTGGTGCTGCTTTGCGGCTGGAGTCTTTGCCACAATCCGAGGCGTTTCTGTTGCTTGCAACAAACGCATTTAACTACGAAGTGCTGGGGGAAATTGCATTTGATGCGGTGACGCGACTGGTTCGGGGCTGCGAGTGTCGCAAACTGGTGTATTCCGATTTTGACAGTGCATTGGCTGCATTGGATGAACTGACTGATGGCTGAGTTTAAGGTTGATACCAGGCTGGATCATCACCAGTTACTGCTGGAAGCGATTATCCGGCCTGCTGTCCTGATCGATTACAGTAATTCGCAATGGGAGTTGCTGTTGCGAGTGGCAAGGCGCGCAAAGTTGCTTGGTTACCTTGCTGCCTGGCTGGAAAAAGATGGATTGCTGGATAAAATTCCGCAGCGAGCTGTCAATCTGTTGCGCTCCAGTTTGATTCAGGTAAAAAAACAGCAGCAATCGGTAAATTGGGAGTTGAGTCGGATATTATGGGCGCTCGATGGCCGAGAGATCCTGATCATCGTACTTAAAGGCATGGCGTATCAGCTACAAGACTTGCCGAATGCTGCCGGGCGCATCTTTGCTGATCTGGATTTACTGGTTTCGAAGGAAGCTCTTGGTCAGATTGAATCCGTGCTATCGGAAAAAGGCTGGCAGCACCACGCGCTCACCAATTATGACGAGCGCTATTACCGTGAATGGAGCCACGAAATTCCTGCGTTGGTGCATCCTGAGCGCGGGGTTGAGGTAGATGTGCATCACACGCTTTCCTCACCGCTGGGCAATCTGAAAATTGATCCGCTACCGTTCCAGGAAGCAGCGATCAAAGTGGAGGATGAAGGTGTTTATGTGCTGAGTCCGGAAGACATGCTGTTACACTGCGCAGTCAATCTGTTTCAGAACAATGAATTGGCCGATGATCTACGTCATTTGCTGGATTTTCATGAAATTTTGCAATTTTTCAGCCAGCAACAGTTGTCTTTCCAGGAGAAGCTGATCAATCGCGCCAACCGGCTTGGGCTGGGTAGACCGCTTTTTTACAGCCTCTATTTTAGTCGTTTATTACTGCACTCATCGGTTCCGGATCAACTGAAAAAACGGTTAAATCATCAACCTGGCTGGCTGGCATTACGCATCATGCATAATTGCGTGCCGCTGGCGTTGCTGCCGCAACATCCTGATCAGCCATCAAAACGGGCGGAACTCGCGCGTTTGTTGCTCTACTTGCGCAGCCACTGGCTGCGCATGCCGTTGTATCGCCTGTTGCCACATCTGATCTACAAGTTTTATTTGTCAGTATTTCCTGGTAAGAGCGCTCGTGCCAGGCGGAACGGGTGATTCTGGAAAATTACAGCAAAAAAAGTGTTGCCAGCCCCAGAAAAATGAAAAATCCTCCACTATCAGTGACGGCAGTAATCATGACACTGGAGCCAAGTGCTGGATCACGCCCCAGTTTTTTGCGTGTCAGCGGGATGAGTACCCCGACAAATGCAGCGAGAAGGAGGTTTAACAGCATGGCAAGCGACATTACCAGGCCGAGCTGTATATTCTGATAGATGGCATAAGTAAATACCCCTACGAGCCCTCCCCAGACGATACCATTAACGATACTGACACTGATTTCCTTGGTGATCAGTTTGAGGGTGCTGCCTTGACTGACCTGCCCCAGTGCAAGGGCGCGCACGATCATGGTGATCGTTTGATTGCCGGAGTTACCGCCAACACCGGCTACGATAGGCATCAGGGCAGCCAGTGCAACCAGTTTTTCAATTGAATTTTCAAAAAGTCCGATCACGCGGGAAGCAAAGAATGCTGTAACCAGATTGATCGCTAGCCAGGCCCACCGGTTGCGGACACTTTTCCAGACGGGAGCGAATAAATCTTCTTCTTCGCTTAACCCGACCTGATTGCGTGCTTCAAGATCAGCCTTTTCACGCATGAAATCAATGACCGCATTAACAGTTACTCTGCCTAGCAGCTTTCCTTCCGGGGAAACAACTGCAGCTGTTATCAGATCGTAACGTTCAAATGCATCTGTTGCCTGTTCAGCCTTATCATCTGGAAGGAATTTGACTGTTTTAGGCGTCATGACTTCAGTTACGGTGGTGTTTGGATCGCTAACCAGCAATCGGTTCAACAACAGAGTTCCTTGCAGGTGTTCGTTACGATCAACTACAAACAGCTGATCGGTGTGATCCGGCAATTCACCAAGTCGGCGTAAATAGCGAAGAACAACCTCGATACGCACATTTCCACGTACGATAATGACATCAAAATCCATCAGCGCGCCCACTGCATCTTCAGAGAAGGACATGGCTGCACGCAGTTGCTCACGTTCTTCCATGGGCAATGCCCGGAAAACATCTTCCATGACGTCGCTGGGCAAATCCGGTGCCAGATCGGCAATTTCGTCTGCATCCAGCTGCTCTGCCGCGGCAACCAGCTCCTCGCTGTCCATATCCTCGATCAGCGTCTGGCGAACGGCATCGGAGACTTCGAGCAGTACCTCACCATCATGCTCAGCCTTGACAAATCTCCAGACGATCAAGCGATCTTCGAGTGGGATCATCTCCAGAATACGGGCAATATCTGCCGGATGAAGTTTATCCAGCGCTCCACGTAGATTGGCGAGATTCTGTTTTTGTATGATTGATTCAATCAATTCTGGCTCTGGGGTATCCTGCAGACGAACGAAACCTTCTACCAGTTTGTATCTTTGCAGTAGAGAGATAATTTTCTGCAGTTTGCTTTCCAGGTTTTCGTCCTGATTTTCGTGATGTTCTTCAGTCATGGCTGAACCGGTAATCGTGTTTGTTGGCTGGAAGCCGTTATAAGAATCAATGAAGTGCGCGTATCAGCTGCATGATTATTTGATATCAGAAATATCAGTTGAGAAATGGGCAAGGAAAAATGACTCCGTGAAGTTTCTCGGGATGTCCGGAATGCTATCGGCAGTAAAGATAAACAATCCCTGTTTCTGCCTTCATTATTGGTTGCAGTCAGGTACCAGTGGCAAAAATACCGGGTTTTCTCGCGAACGCAATAATTATTGCAGCGCAAAACACATCAGCTGCGAGGTACAGAGAAGACAGGGAAGCTGACATTGTTTGGGCTCGATAGCACGCCCGTAACTGCTTTTTATTTTAGCATGGAATTTTTACGGGACAGTTACACAACAGGCAGTGTGGTTTGTTACTGCTGTGTTTTTTTCTTGATTGCTATGGCCCTGTTCCCATTTCACATTGGTAACCACAGGAAGGTACAAACCATAGCCACGAGGCTTTCGTGGTTTTGTTTGAATTTATCAAAGCACAGGACCACCGCCCGGCACTGTTTCAACCGTGTGAAAATATTTTTTACCAGGTGTCGGTACCGGTATAGTCCTCGCTCCGGATCTGCATTATCTGTTTTGGAGTTACCCCTTCCCTGGAATGACTGCCTTGGCACCTTGTTGTTCGCTTTGATCGTGAATGGCCTAACTGTCATAGTCCTTTGTCTGCGATAATGGATTGAGCCGCGCCCAGCATGAATCAAAGCCAATGCGTGTGTGCAATCATTGATCTGACTACCGGTAATATCGAATGCGATGGGGGAAGTCCGTGGGTATCTACCGCCATGTGAATTTTGCACCGCCCCGGCTTTTCCCGATTGCCTTATCCTTACCGCTCGCACTGTGCTGGTGAGCCTTGATAGCTACCATCGATAAAAACCCGCTCCATGTCCGGCTCAACCACCAGAGCCTGAAATACCTTGAGCCATTTTCCGCTGGCAGATCAGGCGGTGAATCGTTTATAAACCTTGCTCCAGCTCCCGAATGAACCGGTACCATGCGGTACAGTATGCCTTCGACAGTCATACAGCAAATCTTGCTTGTTGTAGAGGTGGTTGTGAAGCAAAATGGCCAGTAGCTTCGGCCAGAGCTCAGCATTAAGCAATAATCGGAGCATTGCAAGCTCGTATTGCTGGTGAGAGCTACAACGATACGAACTTGCTTCTTTAAATCAATATTGAGATCAAATAGGAACAGACCCTAGAGCTCTGGCGAGGATAAAATTATCATCAGTATTCACAAGAAGAGACTACTCATTTAGCAAGTGAGAGGAAGCGAATATCTACACAATTACCGGAAAACGGAATGCGGTATTGAAAAAGTAAATTAATCACAATCGATCCATTACCTATCAAGGAGAAATGCATGCTCGTGACATTCAAAACCGATAGCTATGCTGATATCACCATGTTTGGAGAAGACGCGCTAACCATGTTGAAAATGATGGGGCACAGTGAAACCGTACCGGGCGCTATTCTGGCAGCAGATGTTCCTCAAGCACTGCATCAGTTAACAACTGCTTTAAATATACAAAAAGAAATCTCGCCACCAGTCGAGAATAAGGATGAAGATACAAATGAGCCGGTGGTAAGCATGATTAATCGAGGACTGCCTCTAATTGAGTTACTGACTGCCGCAGCAAAGGCAGGTTGTAACGTAATGTGGGAATGAATCGATACCAGGAAAAATTAGGCCTGGTGGGAAGCTCTATCTGGAAAAACCATACTGCTAGGGAGCTGCATACCAGAGGACTGCAAAGTAGTGGCAGACAGTACCCACCATTACAAACAAATGCCAGATGAAGTGACCGTATCGAAAACGTGAGTCGGTCGCAAAAAAGAATACGCCGATCGTATAAGTCACCCCTCCTGCAATCAACCATAGTAAGCCGGATACAGGTATGCGGGTGTACAACGGGTAAATTGCGATGAGAATGAGCCACCCCATAAGCAGATAAAGACTGGTGGTGATAATGGGGTTGTGCATCTTATCGAATGCTTTCAATGTTACTCCGATTGCGGCGAGCCCCCAGACGATCCCAAAGAGTGTCCATCCCCATGGACCACGAAGCACACCCAGCGTGAACGGCGTGTAGGTACCAGCGATGAGGAGATAGATCGCAGAATGTTCGATAATCTTAAATACACGCTTAGCCTTGCCTTGCGGCAAAGCATGATAGAGGGTAGAAGCGAGATACAGCAGGATCATCGTTGCTGCAAAAAAACTCGCACCAATGATAAAGCCTGTATCTGCGTACTGCACCGCACGCATAATAAGAAATGGGGTTGCTATCAGTGCTGCGACCAGTCCTATACCGTGGCTGATGCTGTTCGCGATCTCTTCTCCCAGAGATTGCTCACGTTCGGGTACTGCGAGCAATATGCTCACGATGTTTCAACCTACGTAGTTTATATAGGTGAAGAAAACGACTTGATGGACGAACGACACTGCTTCCAGGAAGTACTCAAGCCTGATTTTCGTCGGCTGGAGGTAGGCCTTTTGGTATATTTCATGGATGGAGGTTGTTAGACATTTGCGATACCCACGCTAATTGATGCGCATATTAGCGTGGGACGGTTTTTACAAGGCTAATAACATCTAACCTTTAAACTTGTCTTTTAACTTTGCGGCTGCATCTCGGACAGCACTACTTAGCGAATCCCAAGCATCCTCTGCGCTATCCTTAAGATCCTCCCACGCATCCTCGCTGGCCTCAGCCAGTTCCCCCATCTTAGCCTTCGCAGTATCAACCTTTTGCTCAAGTTCTCCTATCTGCTTATCATATTTTATGCGGGTATCAGCTGCAGAACTCTTCGCTTCAGCCCTCAGTTCTGCCAATTTGGCCTGTGCCAACTCAATTTCGGCTTCTATCTTTTGTTTGTATGCTTCTTTCGTGCTCATAATGTCTCTCCTATGTTAATCAATTCAGGATGGATTCTTAGACTTCGTGATAACCCAGGCTAGAAATAATAATACTGCGGATCCGACTATAGCGGTCACTATTGAACCGATGAGCCCCAATAGACCGAACAAGAGGCCACCTGCAATGGCACCAACAATGCCAATAATGATATTGCCCATGAGACCAAAGCCCCTTCCTTTCATCAATATCCCAGCTAGCCAGCCCGCGATTGCACCGATTGCGATAAAAATTATTAATCCTGTATAGTCCACGAGTTTCTCCTCTGGTTTTATCAACAACTGGAATAATCTGCTTAAAATAGCTTAGTATCTGCAATACTGAAGATCAGGAAAATGTTGGATAATTAAGATGCATACTGATCAGTATGCATCTTTAACGTTTTCCTTAATTTCTTTGCCGGCATCTTCAAGCTTATCACCTGCATCTTCGGCGGCATCAAGAGCTTTCTCCCCAGGTCTTTGATCAAGCGCATCGTTAACGTTATCTTTGAGCGTATCCCCCGCATCTTTAGCCGCATCACCCGCATCTTCAGCAGCATCAAGTACTTTCTCCCCGGGTCTTCGGTCAAGCGCATCGTTAACATTATCTACTACCTTTTCAGTACCTGTTTTAGTTTGGTCACAGGCGGGTAATGCCAGAATTGTTGCAGTCATCATAAGTATTAAAAGGTAGGTATGTTTCATCATTATGTCTCCAATTTTGTTTTAGTTGTATTCACTGGGTTAGTCCCATTGAATATGGGATTAATACCCCATATTTGTCATTTTAATGACGATACTAAACGTCGTCTGTACGATACCGTACATAATGAAAATCATTATTTTTCCTATACCCCTTTATCACGCTAGTGGATAAAATATCGATGAGTGTGACCCAATCTCCATAATTCAGTGGCAAGTTGCATCACGAGGCACCCATGCGAATCATTCAGAAAATTTCCTCAATAAATTGGTGATTATCTCGTGTCTTGCCACCTCAAACTTCCCTCTCAACCAGACAAATACGACTTCAATAATTTTCAAATTTTGTCCAGAATATCGTGCCCAAAATATGCTTATCTCATATAATATTTTCTCCGCAAACAAGTGTCTCATAACGTTTGTCTCGTGATCACACTACATAATCGGAGATTGATATGTCTGTATTGCCTACACCGCAACAAAACCATCTGTTAGCTGCGTTGCCGGCCGGAGTTCAGAGCCGTATATTTCCTCATCTTGAATTGGTGCCATTACCACTGGGTAAAGTCTTGTACGAATCAGGGGATACTTTGTGTCATGCTTATTTTCCGACCGACGCCATCATATCGCTGCTTTATGTGATGGAAAGTGGCGCATCGGCGGAAATATCGGTGGTGGGTAACGATGGTCTCATCGGTATCTCGTTATTTATGGGTGGTGAAAGTACTCTGAGCCAAGGTATCGTGCAATGCACTGGTTACGCTTACCGGCTACTAGGGCAGCGGCTCAAGGATGAGTTCGATCGCCACGGTGAATTGTTACATCTGATGCTGCGTTATACGCAGACCTTAATTACGCAAACGGCCCAGACAGCGGTCTGCAATCGTCACCATTCGATAGACCAACAACTTTGTCGCTTGCTTCTGCTTTTGATGGATCGTTTGCCAGATAACCAGTTGACGATGACTCAGGAGTTGATCGCCAATATGCTTGGGGTGCGCCGTGAAGGCGTTACCGAAGCCGCCGGAAAACTACAGAAACTGGGGATAATTGAATACAGCCGTGGACATATCAAGGTATTGGATCGACCCAAACTTGAGGAATTGAGCTGCGAGTGCTATGCCGTCGTCAAGAAAGAAACAGATCGCCTATTACCCGATATTTATTTTTCTACACCTGGCTACAGTTCAGAATGAGCGCTGGTTAACCAGCGCAGTGATCTGTCGTTACTTGATACTTGATACTCATAGCATTCTTGACAGATTTCACACCCCCAACACTGCGTGCAACTTCGACCGCTCTGTTGGCATGAACTTGCGAACTAACGAAGCCACTCAATTGAACAACACCTTTAAAGGTTTCAACATTGATTTAGCAGATTTTAGGATAGATCCATTGAAAATTGCTGCTTTGACCTTTGTGGTGATGACAGTATCATCAAGATATTCTCCGGTTCCCGATTGCTTTGCTGTCGATGCGCAACCGAGCAAAGAAACCATTAGGAGAGTTAAGGAAATGTGAAGAAATGGTCATTAAGTTGCGTCATGGCAAGGCTCTCCTGAGTAATTAATAAAGAAAGCTGAACACGCTCTCGATTTTTTAGATTAAGGAGTACCTGGTTTACTACCTTCGGTACGACATTCAATCTGAATGTCTGAGAACCTGTCGAGCAAGAAGCACCTCATGCTACTTTTTCTAATGTAATCTTTATTTTTAAATTAGATTATCAGAAAGAATATACTTAATATGTACGCTAGCACACAAAGCTTACTACCCCTGTTGTAAATAATAGCCGGGATAACCTGATAAAAATGGATACTCACTCTTGCTATGACGATCCGAAACGGGGAAGGTATCTTCCCCCAGCGATTAACTGGTTTCTCATGAAATAAATTGAGCTGTTTTTCGTACCAATCCAGCATGGTCTGAAATGGTGTCTTTGGCTTCAATACCGATTGCGGCGGCTGATCTGATGGCACAATGACCAAGCCTATAATTGTTTATGGGTTTTCATGCATTCTGCAAAGAATGAATCGGTAAACCTCTTACTATTAGTGAGGGTCTTCTGGATCTTGATGGCGTAAACCATGTGCAAAACATCGAGAAAATCTTTGGCATCAACAGCGGCTTTGCTACCATTGATTTAGTTATACATTAGTAGTCGGAACCGATTTTCTTATTCGAGAGCGTTCCGTATCCAGCGATAGATGAGTTGTATTTGCCCCGGTGTTCCCGCCGCTTTCGGCCATCTCAATAGTTTTTCAGATACCTTGTTGCAACGCTGTGAAATCAAATCTCTTCACTCACTGCTTGAAGCTGCTATCTCATAAGCATTAACGTTCTGGGTATGGTAGACACCAGCGATAACCCGAATCCCAGCTGTAAGACTGACGGATAGAGATATTGAATATCTTTGATTATTTGGCAATAGTGATACCGGGGACGTTGGTATGCGGTAGACCTGTTACGGTCATTTGGAACAGCAGATACAGCATCTGAAAAGCATTACGGTTCCACCGAGTATGCGATTCCTGGTTATTCACTGCGTAGTATTTGCCGTGTGACCGGATTGACAGATCAGTATTTGGTAGTGAGTTGTCTGTCACAAGAAGAGCCATCGTGGCATCAGGATTTTCGTCACGGAGGATGGGGGGAGTGCGTGGATCCTTTTCCACTTGGTATTCTGGTTCATCGTCCAGTGAACTACCGAGAAAATTAATGATTGCATGAAAGCTCCGCAACCGGAAGGCGCCTTTCATGGGCCATTCTCCCCCCGCTCCGCCAGGACGAATGTCAAATGCAACATCAGTGGGATCCCACTGCTTTGCTTCTTCATTCAATTGCACACGCTCTGTTTCGGATAGCATTTCTGGATCATAGTTAGTAATGAGGATCGGCCCCTGCTTTTTCTGACGAAGAGTAAACAGTCCCTTTTGCTGATCATGATAGATGGAAAACTCCTTTTCCAGTGTTTGAAAGCCTTCGGCAGATACCGATGCTGCAGGCAGGGTCCAGTTGTATTCTATGTTTAGAGGTTCGGCATGGAGCTGGTTCTGATCCTGGATTGCCGATAGATGCAATACTACTTTGCGGAACATCTCGTAGTCTGCTGGAAAGGGAGATCTGTTGCGATATGTTTTCTGAGACAAACCCTCCTGGATACGCACTTCCTGAGCCATCAGCCGTAATAACAGATCGACATCGAAACGTTGGCGAAAAAGCAGCATGAACTTGTTCTGCCGGAAAGGTGTTAGCAGCCGCCAGGTAAATTCTTCACCTTCGATTGGAACGATGCTGATCGTTGGGTTCTCTGCAATACTGCCGCCGAATATCGGCATCAGCGTATTTCCAGCCAATCCACCCAGTGCAGGTGTGGCACCAGCATTGAAACGAAAGTCGAAGGTGGCTGCCACGTTTGAGATGCCAGTAAAATGAATTGGTTGATGGTGTTGGGCACGGGCGATGTTTGTCAACAGCTGTCTGGAAATAGCATCTGTGATGGTGTCGTCGTAGGCACTGACTGCATGCTGCAGCGTAATCGGTGACAGACAACCTTGAAGTACGGGGAGCAAGCATGGAAGCAGCAACCATAGCAGGTATCGGTATGTATGTTTCATATCAGACGAGGTTATTCGTTCAGCCTTGTTCATGTTTGTTTCTGTTTTTTTACGGGATTTTTGCTGTCGGCAGGCGTGACAGAATGATCCGGGCTTTTTTGAGCAATCTGGGTGATTGGCGATGCGTATCATAAAAACGCGGGTTGGAGATGATTGACGCCAGCCAGGCGGATTGTTCAGGCGCAAGAGATGACGCAGGTATTCCAAAATAGTGGCGCGCTGCGGCTTCAATGCCGAATACACCTTCTCCCCATTCAATGACATTCAGGTAAATCTCCAGAATACGCCGTTTGCTCAGAAATTCTTCCAGTATCAGTGTGATGAGGGTTTCCTGTAATTTACGCCATACGGTTTTTTCGCTCGATAAAAACAGATTTTTAGCAAGCTGCTGGCTGATGGTTGAGCCGCCAGCAGCCAGTTTGCGTTGTTTCAGGTTTTTTTTCCAGGCT
Source organism: Nitrosomonas sp. GH22 (assembly GCF_009833115.1). Lineage (NCBI taxonomy): Bacteria > Pseudomonadati > Pseudomonadota > Betaproteobacteria > Nitrosomonadales > Nitrosomonadaceae > Nitrosomonas > Nitrosomonas sp. GH22. The sequence continues at coordinate 134,247 of NZ_QRCA01000009.1, forward strand.
ACTTCAATTGCCTTGTAGTCAAATCCCTGGTGTTGCATAAAACGGGCATCTTCAGTGGCGATGACTGCCCGTTTGAGATGATTGGAAATCTGTTCGTAATCTACCCAGCGATACTGTAATTTTGCAGCCGGATTCTGCCGGTGCATGGTTTCCAGGCGATCTTGCATGAATGCGCTGGTGGTTGGGTGGTAAGTACGCCAGTAGATGATGTGTAGTAGAAACCAGGATTGATACAGTAATGCAATTGTCAGGAGCAGCAGTAATGGGCGTAACAGCCAGGTGCTGATCAATCCTGGTTGGGGCGTGGTTGGCCGGGATGTTTTGGTCAGTTTCACGAGGCATGGAGGTGCAATTCATCTCTGAGTTGTCGGATGACGTTCTGTGTTTCAGGACGGATACCGTGCCAAAGCAGAAAGGATTCGGCAGCTTGTTCGACCAGCATACCGGTGCCATCAACCAGATTAGTAACCCCCTGCGTGCTGGCAAATTGCAGAAATGGTGTCAACTTGCTGCTGTACAGCATGTCGTAGACAAGCGCAGTGCCATGGAACAAATCTGCGGGAATGGGAGGGAGTGCATTGTGCAGACTGGCTGAAGTGGCATTGATAATAAGATCGAATTGTTGCCCGATAAAATCCTGATAATGTCCGCCAGTAATATTTCCATGGTTCACAAATTGCTGCTGCAAGGCGATTGCTTTGTCAGGCGTGCGGTTGGCGATAGCCAGCAGGCCAGGTTTTTGTTGCAGCAGCGGCAGAATGACACCACTGGCAGCGCCACCGGCGCCCATTAGCAGAACATGTTTGCCTGGCAAAGCAAAATCCAGGTTGATGGTAATATCGCGCACCAGACCCACACCATCGGTATTGTCGCCGAGTATTTCATTCTCCTGCTCGAATCTGAAAGTATTAACTGCATGCGCGGCACGGGCGCGATCCGTCAGCCGGGTAGCCAGTGCGTAGGCCTCAAATTTAAAGGGAACAGTGATGTTTAAGCCTATGCCACCATTTTCGTGAAAAGTGGTGACGGTGCGTTCAAATCCATCCAGTGGTGCCAGCAGGGTGGTATAGCGCATGCTGCGACCGGTCTGCTGCGCAAACTGGGTATGAATAAACGGTGATTTGCTGTGTGTGATCGGGTTGCCAATGACTGCGTAAGTATCCATCGTGACTGATTTTAAGTATTTCTGAGAATTTTGCTATTCACTCAGCAGCTTATCCGAGCGAGAGAATACCCAGGTGCGGGTGATATGCAGGATATCGGTATCCCGGCTGATATCGGGCGGGAAGGGGGAAAATCCGTTGCGTGCAGCCAGTCGGACAATCCGGATGGCGGCATCATCCAGTATCTGGGTGCCGGAAGAGCGATCAATCCCGATTGATTCCAGGCTGCCATCAGAACGTACACCTACGGTCAACTGCAGGCTGCCGTACAGTTTTTTTCTTCTGGCTTCTTCCGGGTAATTCAGGTTGCCGATGCGCTCTACCTTGAGCCGCCAGTCTTCCAGATAGCGGGCAAAGCGATATTCGCGTGTACGTGCGCCGATAAACCTGCGTTTCGGGCGTTTCTGATAGGCCTCGTGGTCTTTTGCGATCTGTGCTTCCAAGCGAGCGATCTCGAGGCTGCGCTGCAGTAAGTCGCTATAGCTGTCCGGATTGATGGCGGCAGGTTGATTTTGCTTGGGTTTATCCTGTTCCGGTTTTGCCTGCGGAAGCGGTTGTGTGACATGAGCTTTGCTTTCGGCAACGGTCAGCAGTTTTTTGATTTTGCTTTCCAGTTGTTTTGTTTTCTGAGTGGCCACGGTGAGATCTGTCATCGGCTTTACTCCAGGCAGCACTGGCAGAGGGGTTTTGGCCTGGCGATCTTCCGCCACATTGCCGCCACCATCCAGATTGGTCTGGGCGAATACCCTGGTATCTACGGGTTTGGTTTGGGATTTGCTGTTGACCAGCACCACATCTATGGATTTGGTGATTTTGGTATGCTTTTGCGCAGGCGGATTGAGCGATATGCCAGCAACAATCGCCATATGCAGCAGCAGCGAAATCAGTAGTGCCAGGGAAATTTTGCGATGGGGTTGCATGGAGAAACCGGGAACTACCGTGTGCTGCATTGATTTATCAGTCTTCACGCTTACCAAGAAAGCTGGCATGGAGCGTGCGATCCAGCAGATCGATCTGCGAAATGCCGATGGTAACGAATGTGCCCGGGGAGAGATCGGGTAATGAAGGCACCCGAGCTATCAGTGGCAAACGATCCAGTTTAACCAGATTTTCCTTTACAACAACCGCACCGGTTGTATTGATGTTTTCCTGCAATAACCAGCGCAGACACCAGTAGCGTTCCATTCCACGCTGAAATTCCGCGTAGGTTGCATAGGCCATTTCAAAATCCCGCATGGCAATCAGCAGCGCATCATCTTCCCGGGTATAGGCGGGTGGATTACCCGATACCAATGCAATCAACTGACGCTGATTGATAAGATCCACATAACGTCGCATAGGGGAGCTGCTCCAGGTGTATTGTGATACCCCCAGTCCCTGATGCGGCGCGGGAGAAAGGCTCATCTTCACCTTGCCATTTCCCTGGCTACGATAAATCCCGGCGAAACCGGCATCTGCAAGTTGCTTGCCCCATTCGGCGTTGGCAAAAATCATCAGTTCTGATACGACTTTATCGATGGGTGCGCCCCGGCGCCGTTCGGAAATAGAAACACGATCTTGTTCAATAGTAAAACTGTAATCCACTTTCTCACTATTGATATCTTGATCCTTACCACGCAATTTCTCCATTTTGTTGGAAAAATCCCAGAGCACTCTTAACTCATGAGCGAAAGGATAATTTGCCTGATTTTCACGCAAGGTAATTTCGTTAAACTGTTGTTCCAGCACATCGAGGCGTAAGTTGGTAGAAACTTCGATGGTTTCTATCCGGCTGAGTGTATTGGTGACAGTAAAATCATCCGCCACATCCAGATATAACGAGAGCACCGGACGGCGGCGTGTTTCGCTCAGTGTGAAATGCTGAATTACGCTTTCCGGAAGCATGGTGATTTTGCGGCCAGGCAGATAAACTGTTGACAGGCGTTTTGCTGCAAATTTATCAAGAAGCGAATCTGGTGCAACACCCAGTGCGGGCGTAGCAATATGTATTCCAATGCGGAAACTGCCAAATGTTAGCGGCGTTACAGAAAAGGCATCATCGATTTCTGTTGTGGCAGCATCATCAATACTGAACGCCGTGACTTTAGCCAGCAGAAAATCTTCCGGGTCCGTGCGGTGGAAATCAGATGAAAGGGAATCCGTGCTGGTTCCTTCCGGGAAGTGTTCATATAAAAACTGGTTGAAATGGTAGTCATGTGTTGAAGGAATGGCGCCGCATTGCTCCAGCAATCTGGGGACACTCAGTCTGGTGGCTGCACAGGCTGCTTCCAGTGCTTTCCATTCAATTGTATTTTTATCTGGCTTATACAGTAGATCATCCAGTAATGGCCTGAATGTATCAGGTAACTCGAATGCCACCAGCTGCTGCACATAACCAGCCTGTTTTTCCTCGGCCAATCGCTTTTTTTCGCGGCTGGCCAGTGCGGCCCGCAAAATTTCCGGGGGGGCGGCTTTGTAGCGGCCGGTTCCTTTTTTATGGAAATAGATCGGATTCTGGTTCAGCAAAATCGTGATGGCAGCGATTTCAACAGGGTTGGGCGTATGGCCAAAATAATCGTTCGCCAGTTCCTGCCCAGTGAATTCATTGTTCTCTTCGCAACATTCCCATAAAAAATCCACATCAATCTCAGCAGCCATTTCCTGTGCCTGCTGCATGAATTCGTGCATGGGCGGATTTTCAAAGCGCAGCAGAACCGCTCCAGCCTTGATCTTGGAGCGTTTTCCATGGACGGATTCAATTTGCAGCGAGGTGGTGTTGTCAGCCAGGATATTGCCGACTTTGAGAGCCCCTGCTTCCTCGTAAAAAACGTTTACCAAATCAATCCTCAGCTCAACCCAGAAAGCATGCGAAAAAAAACATTTTCTAATGTTATCCGATTCAACGGGTGACGAATAATGAAGCACATAAGCGGATTACGCCTGCAGGATTGATGGTCGAAATCAGCAGATACCAAGATAATCGAACCATCCAGAGAGGCAGGGAAATGCGCCGTTCATGGTAACATAATGGCATCGTTATCAAAAAAACAAAGGCTGTGGGAAAGAGTATTTTGTGACCAGTTTTCTTGTGTTTCAGCTCAAAAAATATTTCCTCCAGAGGAATCAGCAAGGATTTCCGGGTATGGAAACAACCGTATAAACGGTTGTGTATACAACTTCTAATATTTAGTCAGATGGTAAAAACACGTTTTGCTCCCAGCCCAACCGGTTACCTGCATATTGGCGGTGCGCGCACTGCGCTTTTTTCCTGGGCGTTTGCCCGGAAACAAGGTGGAAAATTTATTCTGAGAATCGAGGATACTGATCTTGAACGTTCTACCCAGCAATCTGTGCAGGCGATTCTCGATGGGATGGCCTGGCTGGGGCTTGATTATGATGAAGGGCCGTATTACCAGATGCAGCGGTTGAGTCGCTACCAGGAAGTTGCGGAGCTATTGCTCAAGCAGGGACTTGCTTATCGTTGTTATGCCAGTAAGGAAGAGCTGGATGCGCTGCGTGAGCAGCAGCGTTTGGCCGGGGTGAAGCCGCGTTATGACGGCCGCTGGCGCGATAGCAAACAGACTCCACCAGCTGGTGTCACGCCGGTAGTGCGCTTTAAAACGCCACGTGAAGGGTATGCGGTATTTGATGATCTGGTTAAGGGGCGGATTGCGGTAGCCAATCATGAGCTGGATGATCTGGTATTAATGCGAAGTGACGGCACGCCCACCTACAATTTTGGAGTGGTGCTGGATGATCTTGATATGGGTGTTACACACGTTATCCGTGGGGATGATCATGTCAACAATACTCCTCGTCAAATCAATATCCTCAAGGCACTGGGGGCGATCATTCCACAATACGCACATGTACCGATGATTCTTGGTGCAGATGGTGAGCGTTTATCCAAACGGCATGGCGCGGTATCCGTGATGCATTACCGGGATCAGGGATACCTGCCGGAAGCCTTGATCAACTATCTGGCACGACTCGGGTGGTCACACGGAGATGAGGAAATTTTCAGCCAGGAACAATTAGTTGAATGGTTTGATCTGGCGGCAATCAATCGTTCGCCGGCGAAATTTAATCCGGAAAAATTGACCTGGCTGAACCAGCATTATCTGAAAATTGCCGAGGATGCCCGGTTGATGGAACTGGTTACACCCATTCTGCTGGGAAGAAAATACAGCCTGCCGGGAGAGGAAAACATGTTTAAAATCATCAATCTGCTTAAAGAGCGTGTCAGCACGATAGAAGAGCTGGCCGACGCATCTGCTTATTTTTTTCAAGCCGTCGAGCCTGCCGAAGCGCTCAGAACGCAGTATTTCACCGTTGAAATTCGTCCGGTTCTGGAATACCTGATTGATCGTCTGGCGCAGATTGAATGGAAGCGAGAAGCGATTCACCAAGAAATTAAACAGACCGTTTCCTCGCATAAGCTGAAGTTTCCCAACCTGGCGATGCCGCTGCGTGTCATGGTCACGGGTGAAGCACAAACTCCGGCGATTGACGCAGTGCTGGAGCTGATTGGTAAAGAAGAAACTCTGCACCGTTTGCGTGACCAGCTGGATGCGTTTCCGCAGTAAGCATACAGCTGCCGTATTTATTTTGACTAAAAATTCCCGTTTGAAGAGCTGTTATGACAATGTCTGATCGTGCTGATTTGCTGAAACAATTACTTGCCGAACGTATCCTGATACTGGATGGTGCCATGGGTACGATGATCCAGAGTTATAAGCTGAGTGAGTCGGACTACCGGGGTGAGCGTTTTGCTGATTTTCCGCACGACCTCAAAGGCAATAATGATCTGCTTTGCCTGACCAAACCAGAGGTGATCCGTGCTATTCATCGCGCTTATCTTGAAGCCGGATCCGATATTATCGAAACCAACACATTCAACTCAAATGCACCGTCGATGGCGGATTACCACATGCAGGATCTGGTGTATGAGCTGAATGTGGCAGGTGCACGTCTGGCGTGTGAGGAAGCACGCGCCATGGAAGTAAAACAGCCTGATAAACCCCGCTTTGTTGCCGGCGTAATCGGGCCTACTACCAAAACAGCTTCGCTTTCACCGGATGTCAATGATCCCGGTTTTCGTGCCATTACATTTGATGATCTGGTTGAGAGTTACACCGAATCGGTGAGCGGGTTGGTTGACGGCGGGGCCGATATCCTGCTGGTCGAAACCATCTTCGATACCCTGAACGCTAAGGCTGCACTGTTTGCCATTGAACAGTATTTTGAGACACACGGATTGCGTCTGCCGGTAATGATATCGGTCACAATTACCGATGCGTCGGGACGTAATCTTTCCGGACAGACTCCGGAAGCTTTCTGGAATTCGGTGCGACATGCGCGCCCGCTGTCGGTGGGAATCAACTGCGCACTGGGAGCAGAGCTGATGCGCCCTTATGTGCAAGAGTTGTCAAATGTCTCCGAGGTTTATACCAGCGCCCATCCCAATGCTGGTCTGCCCAATCCACTGGCTGAAACCGGTTATGACGAAACTCCGGAATATACTGCCCGGTTGATCAAGGATTTTGCACAATCAGGGTTCGTCAATATTGTTGGCGGGTGTTGCGGTACGACACCGGAACATATTGCCGCTATCGTGGAAGCAGTGCAGGACATCCCGCCACGTAAGCTGCCTGATCTTCCTAAGAAGTTGAGGCTCTCTGGCCTTGAGCCACTCAGCATTGATGAGAGCTCTTTGTTTGTAAACGTGGGAGAACGCACCAATGTTACCGGTTCCAAGGCATTTTCCCGACTGGTGCTTAGTGGCAATTATGCGGAAGGACTGGTGATTGCGCGCAACCAGGTGGAGAGCGGTGCGCAGATCATCGATATCAACATGGATGAAGGTATGCTGGATTCGCAAAAGGCGATGGTGACTTTTCTGAATCTGGTCGCGTCCGAACCGGATATCAGTCGCTTGCCAATTATGGTTGATTCCAGCAGGTGGTCAGTGATTGAAGCCGGCCTGAAATGCATCCAAGGTAAGGCAATCATTAATTCCATCAGTCTTAAGGAAGGTGAAGAGGAATTTCTGCTGCATGCCAAACTGGCGCGCCGTTATGGGGCGGCGGTGATTGTCATGGCGTTTGATGAAAGTGGCCAGGCAGATACCTTGCAGCGCAAGGTGGATATTTGTACACGTAGCTACCATACCCTGATTGAACGGGCTGATTTTCCACCCGAGGATATCATTTTCGATCCGAATATTTTTGCCATTGCCACGGGTATCGAGGAACACAGCAACTACGCAGTTGATTTTATTGAAGCCACCCGCCTCATTCGGCAAACGCTGCCCTACGCCAAGATCAGCGGGGGTGTGTCCAATGTTTCGTTCTCGTTCCGTGGTAACGAACCCATCCGCGAGGCAATTCATACTGCGTTCTTGTATCATGCGGTCAAGGCCGGCATGACCATGGGGATCGTCAATGCTGGCCAGTTAGGGGTTTATTCGGATATACCTCCCGATCTGCTGGAGCGTGTTGAAGATGTGCTGCTCAACCGGCGACCCGATGCGACCGAACGTCTGGTGGAGTTTGCAGAAAATTTCAAGGGCCAGAAAAAAGAGCAGGCTGAAGATCTTGCCTGGCGGGATGAACCGGTGCGGCAACGCCTGATTCATGCACTGGTCAGAGGTATCAATACCTATATTGTTGAGGATACGGAGCTGATCCGGCAGGAAATTGATAGTCAGGGAGGCAAGCCGATCGAGGTGATCGAAGGCCCGCTGATGGACGGTATGAATGTAGTGGGTGACCTGTTTGGTGCAGGCAAAATGTTTTTGCCGCAGGTAGTCAAGTCAGCGCGGGTGATGAAGCAGGCGGTTGCCTATCTGTTGCCGTACATCGAGGCAGAAAAAAAGATTTCCGGCGACAATAAACCCAAGGGTAAATTGGTTATTGCCACTGTCAAGGGTGATGTGCATGACATCGGCAAAAATATTGTTTCGGTCGTGCTGCAGTGTAATAACTTTGAGGTTGTCAATCTGGGTGTAATGATTCCCAGTGCGCAAATTCTGGAAACTGCCCGTCGCGAAAATGCCGATATGATCGGTGTGTCCGGTTTGATTACGCCTTCGCTGGAGGAAATGGCACATGTCGCCAGAGAAATGGAGCGCGAACAGTTCACCATTCCCTTGCTGATAGGGGGTGCCACCACTTCGCGTGTACATACAGCAGTCAAGATAGCACCCCATTACAGCGGGGTGACCATATGGGTACCCGATGCCAGCCGGGCGGTCGGTGTATGCAGCAATCTGATGTCACAGGATATGCGCGATGGCTATATCCAGCAGGTCAAAGCCGAGCAGGAAAAGAACCGGGAGCAGCACAAAAACAAGAAAGGGCCTTCCAAACTGCTGACCTTTGAAGAAGCCCGGGCCAATGCATTCAAAACCGACTGGAACCATTATACGCCACCTGCTCCAAGTTTTCTCGGATTACGCACTCTTAACAACTATCCGCTGGAAACACTGGTTCCGTACATTGACTGGACGCCTTTCTTCCAGGCATGGGAGTTGCATGGGCGCTATCCAGCAATCCTGCAGGATAAGGTCGTCGGAGAAGCGGCCAGCAATCTGTTTCATGATGCGCAGGTGATGCTCAGAAAGATTATTGAGCAGAAATGGCTTGCGGCCAACGCTGTTATCGGCCTGTTTCCAGCCAATACTGTCAACGGGGATGATATCGAGATTTATGCCGACCGCAGTCGCAGCAAGGTGATCATGACCTGGCATTCCTTGCGGCAACAGACGACAAAACCTTCGGGGCATCCCAATCTGGCACTGGCCGATTTTATTGCACCGCGAGAAACCGGGATAAATGACACCATCGGTTTGTTTGCTGTCAGCTCTGGCTTCGGTATTGATGAGCGTGTACGTGCTTTTGAAGCTGAAAATGATGATTACAGCGCGATCATATTGAAAGCACTGGCTGATCGTCTGGCTGAAGCGTTTGCAGAACATATGCACGCACGGGTACGACGGGAATTCTGGGGATATATGAAAGATGAAAGTCTCAACAATGAACAGTTGATCGACGAGCAGTATCTGGGAATCCGCCCGGCACCGGGTTATCCTGCCTGCCCTGATCATACCGAGAAGGGGCCATTGTTTGCGGTGCTTGAAGCGGAAAAACGGAGTGGAATTATCGTGACGGAATCCTTTGCCATGGTGCCGACTGCTGCTGTATCCGGTTTTTATATTTCCCACCCTGAATCAAAGTATTTTGCGGTTGGCAAAATCGGCAAGGACCAGGTTGAAGATTACGCAAGGCGTAAAGGGTGGACGCTGGAGAAAGCAGAACGATGGTTGGCGCCTGCTCTGGCGTATGAGCGCTGATTACTGCCTGTAGCAACATATTTTTACCCTTCCAGGATTATTTCAGAAATGGCGTGTAATCTTTCCCTAAATCTGTGAAATTTTGCGATGATTATCGGCGTAATGTAGGGATGTGGTGGCCGATTTTTTTGTGCGTTTGTCTGGAATATTATTTACTGAGGGGAATGGAAAATGAAATACAGCAGTATCGAGGAATTCAAGAATTATGTTTCTGAAAGGAATCCGGGGCAACCGGAATTCCTGCAGGCTGTTTCAGAAGTCATTGAAAGTTTGTGGCCTTTTATCGTTGATCATTCCCGTTACGCTGAGCAGGGGTTGCTGGACCGGCTGATTGAACCGGAACGCATGATTGTATTTCGTGTGGCGTGGGTGGATGATCGTAGCGAAGTCAGGGTTAACCGAGGATACCGCATTCAATATAACTCCGCGATCGGGCCATACAAGGGAGGGACGCGGTTCCATCCCTCCGTCAATCTTTCCATTCTCAAGTTTCTTGCTTTTGAGCAAACCTTTAAAAACGCATTGACAACTTTACCCATGGGTGGAGGTAAAGGTGGATCAGATTTTGATCCCAAGGGTAAAAGTCCCGGAGAAGTCATGCGCTTTTGTCAGGCGTATGCGACTGAGTTGTTCCGGCATGTCGGAGTGGATACAGATGTACCCGCCGGGGATATTGGCGTGGGTGGCAGGGAAGTCGGTTATATGGCTGGCATGGTGAAGAAACTGACTAACCGGTCGGATTGCGTGTTTACCGGCAAAGGATTGAGTTTTGGCGGGTCATTGCTGCGGCCGGAGGCGACCGGGTATGGGCTGGTCTATTTTGCCGAAGAGATGCTGAATCATGTTGACCGATCGTTGAAGGACATGCGTGTATCTGTGTCCGGCTCGGGAAATGTGGCACAGTTTGCCATTGACAAAGCCATGTCACTGGGAGCCAGAGTGATCACCGTTTCCGATTCGAGTGGAACAGTGGTGGATGAAGCCGGATTTACACCAGAGAAATTGGCGATTCTGGCTGAAGTCAAGAATCATTCCTACGGACGTGTAAACGAGTATGCTGAAAAGGTAGGCGCACAATTCCTTTCATGTGAAAAACCATGGAATGTACCGGTGGATGTCGCTTTGCCTTGTGCGACGCAGAACGAGTTGAATGATAATGATGCCGCAATACTGGTCAAGAATGGGGTGAGTTGTGTGGCTGAGGGTGCCAATATGCCTTGTACTGCGGGGGCAATCGAACGGTTCCAGTATGCAAAAATACTGTTTGCGCCTGGTAAGGCGAGCAATGCCGGAGGGGTAGCTACCTCAGGTTTGGAGATGAGCCAACAGGCCATGCGGCTTTCCTGGACAAGTGGCGAGGTGGATATGCGCTTGCATGAGATTATGCGTGCTATTCACCGTTCCTGTATCGGGTACGGCCAGAAAAATAATGGCATAGTCAATTATGTGGATGGCGCGAATATAGCCGGTTTTGTGAAAGTAGCGGAAGCAATGCTGGCACAAGGCGTTATTTGATCACGAAAAGCGCTATACATCTTTGTGAATTGATGGCTCTGGCAGCAATAGATGAACGATGCTCCCTCTTATTGCAACATGAATGTGTTGTTTCCCCTGTAGGCTGGGTTGGTTGTAATCAGTTTGTAAATAGATCGGCTGATTGCACTATCGGATTCAATCTTGATCATGGTTTTGAATGGATGGGTAGGTCATGAGTAAAGTATTTGCCGGGTTATTGCTGGCGTTCTGGGCGCAGCTGCTTGTTGCAGGAGGAGATGAGGATTATCTGAAAATAAGGGAAGCATTCCGGATGGGTAATGCGGCACGGGTTGCCGAATATGCCGAGCGTATGAAGCGCCATGTATTGTCACCTTATGCTGAATATTTTCAGCTGCGACTGTCGCTGACAACAGCGGATACGGGCACAATCAGGGCTTTTCTTGCTCGGTACGACAACAGTCTCGTGGCAGATAGATTGCGGGGAGACTGGCTGCAGATTCTCGGCAAGCGTCAGCAGTGGGCGACGTTTGCCGAGGAATACCCAAAGCTGGTCAGCCGGGAAGACAGTTTGCAATGCTATGCATTGCAACACCGGCTCGCGGCGGGAGATAAAACAGCGGGTACAGAAGTTCGCTCACTCTGGTTTACCGGGCGCGATATGCCAGCCAGTTGTGTGGCTGTATTCGATTCATTGATTAGAGCCGGCGCTATCTCGGCGGAGGATGTCTGGACCCGGATCAGGCTAGCTTTTGAAGCCGGCAATACCGGCGTGGCCAAAAGTATAAACAAATACCTGCCGCGTCAGCAGGCACTTGATTTACAGAAACTGGGTGCTGCTGCCAAAGATGCCAGACGTTTCCTTGATCGACAGGCAACGTTTAAATCCCGTGCGGACCGGGAAGTTGTATTGTTCGCATTGTTGCGCCTGCTGCGCAGCGAGACCAATCAGGCATTTGCCCGCTGGCATAAAATGCGCGGACAGTTTTCTGAAGTAGATCAATCTTACTTCATGGGAAATCTTGCCTACTGGGCTGCGATCAGACAGGATACGCGCGCCATGAACTGGTTCATGGAAGCCACTCGGGGCAAGCATGCCTATCCACTGTCTGAAACCAAACATGCATGGAAAGCACGGGTAGCACTACGTGAAGGAAACTGGAAATTCTTGCTGGACAGCATCAGCCAAATGCCTGCCGCCATGCAGCAGGAAGATGTCTGGCGTTACTGGCGTGCACGCGCACTGAAAATCAGCAAGAAGAATGTAGAAGCCAATGCTTTGCTGATTCCCTTGAGTCATGAACACAGTTTCTATGGACAGATGGCCAGGGAAGAGTTGGGTGAGATGCTCAGCGTCCCGGCCACCGAATATCAGGTCAAGCCCCAGGAAATTCATCGTATGGAACAAAATCCGGGGATCCGTCGAGCCCTGGCACTGTATCGGATGAACCAGCGAGTGGAGGCGAATCGCGAGTGGATCTGGACAGTACAGCATTTCAGTGATGCGCAGCTGCTGGCAGCAGCCAAAGTGGCCCAGCGCTATGGTATTTATGACCGTGTAATCAATACTGCAATCAGAACGGTTAACCATCATGATTTCAACTTGCGCTATCTGGCGCCCTATCGTGAGCAGATGCGCCCTGTTCTGCAACAGCAGCAGCTGGATGAAGCGTTTGTATACGGGCTGATACGGCAGGAGAGCCGCTTTATCGCGGATATCAAATCCGGCGCTGGTGCAATCGGCCTGATGCAACTGATGCCGGCCACAGCCAAGTGGGTAGCCGGCAAACTGGGAGTGCGTGATTTTCATACCAGTCTGGTTAGCGATATCAATACCAATCTCCAGTTAGGCACCTATTACCTGAAGCATGTACTGGATCAACTGGATGATCAACCACTGCTGGCTGCAGCTGCCTATAACGCCGGACCTGGCCGGGCAAGGCAATGGAAGGATACGCGTCCTTTAGAGGGGGCGATTTATGCGGAGACTATCCCGTTCAATGAAACGCGCGACTATGTCAAAGTGGTGCTGAGTAATTCGATGTACTACGCTAATAATTTTGAACAACTTGACCGTCCAACTCTGAAACAACGGCTCGGGATCGTTGCGCCGAAGCGCTGATGTGTCGAACATGAAGATTTATCGGGTAGGAGGCTCAGTACGTGATGAACTGCTGGGCTTACCTGTCAAGGATCAGGATTATGTGGTGGTGGGTGCTACGCCGGAAGATATGATCCGCCAGAGCTATCGTCCGGTAGGCAAGGATTTTCCGGTATTCCTGCATCCTGAGACACACGAACAGTACGCGCTGGCGCGGACTGAACGAAAAATCGCTCGAGGGTACAAGGGTTTTGCGATTTACGCCACGCCCGAAGTGACGCTGCAGGAAGACCTGGCCCGGCGCGATTTGACAATTAACGCCATCGCGAGAGATGAAGCCGGCAATATTATTGATCCGTTTGGTGGAATTGCCGATTTGCAGGCAGGTATCCTGCGTCATATCGGCCCGGCATTTGTTGAAGATCCCGTGAGAGTGCTGCGGGTTGCACGGTTTGCTGCCCGCTTTGGTTTCCAGGTCGCACCGGAAACGTTTGAACTGATGAAAGAGATTGTTCATACTGGTGAGACGGAGGCGCTGGTCGCGGAGCGGGTCTGGCAGGAAATAGCCTATGGCCTGATGGAACAGCATCCTTCGCGTATGTTCCACGTTTTGCGGGAATGTCGTGCGCTCGCCCGTATTTTGCCTGAAGTGGATGCATTATTCGGCGTGCCGCAGCCCGCACATGCGCACCCTGAAATCGATACCGGCATTCACGTCATGATGGTTATTGATTATGCTGCATCGCAGCAGTACCCCCTTGAAGTGCGTTTTGCCGGATTGACCCACGATCTGGGGAAGGGCACGACACCTCCTGATGAATGGCCGCGTCATATCGGTCACGAAGCGCGCGGTGTGGAACTGGTCATGGATTTGTGTGAGCGTATCCGGGTGCCGCGAGAATCCAGGGATCTGGCGCTGCTGGTGGCGCGTTTTCATGGCGATGTTCACCGGGCACTGGAATTGCGCCCTGGTACCATTGCCGATATGTTGCAGGCAACAGATGCCTATCGCAAAAAAGTGCGTTTCCAGGCTTTTTTGCAGGCATGTGCCAGCGATTTTCACGGGCGGCCAGGTTTTGCTGATCAACCCTACCCGCAGGCGGAGCATTTAAGCAAGGCACTACAGGCCGCAAATAGCGTCGATGCGGGCGCGATTGCCATGCAACTCGGTCAATCACATGCTGGAGACACGGATTTACCGATGCGGATCAAGCGTCAGGTCTACGCTGCGCGAGTTGACCGGATTAAATCTCTTCTTTCAAATCCGTAACAGCGGGCAGGCCGGTATCCGACAATAATTCTGCTTTGCCATTTGAGACAATGAATACCCGGTTGGCCGCGTTAATCACTGCGGGTTGATGGGAGACAACAATGATCGTGAATTCCTTTGATAGATTCTGCAGCGTTGTGCAGATAATGCGTTCACTTTCCGGATCCAGTGCACTGGTGGGCTCATCCAGCAATAACAGTTTCGGCTGATGAGCCAGTGCTCTGGCAATGGCGATGCGTTGTCGTTGTCCACCGGACAGCATGCCGCCGCGTTCTCCGACAATAGTATGAATCCCATCGGGAAGTGAATTGACGAAATCCCATGCACCAGCCTGTCTGAGCGCGCGTTCCGCATCCTCGACGCTGATGGTGGAATCACCCACGAGAATATTGCTCAAGATAGTATCATGCAGCAATACCGTATCCTGGGAAACATAGCCAATCATATGCCGCCAGTGACGCAGATCAATGTTGTGCAAGGATACGCCATCAATCAGGATTTCACCGGATTCTGGTTCGGCCAGTCCGCAGAGCAGATCAAGCAATGTGCTTTTGCCAGCACCTGAAGAACCAATGAGAGCGGTGAACGAATGAACTGGTATTTCTATATTCAAATCACTGAATATGGTTTTTCGTTCATAGCTGAAGACAATATGTCGCAGGTTCAGACCCTGTTCCAGGGTCGGTATCAATGTACCAGTTGATCTTTCTGCCTCCATACGCGCTTCCTCAGCAGCACTGCGCAAGGCCCAATAGGCACTTTCCTGTGCCACAAGCTGCTGATAGCGGCGCTGGGTTTTATTCAGTAATCCCAGCACCCGGGTCAGTAGAAATACCATGACCATGACTTCAGGCAGGGACAATTTCCAGATAACCAGTGCGAGATAGAGGCCGCTTGCGGTCAGAGCGGCCAGAATGGGTTCCTGCAAGGCCAGCAGAGCCGCCCGGTTGGTTACCTCTTTACGCGTGGCTTTTTCCAGCAGCCGGGTTTGTTCGCGGAGAATAACATCGGCCACATTATCACGCGCCATTGCTTTCAGAGATTTCACCGAACCAAGCACATCAGATAGATAGGTCAGCAAATGACGCAACAAATGAGTCTGCTTATTACCGGCGCGTTTGGTTGCCCTGACCAGCCGGTGCAATACCATAAACAGGATCGCTCCGATGATCAGCGATCCCAACGTCGCCTCCCAGGAAATGAATAAGGCCACGATGCTGTATACCAGTGCCTCAATTGCCAGCGCCAGTACATTGACACTGTGTTCAAAACCGTTGGCGGCACGATAGGCTTCGGTGGCAATTGAATTTGCCAGCGCACCGGCGGGCTGACGCAGATAGTATTGCCAGCGACTGGCAAGCAGCGCCTTGATCAGATCCAGCCGCAGCGCGGTAGCAACATGGGCGACGGTATGACCGACTTGCTGGTTGGTCAGCAGCAGAATAGCGCCCTTGAGGAACATGCCGCCAACGATAACCAGCAGAATGGTTTCCAGTGTGGGCTCCAGTCCGATCTCATGCAGCATATTAACGATCAGCTGGCCCATTTTGGAATCAACCGATTCGCCTACTGCAATGGACAACAGGGGAAGCAACGCAGTCAGACTAAGTGCCTCGGCGACGCCTGCCAGCAGCAGAGCAATCAGTACGAATGCGCTGCGCTTCGGGAAGACCATGATGTAAGTAATCAGCGTGCGCATGATGGGATGAGTGGGTGTTTACAGATCAATTGTGCCTTCAAATACAGTAATAGCCGGCCCGGTCATCCAGATAGGCTTGTCTTTTCCGTCCCAGCGAATCTGGAGATTGCCACCGTGCATGGCTACCTGTACTGTTGTATCCAGAAGGCCGCGCAGAATGCCGCAGACAACGGCAGCACAGGCGCCGGTACCGCAGGCCAATGTTTCGCCGGTTCCACGTTCAAAAACACGTAGCCGGATATGCGCGCGGTCAATAATCTGCATAAAGCCGGCGTTAACTCTTTCAGGAAAAAGTGGGTGGGCTTCAATTTTGGGGCCTTCAGTTGTGACCGGTGCCAGATCAATATCTGGAACGATTTGCACGGCATGAGGGTTCCCTATCGAGACAGCAGAGATTTCAATGGTTTTGTCGCCGATTTGCAATGGGTAAACAGGCATACGCTGTGCGGCCTGAAAAGGAATTTCAGCCGGTTCAAACTGGGGAACTCCCATATTGACGGAAATTTCACCATTGTTTTCGATCGTCGGCGTGATGATGCCGCGAGCGGTTTCCACGCGGATCGTATTTTTGTCAGTCAGATTGTAGTCACGCACAAAGCGGGCAAAGCAGCGGGCGCCATTGCCGCATTGTTCAACTTCTCCACCATCGGCGTTGAAGATACGATAGCGAAAATCGCCGCCTTCCCTGGCCTGTTCCACAACCAGTAGTTGATCGAACCCAATGCCGAAATGACGATCTGCCAGCCGGCGGATCGTGGCAGGATCCAGGAAAGTGAGGGAGGCTGGCTGGCTGATTGCATTGATGACAATGAAATCATTTCCCAGCCCGTGCATTTTCGTAAATTGTAATTTCATCTTTAGAGTCCTTCAGGTTTATCAGAAGGTGTGTAGATGTTCTGAGTTAGCTGATGGATGTAATTCAATCCCGGGAACAAATGTCATATTTTCCTGCTTGACCATGATGGAACGCAACTCTACTATATTGAGCACAAAAATATCAGAGCCTGGCTGTGGTAATGGGGGATACACTTCCATTCCCGATCGTCGTTAAATGCAGGGATGAGAAAGGGTGCAAGGGTAGTATTATGCTACGTGTCATTGCTTTGCATTATGCAACTTCCGGTTTTGTGTTGGTAATCCGTCAAATTTGTCGGTATCTCCAATTTCCAGATCATGTTCCTTTTGCTTATCTGCGTACTTGTTTACGCTCTTTCGGAGAGTTTTCCGGAAAAATCCAAATTCAGGGGTCATCGAAATATGAAGCATGTATCAAACATCCGGTTGCGTGTGGTTTATGAACGCGGATTCACTTTGCTCGAATTGCTGGTTGTCATGGTGATTATTGGCCTGCTGGCGGCTTATGTTGGCCCCAAGTATTTTTCACAGGTAGGTAAATCTGAAATCAAAATGGCCCAGGCGCAAATAGATTCTCTGGAAAAGGCGCTGCATCAGTATCGGCTGGATGTCGGAACATATCCCACCACTGAGCAGGGGTTAAACGCACTGCTTACTGCGCCCACCAACGAACCGAAATGGCAAGGGCCTTATTTGAGTAAACGTTTACCAGCTGATCCATGGGGCAAGCCTTATCAGTATAAATATCCGGGGACACAGAGTGATTTTGATTTGTTCTCATTTGGTAAGGACGGTCAGCCAGGTGGTAGCGGTGAGGATGCGGATATCACCAACTGGTAGCCGTATTCAATCCCATTGATGCGCTACACAGTAAAAGCTTTACTGACCGGAAAAGGCGCTGTGCTGCTTGAACTTGAGGCGGCCAGCGAAGCCGATGTTCGCAATCAGATTAGCGCCCGGGGTGGCGTGGTACTGAGTATCCGGCGGAATTTCTCAAGCTTGTTTTCCAGGCCGCGTTCGCGGTTTCCGTTATCTAATTTCTCCCAGGAACTGCTTGCCTTGCTGACAGCCGGCCTGAATCTGGTGGAGGGGATTGAAACCCTGGTTGAGAAAGAAGAAGACAGTGCGGTGCGCGAATTGCTGCAGCAGATATTGGTGCGATTGCATGAGGGGATGACACTCTCGCGTGCTCTGGAATCTCATCCGCAAACATTTCCGCCGCTGTACGTCGCCACGATTCGCGCCAGCGAGCAAACGGGAGATCTGGCAGAAGCGCTGACACGTTATCTGACTTACCAGTCACAAATGGATCTGGTTCGCAAGAAACTGGTGGGTGCATCCATCTATCCGGTTTTGCTGCTGGTGCTGGGGGGGCTGGTGGCCATTTTTCTGTTGGTGTTTGTCGTGCCAAAATTCAGTGCCATCTATGAAGATATGAGTACGGATCTGCCCTGGATGTCCATGCTGTTAATCGAATGGGGGCATCTGGTGCAAAAAAACGGCTGGATGCTGGCAGGCCTTGTAACGGTTATGCTGGCCGCAGTGTTTTACACACTTTCACAACCGCAGGTTCGGGCACACCTGTTGCAAGCGCTATGGCGTATTCCGGCAATTGGCGAGCGGATGCGGGTTTACCAGCTTGCCCGTTTCTATAAAACGCTGGGAATGTTGCTGCGTGGCGGGATTCCCGTGACACAGGCGCTGGAAATGGTCAGTGATCTGTTGCAACCACATTTTCGTCCCCGCGTAAAAATTGCGGCAACACTGATTCGTGAAGGTAGCACTATTTCCAGTGCAATGCAGCGTGCAGAACTGACTACTGCAGTGGGCAGCCGCATGTTGCGGGTGGGTGAGCGTACCGGCATGATGGGCGACATGATGGAGCGTATCGGCAATTTTCACGATGAAGAAATCGGGCGCTGGGTTGAGTGGACCACCAAACTGATCGAGCCGCTGTTGATGGCAGTAATCGGAACTGTCATCGGCGGTATCATCATTCTCATGTATCTGCCAATTTTTGAGCTGGCCGGGAGTATCAATTGACGCAGACGCAGGTCGCCCTGCTGGACCAACCGGTAATTGATGCAGCCCAACTTCGCCAGGCACGGGAGCAGGCTGTCATCCATGGTACGTCGCTGATCAAGGTGCTGGAAGAAACCTGGCAAGGTACTCCGGATGAACTGATAGTCGCACTAAGTAGAGCACTGCGTGTGCCGATGCTCTCCATGAGCGATTTGCATGCGTTATATCCGGCTTTTGACAAGTTGCCTTTTGCTCAGGCGGTCAAGCATGAGTGCGTGTTGTTGCAAAAACCGGATCAGTCGTATCTGCTTGCCGTCAGTGATCCGTTCCGGCCGAGCCTGCGTGACTGGGTGGAAGAATATGTGCCGGTCAATGCGCTGTGGCATCTGGTACATCCAGCAGATCTGGCTGCCTTTTTTGCGCAGCAGGAACAGAGTATGCGCGCGATGGATAATGTTCTGACTTCTGCCCGGGAAAACCTGATTCAAACTGGTATTGAGGAGTTGTCGCTCAAAACGATACATGAAGGTACCAGCCAAGTGGTGCGCCTGGTGCATTCAACACTGTACGATGCACATAAATCTCAGGCAAGCGATATCCATCTGGAAACCACGCCAGGTGCGCTGTCCATCAGATACCGGATCGACGGCGTACTCACCAGCATTGGTACGATGCAGGGGACGGATCTGGCTGAACAGGTGATTTCCCGCATCAAGGTAATGTCAGATCTGGATATTGCCGAACGCCGCATTCCGCAGGATGGTCGCTTCAAGGTATCCATCCAGGGCAGGGAAATTGATTTTCGCGTGTCGGTCATGCCCAGCATTTTTGGGGAAGATGCGGTGCTGCGAATTCTGGACCGTCAGGCGCTGACCGATCATATTGAAGGGTTGACACTGAATCAGTTGGGATTCAATGTCGCTGCTATTGCCAGCATACGTCGTCTCAGCGCAGAACCATATGGCATGCTGCTGGTAACCGGGCCGACCGGCAGCGGCAAAACAACTTCGCTCTATGCTGCTATTTCTGAAGTTAACCACGGCCAGGACAAAATCATCACTATCGAAGATCCGATCGAATACCAATTGCCGGGTGTGCTGCAGATACCCGTTAACGAAAAAAAAGGATTGACATTTGCCCGAGGGCTGCGTTCAATTTTGCGGCATGACCCCGACAAGATCATGGTGGGAGAAATCCGTGATGCTGAAACCGCACAAATCGCTATTCAGGCTGCATTGACGGGGCACTTGGTGTTTACCACAGTGCATGCCAACAATGTATTTGATGTAATCGGCCGGTTTGCGCACATGGGAGTGGATCCCTACAGCTTTGTTTCGGCACTGAACGGTATCGTGGCACAGCGGCTGGTGCGTTTGTTATGCCCAAATTGCATGGTTTCTGAGCAGCCGGATCATCAGATGATCGAGGAATCGGGGATTCCTTTGGAACAGGCGGAACAGTTTGATTTCAACTCTGCAAAAGGTTGCGGGCACTGCCGAGGCAGTGGTTATCGCGGGCGCAGCGCCATTGCTGAGATCTTGCTGTTGAACGATGAAATCCGTGAGCTGATTATCGCGCAGGCACCCATTCGTCGGATCAAGGAAGCTGCCCGGCTGAATGGCACCCATTTTTTGCGTGAAGCAGCGCTGGATATGGTGAAATCCGGGCAAACCAGCTTACAGGAGGCTAATCGTGTCACGGTTGTGGCGTAACTGTATGCAGGTTTTTTTGGCACCCGACCGGGTCAATCTGGTGGGTTTTGCCCGTGGCATCAAGCCCATGCAGCGCTTCAGGCAGTCGGGTACTTGTGGTCAGGCGAATGCTGCAAGCCAGTGGCAGGCTCCCTTGCAAGTGCTGGAGCAGATGATCGGGCAGGTGGATGACAGTTTCAGACGAGGTGCTGAACTACACATCACGCTATCCAATTACTTTGTTCGTTATGGTGTTATTGCACCACAGTCTTCGCCGGCGAATCCGGATGAACTGATGGCTTATGCTGGTTTCCAGATGCGTGAAATCTATGGTGAACATGTTGATAACTGGGAGCTCAGTCTTGGCATATGGGATCCCCACGGCGGGACATTATGCGCGGCCATTGCCCGCGATTTGCAATCAGAACTGGAAGCACTGGCACAGCGTCATGAAATGCTACTTGTGCACATAGAGCCCTATCTCGCTGCGGCACTGGATCACTGGTCAAAGCAGTTGAATGACAAGCAGATATGGTTTGTTCTGGTGGAATCGGGGCGTTTCTGCCTGGTTTCATTGCTTGATGGCGTGTGGTGCGGTGTGCGCAATCAGAAAGTAGTAGAGAATTTGCAGGAAGAACTGTTATCGGCACTGGTGCAGGAGTCGATCATGTCCAGTTCAGGTCAACTGAGAGAGCGGGTTTATGTGTTTGCTCCCGAATTGGCCAGGCCACTTCCTGATGTATATGATTCTTGCTGGCAATTTGTGCACTGGCCGGATGAAAGCTATCCTGTGCCTGCACATTTCCCGTGGATAAAAAAGGTGGATGACAGGCAGAATCATGCGTAGTCTAAAGCTAAATTTCCCCTATCGCGGACAGCGGCTCCCGGTGGCCGATTATATGTTGCTGCTGCTAGGCGTTGCATTGCTGCTGAGTGCGGTTTACCAGCTCAAGCAAACCATGTCGAAGATCACTTACTGGGAATCGCGCGAAGTACGTATGACCCAGCAGCAGAAGCATACCAGGCAACCCAGAACACCAATGGCACGTATTAACAAAGCAACACAGCAGGAACTCGAACAGGTAAATGATATTTTACGCCAGCTCAATTTTCCCTGGGAAGCGTTGTTTGATTCGCTGGAGCTGGCCGCCAGTAAGGAAGTTGCACTGCTGTCGCTGCAGCCCAGTGTATCCGGGCGTACTGTCCGTATTTCAGGTGAGGCAAGAAATCTTGCCGGCCTGGTGGAATATGTTCAGGCACTGGAACAGGAACCTGTATTTAGGAATGTGCATCTGGCCAGTTATAAAACCCGGCAGGATGATTCGCATCACCCTATTGTTTTTTCAATCATGGCAACGTGGCACGAATTATTTTAGAAAACTGGCTGGTCAGGATACGCTGGCATGCTACCTGTCTGGGTACTATTGGCAAGACGGGAGCGGGATTGCTTGTGCTGACACTGGTATTTTTTATGGCGGCCGTATTGCCCCAACAGCAGACCCTGAAGGAATTAAAAAACAGGGTGCAAACGGTACAGCAACAGGAGCAACCTGATTCTGTGAGACAGGCAGGGCTGAGTGACAGCCAGGCCCTGCAGGTTTTTTATGATTTTCTTCCGCGCAGTGATTCCTCCCCATACTGGATCAGTGAACTTGACAGGATTGCGCGAGACAGTAGCGTGGAATTGAACAGCAGTGATTACCGGCTGACGATGGAAAAAGAATCCAAGCTGATCCGTTATGAGATTCAGTTGCCATTGCGCGGAACTTACCCCCAGATTCGTGCGTTTCTTGCAGAAGCGCTGCAGGCGATGCCAACACTGGCGCTGGCGGATATCGCGATTAAACGTGAAACCGTACAGACTGGCCGTGTGGAGGCACGCTTGAATATGTACCTTTATCTGAATGACTATTAGGGAGACGCTGATTAAATGGCTGCTCGGATGAGCTGCAGCACTACGCGGTGCTCACAGCCTCGCTTATCTACTGGATGTATCTCGTCAATTGCTGAATCTGGTTGCGGGATCTGATATGGCCAGCGCGGTTTATCGGAAATGGATGCTCTGGGGTGCTCTGGCGGCTACTGTACTAGCAGCATTGCTGGTTGATGATGAGAGTGAACAGGCTGTGGATGATGTAGTACAGGCAGTACAACCGGTATCTGGTTTTTCAGGCGACAAACGCACTGTTGGACAAACCCGTGAAACGTTGCCGGTCGATCAATTGGGAAAACGAAAATTTAGTGCCAGGGCAGATGATATATTCGCTGTGACTTCCTGGGTGCCGAAACGCACTGCTGTAGATAGCAGTTTTAACCCGCAAATTCTTCAATCCAGGCAGGAAGAAATCAGGCGACAGCCGCCGACACCCTCTGCGCCACCATTACAGTTTGAATATCTGGGTCGAGTGGTTGCGGAAGGAAAAACCCGGATATTTCTGGCCCAGGCAGATCAAAATTATGTTGCTGGTGTGGGGGAAAGGATCAATGCGGAATACCGGATTGATCGGATTCGGGAGGATGCAGTTGAACTGATTTATCTTCCCTTAGGTGTCAGGCAAACACTGCTTATCAATTAGAGCTGTCCATAAAGGGTGTCATGAATAGAGGGAGAAATTTTTTTGTGCTGCTGCTATTGTGTGTATTGATCACCGGTTGTGCAACACAAATGACACGAAACCCCTCCTTCCTGGAAGGAAAACAGCTGATCGCGGAAGGTCGGCTGGAAGAAGGATTGAGCAAGCTGGAGCAAGCTGCGCGCGAGGAACCAGATAACAGGGAAGTGAGTGCGACTCTGGCCAGAGAACGTGATTCCATCATTGGCCAGATTTTATTCGAGGCGGATGGCTTCCGGATGGCAGGCAATCTGGAGCAGGCGGAGCTGGATTATCAACGAGTCCTGGGTGTCAGTGTCAATAATGAACGTGCCCGGGAAGGATTAGAAGCAGTTGAGCTGGAGCGCCGTCATATTGTGCTGGTGAATCAGGCAAAAGAAGCGCTTGCGCATCATGACGTGGAAGGTGCGGAAAAAATCGTAAGAGGGGTACTGGCAAATAATCCCATGCAATCCGAAGCCAGGCAGCTGATCAAGGCGCTTAGTGAACGGATTGCACGGGCCGAGACATCCGAATTATCCCTGATCTCCGAGTTCAGCAAGCCAATTACCATGGAGTTTCGTGATACATCACTAAAAGCCATATTTGAACTTATTTCCCGCACGGCTGGTATCAATTTTGTGTTTGATCGCAATGTTCAGCAGGAAGCAACGGCTTCGATGTTTGTACGGGACAATTCCATTGAAGATGTGCTGAAATTGTTGCTTCTGACCAACCAGCTCGCTTATAAGGTGTTAAACAGCAACACGCTGTTGATTTATCCGGATACGCCGGCCAAGCAAAAAGATTATCAGGAGCTGGTAGTGCGCAGCTTCCATGTCGCTAATACCGATGTCAAACAGATGGTGGCTATGATCCGTGGGCTGGTCAAGGCGCGTGATATCTACGTTAACGAAAAACTCAACCTGTTTGTGATCAGAGATACGCTGGAGATGATCCGGTTAGTGGAACGCCTGGTTGCAATCAATGATTTTCCTGATCCCGAGGTGATGCTGGATGTGGTTGTATTGGAAGTGAAGCGTGATAACACACTGGAGCTGGGGCCGAATATGCCTACTTCGGTGACATTCAGCGCCATCCCTGGAGTGGGTGCACCTGCCCAGGCGGCAGCTGATTCCGTGGTGAAAATGAGCATGATCAAGAATGCGGGATTTGAAGGTCTGCGGAGTTTTACCATTAGTAATCAGGCAAAAATTGATTTTGGCAGAACGCTGACTAACGCGGATGTGCTGGCCAATCCCCGTATTCGCGTTAAAAGTCGGGAAAAGGCAAAAATCCATATCGGCAACAAGGAGCCGGTGTTCACCGTGACCAATACCGCCAATGTCGGGTCGGCTGCTTCAGCGACTTATATTGATGTCGGATTGAAATTCGAGGTTGAACCAGTCGTTAGAACCAACAATGAGGTAACACTGAAAGCATTGCTGGAGGTCAGTAGTAATCTGGGCGAGAAGAGATCCGGAGGGGGAGATAATGCGGCCACAGCCATTGTCATCGGTACACGCACTGCGGAAACAGTGTTGGAATTGCGCGATGGGGAAACACAGGTACTTGCCGGATTGATTCAGGACGATCTGAGCCGGGTAAAATCGGGTATCGCTGGACTGACCGAGATTCCGATACTGGGGGATATTTTTTCCAAGCAGGTCAGGAAACATAATAAAACCGAAATAATTTTGCTGATCACACCGCATATTATTCGTAATGTCGTTCAGCCCAACCATTTTGAGAGTGAATTTTATTCCGGTACAGCCAGCGCTGCCGGAAAACTTCCTGTTACTATCCGGAAAACGGCTCCGCAATCACTAGCCATGGAATCCTCAGGCAGCGCTTCAGTCGGTGGTGGCTATGCCGCATTTGGCCAGGCGGCACGATCTGCCGGATTGCTCGGCACGGAATCTGATCCGTTTGAAGAAGCTATCACCCAGGCAGGAAGTGTTGCGTCACCTTCGCTGACATTGCGGGCACCGGAAAGCGTGACAATGGGACGGGAATTTACCACTACTGTCAGGCTGGTGACACAGAATTCCATGCTGTCCGGTGAGTTGAACCTGATCTATGATCCGGAGGCGCTGGAGTTGATAGATGGCGGAGAAAAATCCGGCATGCGCAGCCTAAAATTTGGACGGGATCAACCTACTGGAATGACGGCAGTATTACGTTTCAAGGTGATTAGTACAAATCCGGGTTCAACCGAAATCGCGTTACAGAATCTGCAGGTGCGAGATGAAACCGGACAGGCGATTGAAGTGGACGTGCCACCGACAGCAACTATCCGGATTCAATAAAGGTATCTCTGAAAACGATCGTGCAAAAAGTGTTTCCAGAAAACTGTCATTTTCAGGCTTGTCGAGGTTTTACGCTGGTTGAACTAATGGTTGTGGTGGTGATTATGGGAATCCTGGCTTCTGCTGCAATGCCGTTAGGTGAAATGGTCGCCAAGCGAGAAAAGGAGCAGGCGTTGCGTACTGCACTGCGTCAGATTCGTACAGCGATTGATGCTTACAAGCAGGCGGCGGATGAAGGACGGGTGGAGAAGAAAGCTGATGAAACCGGCTATCCCCGCAAACTGGAAGATCTGGAGATGGGGGTAGACGATACCAAGGATCCGGACAAGAAAAAAATCTTTTTTATGCGCCGGCTGCCGCGTGATCCCATGTTTCCCGATTCTGATGTAATGGCTGCCGAAACCTGGGGTAAGCGCAGTTACGCCAGCTCACCCGATCATCCTGAAGAAGGGGACGATGTTTATGATGTTTATTCATTGTCGGAAAAGGTGGGGTTGAACGGGATTCCTTATAACCAATGGTAAAATTTGCTGATGGGTTTGTCATCAATCGTTCAAAGCCGTTTTTTTAGTGGCCATCATCTAGTTGATGCAGATCAGCCTGATGGACATTTTATACGGTTGCGTGAGCGTGGGTTTACACTGATCGAGCTGCTGGTTGTCATGACAATTATTGCTATTTTGCTCACCATTGTGTCGCCACGTTACTTTACATCCGTTGATCGGGCGAAGGAAACGGTGCTCAGGCAGAACCTTGGTATTTTGCGCGATGCTATCGATAAATATTATGCCGATACTGGCAAATATCCGGCTGATTTGAATCAGCTGGTTGAGGATCGCTATATTCGTGCAGTACCGGTTGACCCGATTACTGGGGAAAATATCTGGGTGGAAATACCACCTCCTGATCCTGAAATGGAAGGCGTATTTGATGTACATACCATTTCCAACAAGCAGGCGCTGGACGGGACGTTTTATGAAAAATGGTGATGAAACGGATCAGAGAAGAACAGGGATATATTTATATCTGGATGTTGTTTGCTGTTATGCTGGCGGGCGTGATGCTGGCTGCCGCCGGATTGGTATGGCAAACAGAAGCCAGGCGGGAGAAGGAGCAGGAATTACTGTTTGTGGGAGATCAGTTTAGGCGGGCGATTGAATCTTATTACAATGATTCCCAAACCGCCGGGGGAGGCGCTGGGCGCTACCCGGAATCGTTGGAACAATTACTTAAAGATGAGCGTTCCCCGGTTGTTAAACGGCATCTCAGAAAAATTTACTATGATCCGATGACCGGCAGCCACAACTGGGGGCTGATCAGGCAGGAGGATGGAGGGATCATCGGTATTTACAGTCTTTCGACAAATGTGCCGATCAAGCGAACCAGCTTCCCGGCGGATTATGCGGCGTTTGAAAATGCCGAGAGTTATCAGAGCTGGAAATTCACTCTGGCTGCCAGTGGTACCGGAGGACAGGGGACGCAACAGATCGATGATCAGAAAAATGTGCCGGGCAGCATGCCTTGATGCCTGATTCCCGAGTGTTTCACTTAATCCATTTGCGCAGGATCAGTCTGCTCCGGATGTAAACGCCTACCCATCCCCGCAAAATTCTGTGGATCAACCAGTTGATCAGTGATTGTCTTTTTAAATAAAGAATATTGAAACCAACCGAATATACCGTAATTACAAGAACCAGGCTTGTTGTTTGAAAGTCTTAGTACAGATAAATAGTTGCCGAAGGCCGATACGAAATGAATGTTATTTTGACGATATTATTAGCAACGCTGCTGGGCGTGGCGGGATGTACCCAGCTTCCCAAGACAGGAAATAAAGTTATGGGTGATTCGGAGGCACCCGAGAATGCAGCGCCCGTTACTGAACTCACTGCTGATCTTCTTTTTGATTTCCTGCAGGGAGAAATTGCTTTGCAGCGGAATCAGCCAGGCGTTGCTGTGGAAAGCTTTATCCGGATGGCAAAGGAAACACGTGACCCGGGAATCGCAGAGCATGCGACTGATATCGCACTGCGGGCGCGTCGTTTCGATGATGCCCGGGAAGCCATTGATTTATGGGCAACGCTGGAACCGAATTCCATACAGGCACATCAGGCAGCTGTAGCGCTGTTTGTTGCGACCGGCCAATTGAATAAAGTGCGTCCTCATATTGAACGGTTGCTTGTGCTTGAGCCGGAAACCGTCGATAAGGCTTTTATGCAGCTTAACAAGCTTCTGTCTCATCATCCAGACAAGGAGGCAGTACTAAAGCTCATTCGGCAGCTTGCAGCGCCCTATCCTGATCTGCCGGAAGCCCATTTCGCTGTTTCACAGGCCGCATGGGTTGCCCGTCAGTTCAAATCGGCATCAGAAGCCATGAGCCAGGCGCTCAAGCTGCGACCGGAATGGGAAATGGCTGCTGTACACCAGGGACAGATTCTGCAGAAAATTGATACAGACAAAGCACAGGCCTTTTACAGTCAGTATCTTGACCGGTTTCCCAGAGCCAATGATATGCGAATTGCCTATATCCGCATGTTGATGGAGGAAAAAGAATTTGATCGGGGGCGTGAACAATTTCAGAAACTAGAACAGGCCAATCCATCCAATCCGGATATCGCGCTGGCAATCGGTCTATTATCCGCCGAGCTGGATGATCTGGAAAATGCCGAAAAATATTTCAAACGTGCCTTGCAACTGGGGTTTGAGGATGCCGATACGATTCATTTCAATCTGGGACGTATCTATGAGATCTCGCAGCGTGATGCGCAGGCAATGGATGCCTATCAAAAGGTGGCAAGTGGAGATCGTTATATTCCAGCACATGTGCGCTATGCTTATTTGCTGGCAAAACGGGATAGCGTGGTAGCTGCCAGACACTATCTGAAGACGATCCAGGTTTCGGATGAGCGGCAACGTACGCAGTTGCTGATCTCCGAAGCACAGTTGCTACGAGATAATAATGATTTCCGGGGAGCGTATGATTTGCTGGATGCCTATCTCCGGAAATATCCGGAACAGGTCGAGCTGCTTTATGATCGCGCCTTGATGGCAGACAAGATTGGCAAACTGGATGTGCTGGAACGGGATCTGCGTAGATTAATCCAGCTGAAACCGGATAATGCTCATGCCTACAATGCACTGGGTTACAGCCTGGCCGAGCGTGGAGAGCAGTTACCGGAGGCATTGGCGCTGGTCCAGAAGGCGATTGAGCTCTCTCCTGATGATCCTTACATTCTGGATAGCCTGGGCTGGGTGTATTACCGGATGGGTGATCCGAGAAAAGGGATCAAGTATATAAAACTTGCTTTTGATACGCGCTCTGATCCAGAAATTGCCGCGCATTATGGAGAATTGTTGTGGGTATCCGGTGCCAGACAAGATGCTGAAAAAATTTGGCAAACAGCACTGGAAGATCATCCTGAAAACGAGCTGCTGCTGGATACCATCAGGCGGTTCATGAAATAGACAGCAGCCAAGGAACTTCTGAAGAACATCAGTGAAGCAGTCAGTGCAAAGTTGCTTCATGTGTTCATAAAGAGGTAAATAACATTCCGTAAGGTGTGCTTGTGTGCATCATCAAACTGATAATCCGACAAAAATAGACGATCTGATGTGATTTCTGTCGGATTTTTATACACCTCCTCTTTTTTGTCCATTGGCCTTTGAAATCCCACATCATTTTTCTCGTTCTTGTGAAAAAGAACAGAAAAGTTCGTTGAAAATCCCGTAAAAAATTAAAAAAAGTTTGCAGAGCACCAAAAGTGTGTCGATAATTTTTACATGTCATTGCCATTATCTCGTCTTTTATTGTTGTTATTAAATTAGTTATTGTTATGGCATGAAATTTGCTTATTAATGAATGACAATTTTGTCAATAATTCAGAGGGGAAGAAGTTATGAAAAATAGGAGTTGGGTGGCCATTGGTTTGACGGGTGCTATAGCAGTGTTGTCACTAGGTGGTAATGCAGTAGCAGCTCCACTGCCGGACAGCTGGACATGTGTTGGTAATTGCGGAACGAATACCGCGGTTGATGGTGTGGTAACGCTGGCGCCAGGTTTTAATTCTTATCAGTGGATTTCAACAAATAATGGCCCTAGTGGTGCTGGCGCATTACCAGTCGGTCCGACTGGACAAGAAACCAACGGTTCTGCAGCACACACGGGGACGTTTTCTGTAAATGCAGGTGATACGTTAAATTTTTATTTCAATTACATTACTTCTGATGGAGCTCAGTATACAGAATATGCATGGGCCGGTTTATATCAGGACTCAAGCGCATTTGATTCCTATCTGTTTACCGCGCGAACGACTCCTTCTGGCGATACCGTACCGGGATTCAGCCTGCCGGGCTTGGGTAATGGCGTAACGCTTTCACCTAACACGACTGAAATTATTTCCGGTGGCCCAGCATTCTCACCGCTCGGCAGCTCCTCGGGTACCTGCTATTCAACGGGGTGTGGCTACACTGACTGGGTCCAGATGAGCTATACATTTACCACAGCCGGAATCTACTCACTTGGATTTGGTGTTACTAATGCGCTGGATACTGCTTATGATTCTGCCTTTGCGATCGCTGGCGTGTCGATTAACGATGTGCCCATTGACGATAATACCGTACCTGAACCAGTGACACTGGCACTGTTTGGCATTGGCCTCATTGGATTGAGTGCATCACGACGTAGACGCGCATGAGTTGATAAATAAGCTCTTGTTCTGACAAAGGGTGAAGCAGCCAAATGAATTGGTGCAGGCTGCTGCACCCTGTCTCATACTGTTTGTTTATTCCCTATAAATTGCCTTACCAGATTACTTTACCCTTCAAGGGTTTGCAAAGACGGTATTCTTACCATCAGTGTTGCGTACACCCTGCTGATTATGTCAGATGATTCGTGAAATAACAGGCAGTCAGCCAGTCAGTTGCCGATAGAGTGCCGGAATAATTTTGATGAGTCGTTCCGGCCGATTGATGATGGCGTAGCCACCACGGCCGAACAGATAAGGAAAATAAGCTTGTGCTTCATGGTCGATGGTGATGCCAAACAATTGCAATCCTTGCCGCCGGGCTTCGATAACCGCTTGGCGAGTATCTTCAACGCCGTAGCGACCTTCATAATGATCCAGATCGTTGGGTTTGCCATCAGTCAGCAACAGAATCAGGCGGTGACGTTCTGGTCGTTGCGCCAGTAACTGGCTGACATGGCGCAATGCTGTGCCCATCCGGGTGTAGTATCCTGGCCGTAATGCTGCAATACATCGCAATGTCCGGCTGCTGAAAGGTTCGTTAAAATCTTTCACAGTCGTCATTTGCACAAAATGGCGCTGGCGTGAGGTAAAGGTGTGAATTGAAAAACAATCCTGACAAGCGGCAATGCCAGTGGCCAGTGCAACCAGTGCTTCTTTCTCGATATCCAGCACCCGCCGCCCGCCAATCCAGCTGTCTGTGGAGAGAGAAACATCTACCAGCACCGCGACCGCCAGATCTCGTGCTTGTTCGCGTGCAGCAAGATAGAGCCGATCTGTACCCATGCCATGAGCGGCCTGATCCGCCTGGGCGCGTACGAGTGCATCCAAATCCAGTTCCGCGCCATCCGGCTGGCCGCGTAAAATTTCCCTACGAGGGCGTAATGCCTCGAACTGACGGCGAATCCGGCGAAACTGCCGCCGGGCACCGTCACTGGGTTCCCATTGCTCTCCGGTTTCACTGGCGATTCGGCACAGCACCTGACAATGGGCAGCGTGATATTGTTTGCGGCGATAATCCCATTCAGGGTAAGTTAGTTTCGCAAGCAGGCTGGCTGGATCGGTATCTTCCGGTGCCAGATCAAGATCAAATTTCAATACTGTGGAGGCGCGCCGTCGATGGGTAGTAACGGCCAGCTCTTCCATTGAATCAGCTACTTCTCGAGCGCCTGCTTCATTATCATCTTCTACTGGTCGGTTGACATTCACCATTTCCGACCAGGTGATCAGTTTCTCAAAACGGTTTAGTAATAGGGGATCATTACGTTCGCTCTGGTCAAATTTTCTCCGTCGGGCTTTTCTACTGCACCGATCTTCCTGATTGACAGAATGATCAACCCGATCTTCATCAGCGGACAATGTTCGGGTAGTACCCGACGGTGAATCTATTTCTATCGTGCCCCATAACGGCACTGGCAGAAACGGGTGGTAACCTTTATCTGCGCGCAGATCACTGAAATCCGGTTCAGGTTGTTGGATGCGTGCGAGTAAATTGATTGCTGCCGGATCAGTACACGGTTGTCCAAGCAGGGCAAGTACAATGGATTCTACAATATGCTCTTGTGTCGGTAGTGAACGGGGTGGACGTGTTTGAAGTAAATGAGAGCACATTGTCTGATATGTTTTTTTTAAGCCTAGATAGCGTTGACAAATAGCAAGACTGGTTTGCCAGGCACAATGAAGAAAATAAAGATCAGTCTGGAATGGATCATCCTTTGAAAAAGCGGATTGATGACAATGCTGGCTTATTTCGTCGAAATGTCCGGATTGCTTACCGCTACTTGCTGACGCCTGCTGCACTTCATTCTCGGTAGCGTGCGCAGTCGCAATGACATTGGTTGATCTAATCAGGGTTTTCTTGCCTGTCATAGCAAAAAAAGCGGCTAACCAGAAGTAGAGTTGCCGATTGAGCGATGCTTCTGGGAACAAGCAAATCTCGGCGGGCAGTAATAATCGTTCCGGGCCAAGTACCGCCAACGGCAGTTTTTCTTGGTGATGACCCAGGCGCTGTTTCCAACTTGGACGATTTCGTACTGTTTGTAGCATTGTGGCCGTCAGTAACAGACCGTGATCACCACCCATACCATGAAAAAATGTGCGCAACGCTGCATGAATGGATTCCAGCGAAACGGCGGCTGAAGGATAGTGTGGGTAACTACTTTCAGACTGGCCAACCAGTCGGTGCCAGAGACGGCCGATTTGTTCTTCCAGCTCCAGCCATTGCCACATGGTGTTTAACCGAAAGTAGCGTGGATCAGTTCAAATAAACCTTGTTGCACTTCCGGCTCATCGCTTAATGGTTCGATCAATGCGGCTTGTGCTGCCTGCAGGGGATCAAGCCCAGCCGCCATCAGTGTAGCGCAGTACACCAGCAACCGGGTGGAAACACTTTCTTCCAGATCAACTTCTTTCAGCAGTCGCAGTTGGGTAGCTAGATTGACCAGCGCAGTGCAATGTTCTCTTGCGAGGCCGCTTTCATTGGCGATAATTTCCAGCTCAATTTCCGGTGGAGGGAAGTCAAAGGACAGGGCGATAAACCGCTGCCGTGTACTGGGTTTGAGTGATTTAAGAATGTTCTGATAGCCGGGATTATAGGAGATGACCAGCATGAAGCTATCTGGTGCCTGCAATACTTCATTAGTACGTTCCAACGGCAACATGCGCCGATCATCTGTCAGGGGATGCAGTACGACTGTTACATCCTTGCGTGCTTCCACAACTTCATCCAGATAACAGATACCGCCTTCGCGGATGGCGCGGGTCAACGGTCCATCCACCCAAACTGTTTCCCCACCCTTGATCAGGAAACGGCCAGTCAGATCAGCTGCGGTCAGATCATCATGGCAAGAGATCGTAAAAAGCGGCCGCTGTAGTCGGGCAGCCATGTGAGTGACAAAGCGGGTTTTGCCACAGCCGGTTGGCCCTTTCAGTAACAGCGGCAAGCGTTGTCGGTAGGCAGTTTCAAACAACTCACATTCATTGCCGATCGGGACATAAAATGGCAAATCTGTTGCCGTAGCAGCTGTCACAGCTATATTCCCGGAGTGGCTAACAACTGTTTCATTTGTTGGCTGCCCGCAAGTTCAGGGAGGGTGACACCTGGTTTTTGACAGGCCCCAACGCAGCGTAAATGTATAGGATTACGCCGATAACGAAGACGATACCGGACAGCAATCGCATCCAGTAGAACAAATCCAGTTGCTGTTGAATTTCCATGAATCCCAGTCCCATAACCCGTTGTAAATGCGTTTGCAGTACCCCGGCAAACGTCAGGGTGAAGGTCATGAACGCCATGGAAGCAGTCATCACCCAGAAACTCCACATATTCAAAATCTGGTTATACGGTTGCACGCTGCGCAATTGTGGCAGGGCATAGGTGAAGAAAGCCAGATTGAGCATGACGTAGGCACCATAAAATGCCATGTGTCCGTGAGCAGCGGTGATTTGCGTACCATGACTGTAAAAATTTATGAATGAGAAACTGTGCATTAGCCCCCATACCCCGGCACCGAAAAAAGCCATCACCGGACAGCCTAAAGTCCAGAGCATGGCGGCCTTATTGGGATGATTACGTCCGCTGCGGTACACCATGTGGAAACACCACAGCACCATAGCGAAGAAGGGCAGCACTTCCAGAATCGAGAACAGACTGCCGATCCATTGCCAATAGCTTGGTGTGCCAATCCAGTAATAGTGGTGACCGGTGCCTAGCAATCCGCTGAACAACGCTAGACCAACAATTACATACAGCCATTTTTCGATGACTTCACGGTCCACGCCAGTCATCTTGATTAACAAAAAAGCAAGCATCGATGCCATGATTAACTCCCATATGCCTTCCACCCAGAGATGCACGACATACCACCAGTACATTTTGTCCAGCGCGAGGTTATCCGGATTATAGAAGGCAAATAGAAATAACAGTGCCGCCCCCCACATGCCAAGTAGCAGAACTGTGGAGACAACGGTCTTTCGTCCCTTGAGGACTGTCATAGAGACGTTGTACAGAAATAACAGGAACGCAACGACTAACAACACTTTGACCCATAAAGGCTGTTCCAGAAACTCCCGGCCTTCATGTATCCCCATCAGGTAACTCACCACGGCAGCCAGTGCAGCGAAGACGAAGATAAACAATTGCAACCAGGCAATTTTCGGGCTATGGATATCTCGCTCGCTTTCTTCAGGAATCAGAAAATAAGCTGCCCCGAAGTAACCTAGCAGCAGCCAGATCAGCAGGGCATTGGTGTGAATCATCCGAATAATGTGGAATGGCAAACTTTCTGCCAGTAAATTAGGCAAGGTATAGACGGAACCGGCAAGGACACCGGCCAATACCTGTACAAGGAACAGCGCTAATGCGGCGATGAAATAGGGGTAAGCAAGTTTCTGGGTCGAATATTTCATGGATATTTTCCTTCGTATGATAGTTGTTCAGGTGAGTTAGCCTGCGGTATTTGGAGGCCATGCTTGTGTATCAATACGACTGACCCACTCAAGAAAATCGATTAAGTTATCCAGCTCCTGTTCGCTTAAATTGAATTGTGGCATCTGGCGACGTCCCGGTACACCGGTTGGCTGGGCTCTCATCCAGGCCTTTAATCCCATTCTTGCACCCTCCGGATGCTCACGTCCGCCATAGCGGACCCAAACATTACCCAGTTCTGGAGCAAAATAAGCCCCTTCACCCAGTAGCGAATGGCAATTGATGCAGGCATTGTGCTCCCATACCTGTTTTCCTTGCGCAACAGAGGGCGTGAGTGTTGCCTGATCAGTCGAACTGTTGACAATATATAGATGGGTATGGATTGAAAGTGCAATGAAAAGTAGCAGGAAGAAAGCTGTCCCGCCGTAAAAAATATTACGGGCAGCCGATTTAGTAAACCTTTCACTCATCGCTATTCTCCTTGTTCAAATATTTTGGGTAATTATAGCTGTGACCGGGTTGCTGGTATTTTAGGGCCGCAGAGTATAGCCAACTTGTCGGCATTTGTCTGATGACTCAGAACCTGCATGGAGGCTCTTGTACATCGCCATATTTGCTTGCCTGGATCCATTCCCGCAACTACCTCAACTACCTGCTGCTTTATCGTCTGGAGCGGATGCATTGCGCTAAATAATACCGTGTTACAGCTCGACCTGTATGCCGAGCTCGATCACGTGCTCTGGCGGCAGATGGTAGAACGCCGTTGGCCAGGCGCTGTTGCGTGACATAAATGCAAACAGGCGATCTCGCCAGAGCGCCATTCCGGGGCGTTCGTCGGTAGGGATCAACGAGGCACGGCTGAGATAATAGGTCGTGGTGTCGAGATCAATCTTCAATCCCAATGTTTCACATGCTCGCAGCGCCACCGGAACATTCGGACTTTGCATGAATCCATAGTGCACAATGATGCGGTGAAAACCGGAAGACAGCTCCATGACTTCAAGGCGCTCTGCTGCCGGTACACGCGGCACCTCTTCGGTAATTACGGTAACCAGGACCACTTGTTCGTGCAAGGCCTTATTGTGAATCAGCTGGTAGAGTAATGCCGGCGGTGTATCGTGCTGGTGGATAGTAAGGAAAACTGCCGTACCAGACACACGCACAGGAGGATCAGTCACGATACGTTGGAGAAAATCTTGGAACGACTCGGTTTCCTTATGTATTCTCTGTATGAGAAGCTGGCGCCCCTGCTGCCAGGTAATCATTAAGGTAAATATGAACACGGCTATGGCCAGCGGGAACCAGCCACCATCCGTGATCTTGAGTAGATTTGAACTGAAGAAGGCCAGGTCAATTATCAGGAATCCCACCGTCACTGCTACTGCGGTCAGGATGTTCCAGTGCCAGCGTTCGCGCATCACAAAAAATGCCAGAATGGTAGTGATCACCATAGTACCTGATACCGCGATACCAAAGGCACCCGCGAGGTTATCCGAGGAGCGGAAGTGCAGTACCAGCCATACGGCAGCAATCATCATGAACCAGTTTGCCGCAGGCACGTAGACCTGGCCGATTTCCTCCGAGGAGGTTTGCACCAATGTCAGCCGTGGGCTCTGCCCAAGCTGAATCGCCTGCCGGGTCAGCGAGAATACACCTGAAATGATCGCCTGAGAGGCAATGATAGTGGCGAGCGTTGCCAGGCCTACCAGGGAATATAGGAATGATGGCGGCGCTAGGTGAAAAAACGGTTGTGCCTCATGTGGGTCGAGCAATAGTAGCGCCCCCTGCCCGAAATAATTAAGTAACAAGGCTGGCAGTACCAGGGCAAACCACATTAGCCGGATCGGCGCTCGCCCAACATGTCCCATATCTGCATAGAGAGCCTCGGCGCCGGTTAGGGCGAGAAACACGCCACCGAGAACTCGGAAAGCGCTCCAGCCGTTATCAGTGAAGAAATTGATCCCATAATAGGGGTTGACCGCGACCAACACCTGTGGATGGTGAATGATTCCATTCAATCCGAGCAAGGCGATTACTACAAACCACACTAGCATGATCGGGCCGAAGACTCTGCCGATGCGCGCGGTACCTCGCTTCTGTACCATAAACAGCAGCACCAGAATAACGGTGGTTGCCGGGATTATGTAAGATGTCAGTTGTGGTGCTGCCAC
This sequence comes from Nitrosomonas sp. GH22, assembly GCF_009833115.1. Classification (NCBI taxonomy): domain Bacteria; kingdom Pseudomonadati; phylum Pseudomonadota; class Betaproteobacteria; order Nitrosomonadales; family Nitrosomonadaceae; genus Nitrosomonas; species Nitrosomonas sp. GH22. Next base: position 171,110 of record NZ_QRCA01000009.1, read on the forward strand.
TTCCAGCCCTTCCATGGCGCTCAGTACCGAAATCGCTGGTGTGATCATGCCGTCGCCATAGAGCAGCGCCGCACCAAACAATCCAAGGACAATCAGTATATTGCGCTGGTGTTGTGGCGATCCGCGCCAGGGGCGCAACAGTGCCAGCAGAGCCAGAATGCCGCCTTCGCCGTGGTTATCCGCACGCATAATAATTAGCAAATACTTGATCGAAACAAGGATGATCAGCGCCCAGAAAATCAACGACAGGATACCCAGGATACTTTCAGGCGTTCTTGAGTCGGGCGCCATATTGTGCAGCGCTTCGCGAAACGCATATAGAGGGCTGGTAGCGATATCACCGTAGACCACACCCAAGGCGGTTAGGCATAAAGCAGCAGTGAGGCGGGGGTTTGTGTCCTGTTCGTTACGTGATCCTTGCCTGTTACTGGCAGATGATTCCGAATCGAGTGCCATGTTTTATTTTCTTTTTTTTCGATGTAGGGAGATTACTGCTTAAACTACCCATTATGCAAACCTGCTGTAAACCGTAAACGGTAGTATATTTGACGAAGCATTGAATGACACGCACAAACGCGAGAGTGTAAGAATTTTTGTGTAAACGGTTATTTGGCAGGATACTGCCGTGCGACGCAGTACCAAGCCTACGACAGTGGATCTATATGAGGTGTTCTGCGCGGTGCTATACCTACTGCGCACCGGTTGCCAATGGAGATTCCTGCCCAGTGAGTTTCCCAAATGGTAGCGTGTGTATGCCTTATTGGCACAAATGGAGTGAGCCCGATCAGCACGGTGTGAGTGTGTTGGAGCAGGCATTAAAAAATCAGGTTGGCGCGGCCCGCGAGAAACGGGGGCGCAACGCTTGCCGCACGTTCTTGATCGTGGACGCGCAGAGTGTGAGAAACACGGACATGGCGGGCCAGAAGGGCTATGACGCAGGCAAGAAGGTATCGGGCATCAAGCGTCTATCGCTGTCGATACCCAGGGCTTGCCGCATACCATTGCGGTGACGACAGCAGAAGTGACTGATCGCAAAGGTGCGTTGCAAGAACCTTGGAACACTGCAAGCCAAGCTTGGAGCAGGTCCAAAGTATGCTGTGCGACAGTGGCTATGTGGGCCAGCCCTTTGCACAAGGTGTGCACGAAATCCTGGGCGAGCATGTGCAATACAAGTACAGATTGCCAAGCGCAGTGAATTGCATACCTCTACCGTTATCCCCAAGCGTTGGGTGGTGGAGTGCAGTTTTGCCTGGCTGGAGAAGAATCGACGGCTGTGGAAAAACCGCAAGCGTAAACTCCATACCATACCAGCTTGCAATTCATTCATCTGGCCTTCCTGGCACTACTACTCAAAAGATCGTAAACAGGTTCTAAACATCTAAGAGGCTGTTTGACTCAGCTTCATCATCAAACGATCCAATGCATTGGCAAATCCGCGCTGATCAGATTGACTAAACGCTGCAGGTCCGCCCGTTTCCACCCCCGCACTACGCAATTCTTCCATCATATCGCGTATCGATAATCGTTCACGTATGTTATCTACGCTGAAAAGCTCTCCTCGATGGCTGAGCACGAAGGCTTCTTTATCAATTAACTGTGCTGCCAGTGGAATATCGCCCGTAACCACCAAATCACCAACGCCCGCGTGTAGCACAATATAATCATCCGCCACATCAAAGCCACGGGGTACTTGAACCGCTCTAATCAAAAGTGAAGGTGGTGTATACAACATCTGATTCGCCACCAACGTTAAAGGCCGTTTCCAACGTTGTGCTGCCCGAAATAAAATATCTTTAATCACGACTGGACATGCATCCGCATCGACCCAAATATGCATCTTATCTCCTAAAACCCATGCTCTAGCGCATGGATAATTGTAGTTATTTCCGGCTCAAAATCGCGCTGAATGCTGGTTGAGTCAGCTTTAAATGTAGGTCATTACATGTATGCTGGTGTAGCAGTTCACTAAATTCGTCTGCTGTTACAGGCTTGCCCAGCAGGAATCCCTGTACTTCATCGCACATCATGCTTTTTAATTTCGTGAGCTGCGAATCGGTCTCGACGCCCTCAGCTACCACATCCATTCCGAGTGTATGGGCAAGTTTGATGATTGCAGAAACGATGGCGCTGCCTTCATGTCCGTACTCATCCATACCACTGGTGAAAAAACGATCTATCTTCAGTTGCTTGGCACGGAAGCGTTGCAAGTAGGCAAGGCTCGAATAACCTGTCCCGAAATCGTCAATGGCAATCTCGAAGTTGTTTTCCTGGAACTTACGGATCATATCAGTCGTTTTGGGTGCATCCTGCATCGCCACGGTTTCCGTGATTTCAAACATGATCTGTTCGCATGGGATTTGTTCAGATCGGACGATATCCAGCATCGTTGTGATCAGATCCGGTTGCTCCAGTTGCCTGGGAGACAGATTGATGGCCACCTTGATTGCTGGCAAGCCGTCTTCCTTCCAGCGGCGTAGTTGTTGGCAAGTTTCGCGCACCACCCAGTAACCTATTGGGATGATTTGCCCGGAACGTTCAGCGATCGGGATGAACTCTATCGGTGGTAAAAGTCCGAATTCTGGATGGCGCAGACGGAGTAGCGCCTCGGCACCGACTAGCTCACTATTGCTGCCACGGAATTTTGGCTGAAAATACAGAGAAAAGTAGCCAACTTTGAGTGCTTCGTGCAAGACACGCTGAATCTGCAGCGCGCGAGTGGCCGCTTCATTCATGCTCGTCTCAAAAAATCGATAGGTGCTGCGCCCACCCCGTTTTGCTTCGTACATCGCGGCATCCGCGTTCTTCAGCAGTTTTTCAACGGTATCGCCGTCTTGTGGAAATAATGTAATTCCGATACTTGGCATCACCTGTAGAGGCTGGTTATTGGCCCATAGACCTTGGCGCATGCGGCTGAGTATGCTATCTGCCATTTCTGAGGCATCGTCCGTAGTCGCGATATTTTCAAGCAGTGCCACAAATTCATCACCTCCCAGCCGGGCGACCGTGTCGCTGCCGCGCACGCAATGCAGCAACCTTAGCGCGAACGCCTTCAGGACTTCATCCCCAACTGAATGCCCAAGAGAATCATTGATGATCTTGAATCCATCGAGATCCATAAACAGGATGGCAAACATATTCCCATCGCGCCTGGAAATTTCAATCGCACGTTCCATCCGCTCTATAAGCGTCCAGCGGTTTGGCAAATCCGTCAAGGCATCAAATGTTGCCATGCGGACGATCTGGTCGTTGAGGCGGGATACTGAGCCAGTAAGAAAGTTTGCCCTCGCATCGTAGCGAGATAGTGTGAGTGTAATGATCAGGATCAGGAATGTGAGCAAAATGATGGTAGTGGCGAGCCATTGCGAATCGATATCGTTGGCTGTGCCGCTAGTTGATCCGGGTGGAAAATAGGCGGCGGCCATGCCGGTGTAGTGCATCCCGGTAATCGCGACACCCATCAGGAACGCTGCGCCGATACGCTTAGCAATCAGATGGGTTTGATCTGCATCGCTGAGAATGTAAGCAATCCACAGTGCAGCATTGGCTGCAATAATGGCAATAACAACCGAGATACCGAACAGCAGCGGATCGTAGTGAATCGCAGGTTGCATCTCCATAGCGGCCATGCCGGTGTAATGCATGCTGGAGATACCCAAACCCATCAGGGTGCCGCCGATGAGGAGGCGAGAAATCGTCAATTTTGTTTGCGTGACCACATACAGCACAGAATAGGAAAGCAGTATGGCGATCACCAGCGAATAGACGGTAGTTGCGAAATCGTAACCGAGTGGGGTAGGCAGCAAAAAAGAGAGCATTCCAATGAAATGCATAGACCAGATACCAATGCCCATTGCTGCTGCGCCGCCGGCAAGCCACACATAACGCAGCCTGGGACGCGTCAATGCAGAAATGTGGCTCGATAGGTCAAGAGCGGTATAAGAGGCAAGCATGGCCACCACAAGTGACAAGCCAACCAGCCAGGAATTGTATGTGGCTTGCATGACAGTTCCGGTACAGGATTAGTAACATAGAGGATAACGGCAACGAGAGCACTTCTTTTAAGCACTGCCACGGTACTTATAATCTATTTTCTGAGATCGTATCCCTGATACAGCAGCTACATTTCCTGATTGGAGTACTTGAGAGTTTTAGTTGGACAGACCAAATTTACCCCTGGAGTTCGTGAATGATCTGTTCGCCTGGTACAAGAGCATCGCGGCGAATATCCATCGCTGTGGGCGCCGGTTGAATCAATTGCCCCCAGTTTGTCTTGATCAATTGATACACTTTCTCAATTAATCATGGTTGTTTACAAACCAGGCCGTAGCCTTTGCCAATAAATATGTCACGCTCCATCTCCACACGCTTGAGCTTCGTTGGAATTCAAGGGAGTACCACTCGATACCGAAGCCGTGGTAGTTGCCTGATTAGGCTGATATTGAAACGGCGCCAGACTTAGATCAAAGTGTAGTGGCAGCCAAATTCCTTGGATAGCCTACGAACAGGTAGACACAAGTGGGCCTGGGCATTGATTTTTATCGCGATGAAGTAACTGGCATGCTTCATTTTCATTCCAAGTAAACGTTTGGCAGTACCAATCATTGTTCAATCACAACATAACTAACGTATAGAGGCGGAATAACCACATCGTATCAGGTGTTCTGTCGTTGTCCTGCCTGGATTTCTTTGACTATTCTTTCGATTGAATTTTTGTAGAATACCCGGTTTGTTTGGTTCTCTTTTTTACGGTTGATCCCCACCGATTTAACTATCATGGCTCATTCTTTTGATGTGATTATCATCGGTGCTGGCGCAGCCGGATTGATGTGTGCGATTGAGGCTGGCAAGCGAGGGCGCAAGGTGTGGTTGATTGATCATAGCGCCAAGATCGCCGAGAAGATTCGTATTTCTGGTGGTGGGCGCTGCAATTTTACCAATCTGCATACCCAGCCCCAAAGCTACCTTTCTCAGAATCCGCATTTCTGCAAATCGGCATTTAGGCGCTATACGCCGCAGGATTTCATTGCACTGGTGCGCAGGCACGGTATCGCTTTTCATGAAAAGAAGCTGGGGCAGTTGTTTTGCAATGATTCCGCCAAACAGATTATCGCTATGTTGTTGGCGGAAGCGCATGAGGCAGGTGTGAAGCTGGAAACCTCGGTGCAGGTGCGTGCCATTGAAGCAGTTGCGGGCGGTTATTGGCTTAAAACCAATCAGGGCGAGCAAACTTGTGCTTCGCTGGTGATCGCGACTGGTGGCCTTTCGATTCCCAAGATTGGAGCGACGCATTTTGGCTATGAGGTTGCCAAACAATTCGGATTGCGCGTGATTCAGCCGCACGCGGCGCTGGTGCCGTTGATTTTCGATGGAGCATTGTTGGCACGTTGTCAGGCATTGAGCGGGCTTTCGGTCGAGGCGGATGTGCGTTTCGGGAAACAGATTTTTGCTGAAGGATTGCTTTTCACCCACCGAGGGTTGAGCGGGCCTTCCATTTTGCAAATCTCATCGTATTGGGAGGAGGGAGAGCCGATTGTGATCAATCTTGCACCAAGTACGGATGTGTTGGCATTTTTAAAAGTGCAAAAACAACATCAGCCCAGACTGCATATCAACAATGTATTAGCGGAAATCTTGCCTAGGCGACTTGCCCAAAGTATTTGTGATGAACGGAATGATAGCGGGCCATTGGCCAACTTGTCCGATGTCCGGCTTGCGGCGCTGGCTAGTGCTGTCAATGATTGGCATATCAAACCGGTTAGTACTGAAGGTTATCGGACGGCTGAAGTGACTCGGGGCGGGGTAGATACACGTGAGTTGTCTTCGCAGACAATGGAGGCAAGCAAACAATCTGGCCTGTTCTTTATCGGCGAAGTGGTGGATGTTACCGGTCACCTGGGTGGTTTTAACTTCCAATGGGCCTGGTCCTCGGGTTACGTAGCCGGGCAGTATGTATAGACTTGTTTTGGTACCGGCATGGCAGCCAGTGCTGCCTGGTGAGTGCATGATGATCTGGGCATAGACTTTTATCGTGCTGAAGTAGCTGGCAAATCGCACCGCTCATCTTGCCTGTTCCATCACATCAATTTGAGTTGCCAGTTACGCTGCGTGGCCAAAGCGATAAAACGCAAGAATACCGAAGAGATTGGGAAAGAATGCGACCTTTTTATCATGATTCATTACTCGCCTTTCCAGGATGTTCACTTTGTGTTTCTGGCATAGTTGCTCGAAATCGTGCAAGGTACAAAGGTGAATATTCGGGGTGTCATACCATTGATAAGGCAGATTGGATGAAACTGGCATGTGTCCGGCAGCAACCTGCAAGCGGTTTTTCCAGTAACCGAAGTTGGGAAAAGAGACGATACCTTCCTTGCCAACGCGCAATATCTCCTGAATGATATTTTCTGTGTTTTTCATCGCCTGTAATGTCTGCGACAGGATGACATAATCAAACGATGCATTCTCAAACCCGGACAGGCCGGATTCAAGGTCGCTGTGTATGACATTGATTCCTTTTTGCATGCACGCCAGAATATTGTGAGCGCTGATTTCCACGCCGTAGCCGCGTACATCGAGCTTGTTACCGAGGTAGTGCAGTAACGTCCCGTCACCGCAACCCAAGTCAAGCACGCTGGATCCTGGTTTGATCCAGGCTGCGATAGTGGCGAAATCCGGCCGCAATGTCAGGACCGATCTGCTGATTTCAGTTGTTGTCATGTCCAAATAAGAAACCGTTAACCGGTTCTGCTAGATAGAGATGTTATCCATGTAGGCGCGCACCAGCTGGTGGTAGTAGTCATCCTGCATGAGAAAAGAGTCGTGCCCGTATGTGGAAGGTATTTCCGCATAGCTGACATTCAGTTTATTGTCGAGCAGTGCTTTGACGATCTCGCGTGAGCGTTCCGGAGAAAAACGCCAGTCAGAGGTGAACGAGAGTACCAGGAAATCTGCTTGTGCACGCGCAAACGCTGCACTCAGGTTGCCATCATAATCCTGTGCCGGATCAAAATAATCCAGCGCTTTTGTCATCAACAGATAAGTGTTGGCATCGAACAGATCGGCAAATTTATCTCCCTGATAATGCAGGTAGGATTCAATCTGAAACTCCACGTCATAATTGAATGCAAGCGAGCCATTACGCAGTTCACGGCCAAATTTGCTGGCCATGGAATCATCCGACAGATAGGTGATATGACCGAGCATACGGGCCAGGCGAAGCCCTCTGCGCGGGTGGGTGCCATGGGAATAATAGTCTCCGCCATGAAAATCCGGATCGGTCAGAATCGCTTGTCGTGCCACATCGTTGAAAGCAATATTCTGTGCCGTTAATCTGGCAGAAGCGGCGATCACCGCGACATGGCGCACTCTTTCCGGAGCATCAAGCGCCAGTTGCATGGCCGACATGCCCCCAAGACTGCCCCCAATGATGGCAGCAAAACAATCAATACCGAACTGGTCAGCAAAACGCACATAGGTTTTTGCCCAGTCACTTGTTGTGACCAGCGGAAAATCCGGGCCGTAGCGTTTTCCGGTTCTGTTATTAATGCTGATGGGGCCGGTAGAACCATGGCAGCCACCCAGATTATTAATGCCGATGACAAAAAATTTCCGGGTATCAATCGGTTTTCCTGGACCGATCATGTTGTTCCACCATCCGGTATTCTTGGGATTATCTGCGTAAACACCAGCCACATGGTGGTTGCCGGATAATGCGTGACAGACCAGAATTGCATTGGATCGCTCCGGGTTCAACTCCCCGTAGGTTTCATAGACCAGTTCATAGCTGTCCAGTACAGCCCTGCTTTTCAGGCTGAGTGGGGTGTCAAAATGTACGCGTCGCGCCGAGACGATACCGATAGAATCAGAATCTTGCATGAACATCTGAAAATAATAAAACTGACTGTAGATGTGAAAAATGAATGCTCATTGTATCTAATTGTATTACCGAAAATTCAGTATTCCTTAGGGAGGTGGATGTATCAGCTATTAAGTTTCTGCAGCAGATCATGAATTTTCTCCGGCTCGTCCGCCTTGAGTATCTTTTGTATCAGGCGCGAAATATCGGGCAAAGAACTATCCAGTACCTCCCGTTTCACAGTCAGTAGCTGTGTGGGATACATGGAAAACTGCCGTAGCCCCATCCCGAGTAACAGACGGGTATATTTTGCATCGCCTGCCATTTCTCCGCAGATAGAAACCGGTATGCCGGCTTTTGTCGCACTCTGGATGATCCGGGCCAATAATCGCAAAATGGCCGGATGCAGCGGATCAAACAGATGCGCAACGGTTTCGTCGGTCCGGTCAATTGCCAGTGTGTACTGAATGAGATCATTGGTGCCGATGGATAAAAAATCCAGTTTGCGCATGAATAGCTCAAGGCTCAGCGCAGTTGCCGGGATTTCCACCATGCAGCCGATTTTAATAGTTTCATTGAAAGGCTTGTTTTCATCTCGTAAACTTTGCTTGGCAAATTCGATCATTTGCAGTGTCTGATCAACTTCCCGGCTGCTGGAAAGCATCGGAATCAGGATCTGGGTATGGCCCAGGCTTGAAGCGCGCAAAATGGCGCGCAGTTGCGCCAGAAACATGCCTGGTTCGGCCAGGCTCATCCGGATCGCACGCAGGCCAAGCGCCGGATTGGGAGCCATGCGATAGGCGCTTCTGAGATTCTTGTCCGCACCCAGATCAAACGTACGAATGATGACAGGTGATCCATTCATGCCTTTGATCACCGTGGAATAGGCTTCAAACTGTTCTTCTTCATCCGGCAGATCATCCCGGTTCAAAAACAGAAATTCACTGCGAAACAGACCGATTCCGGTTGCGCCATGTTCTTTTGCCCGCTCGACTTCTTGCGGCAGTTCGATATTGGCAAGCAAATCCACCGGAGTACCATCCCGTGTCACTGCTGCTACAAAGCGGAGACGCCAGAGTTTGCGTTTCTCCAGCTCAAGCTGGTTTTGCTTCAGACGATATTCGGCGAGGATATATTTATCCGGGTTGATAATGACGATGCCCTGATTGCCATCTACAATCAGATTGTCATTCTCGCGGATAAGCTGCTGGGCGTGCTGCATAGCCACGATCGATGGAATATTGAGACTGCGTGCAACAATAGCGGTATGCGAGGTTGGCCCGCCCATGTCTGTCAGAAAGGCAGAAAATTGATACTGCTTGTATTGCATGACATCAGCCGGACTCAAATCATGTGCTACCAGAATACCGGAGCCATCTTGTTTCACCGGCGGGGGCGTATACCCCGGATGTCCGAGCAACACCTTCAGAACCCGTTCAGCTATCTGGGCAACATCGGTTTTGCGTTCACGCAAATAGGCATCTTCTATTTCCTCGAAGCGTGCAACCAGGACCTCCATTTGTTGTGTAATTGCCCATTCGGCGTTGCATTGCGCTTGCTTTACAATGTCCAGTGCAGCCTGGGAAAACATCGGATCATCCAGAATCATCTGGTGCAGTTCCAGAAATGCATTGAATTCAGCCGGTCCAGCTCCTTGTACAGTAGAACTCTTTAGTGTTTCCAGCTCCAGCCGCACGGTGGAAAATGCGTTGTGTAACCGTGCCAATTCAGCATCAATTTGATCTTTTGGCAGCTGGTAATGAAGGATGTTCAGCGCTGCTGACGAGGCCAGATGAGCACGTCCGATCGCAATTCCGTCGGACACACCGACACCATGGAGGATGAAACTCATTCACCTTCCCCGAAGCAATCATTGATCAACGCTTTTAATGCTTCCATGGCCTGAATTGCGTCGGGTCCGATTGTTTCCAGCTCGACCACTGTACCCTTGCTGGCGGCAAGCGTCATGACACCCATGATGCTTTTGGCATTTACCCGGCGACCGCTGCGTGTCAACCAGACTTCACTCTCGAACCTCTCTGCCAGTTGTGTCAGTTTGGCTGATGCACGCGCATGCAAACCCAGTTTATTGAGGATAGTTAACGTCTCAGTTGGCATTGCCGGTTTCCTGCGATATATGAAGGATACTTTCCCGTCCGCCTGTCAGGACTTTGTTAATCAGCTGTGGCAGGGGAATATGCCGGTGCTGTACCGCACGCAACAACATGGGCAGATTTAGCCCGGCCAGGCATTCAACGCGCCCATCCTGAATCAGCCCACAAGCAATATTAGCTGGCGTGGCGCCCAAAATATCCGTCAGAATCAGAACACCGTCACCCTGATCCAGCTGCTTGAGTACTGCCTGCAACTTTATCGCCTCAGTATCCGGATCTGCAGCCGGGGACACAATATGATTAAGCAACAGCGGGGGACGCTCGCCCAGAATATGGATGACGCAGTCAATCAGACTGGCCCCAAACTGCTCATGACTGATGATCAGGATTCCGATCATTTTGTGATTTACCTACCTGTTTACTAGAAATGAATTTCTGGATTTTATCATCAAGGTATTTCTAAACAATTCAATTGCTCGTGTAATTTGTATTCGTATTAAAAATGCATACGGCGATATCTTTTTCAATGGCGGCGGATTTAATTTAGATGACGGTACAGTGTGCTGTCAGATCTGGTAAGTAAATATTAAGCAGGTTGTAAGCTATTTCACGGCAGGTTTCCACAAAATGAATCATGATCACGCAATAATTGTAACGATTACGTATGTAGAGGCGTGTGGTTGCAGAGAGAAATAGAAATCGGAGTATATGCTGGAAAAATTTAATCCTACTGTCAATTTTCGGTGATGGAGCAATTCTTTGTAACTGTTCTGCTTTCAATTGAGCATTTTCATATGCTTGGCGGGGTAGCTTTTTTGGCAGCGTTGCTGGCCATATTGGCCGCCTGGATCATGCTGTGGCTTGTCCAATATTACCTGCTTCGCTATGGCAACAGGTTATGGCGGGCAACGGTATCGTTGGGCCATGTACTCAAGAGCAAGTTTATTTGCAATCCATACGTGCACCGGTGGATGCGCCGACATCCCGGCAGCATCCGGTTTCTGGCGGAGCGTGCTGATTACACCCATTTTTTCGGCCTTCCACTGACACTTCTTTTCTTGTCGCTTGCCGTTACGTTGGTTTTGCTTGTAGAAGTTGCTGAAGATGTCGCTACTTCCGATTCGATCGTTGTGGTTGACCATATTGCTGCCCGGTTGATTTCCACATTTCGTGCGCCAGAACTTATTCCTGTTGCCATCTGGATTACGAATTGGTGTGCACCGCCGATAATCGGCATATTGCTGGTGGTGGCATGTTTGTTGCTATGGCTGGTGAACCGCAGATTTGCTGCCATAGGCTTGATAACTTCGTTACTGGGAGCCTCCCTGTTCAGTGTGCTGAACAAATTGATTTTTCAGCGGCTCCGGCCGGATGGCGCTGTGCTGTTTGAACCATCCTATTCCTTCCCAAGCAGCCATGCCACCCTGTCAGTCGCTTTCTATGGATTTCTGGGGTATTTGCTGATCAGATCTGTGCAGAAGTGGGATACACGGATCAAATTATGCTTTGCCATGATGGGATTTATTTTTCTGATCGGACTCAGCCGCATTGTGCTCGGCGTACACTACCTGAGCGATGTCTGGGCGGGCTATTTGGTGGGGTTACTGTGGCTGATCTTGGGCATCAGCGTGAATGAATGGCTTGCTGCAACCGGGCGAATTGACTGGAATTTACCACTTGACCGGCGTCGGAGAATACTAGCGTGCTCCCTCATGCTTGTCGCAGTAATTGGTGTTGCCGGTTATTTATTTGCCCAGGCACTGGTTTTTCGCAGTCTGCAATAGAAGCATCGTCTAGTTTGACTAAGAAGGTTTAATGCCCAAAATCAGCGGTATGAGCTGCAGGCCGGTATTTGCATGGATAAATTATTATGCGTTACTACTACAATGGATTGTAGCGAATGAATCTTTGCGGCAACTTAGGTCAGCAGCTATTGCCGAATCGATAACACTGAGTGTGAGAATTATCAAAATGAACTCTTTGATATTTATAGCTATCACTTTTCTTCAGTTGGTTTGATCGATTTTGAGCACATAACGTGGGAATTAAGGCAGGACGCGAAGCGGCGTCGGTTTGAATGAATTGTTAGTCGGCATTTACATGGGAAATTCAGCTGAAGTGAGTTTCCAGGAAAATAACCCGTGGCACTCTCGTCATTTCTACCGCGCGGGGTGAATCAGTGCGAGCTTTTGTACCTAGCCCATTGCCGCGCTTTGCCGCCGAACATGCACGCCAGCAACTGAATACCAGTTTCTCGATAGCTACTGCTGCCGTATTCTGAAGCATTCCAGAGTTGTGCAAAGGTTTCCAGGGATTCAAAATGCATACAGTAGTATCTTTTTCAATCAATCTGCCATGAGGAGAAATTGTGAAAAAACTGATAATGGGTGTGCTTTTCCTGGCCTTCATGTTGTCCGGAGCTGTCTGGGCAACGCCGTTTACCAGCCTGTACGCGTTTGGCGATAGTCTCTCGGATGGCGGTAACAGCCCGACTGCGGTAACGAGTATTTACAAGCTGCTGGGAAATAATTGTGATCCCACCCATCCCTGTCCACCTTATGTGGGCGGGCATTACTCCAATGGACCGGTAGCGGTTGAATATCTGGCAAATTCAATCCTGCCTGGTGGCGCTAATTCAGGCAATTTTTTTAATTTCTCCGTCGCCGGAGCAACCAGCGGTATCGGTAACTATGGTGATAGAGGGTCTGCAACCTCATCCGGCATTTTCGGATTACCTGGCATTAGTCTGGAAATTGAAGGTTATCTGCTTGCTTCGGGAGGCGTGGCTGATCCGGATGCGTTGTATTTTGTCTGGGGTGGAGCAAATGATTTTCTGACATTAGATTCCCCCACTGCTGCAGCGCAGAATATCGCAGCCAATGTAGACAAACTCATGGCGGCTGGAGCCACTCATTTTTTTGTGCCCAACCTGCCTGATCTGGGCCTGACACCGCTGGCTGCAGAAGGAAATGTGCAAGGGCTGGCCACATTATTCTCCACCACGTTTAATACGGCGCTGTCTTCCGAGTTGGCAGCGCTGGGTACGCAGTTTCCTGTTGCTGAAATTCTCCAATTTGATACCTATTCCTTTTTCAATCGGATTGTTGGTGACCCGGCTGTGTATGGTTTTACCAATGCACAGGCAAGCTGCCTGGCTTTTCAGGCAGGAGGGGTGCAATGCAGCAACCCGGATCAATACATATACTGGGATGACCTGCACCCTACCACGCAAGCGCACGCTCTGTTTGGTTCTGTTTTTGCCCGGGCCATCCCTGTGCCGGGAACACTTTTTTTGCTGATGCTGGGCTGGCTGATACTTGTTTTTGCGCGCGGGAACTGGATTTGCAAGAACCTGGCCAGGCCAGTTAATTCCATGGAACTGGTTGGCTGATTGCCGGGCTCTGTTTGAATCTGGTGGTGATGCAGGGCGGGCAAGCATAGTGCATCACCTGCAAACTACCGGGTTATTTCGAGTGCTTCCCGATAGCTTTGCCAGTCAAAGCAGGGGCCTGGGTCAGTTTTCCTTTGTGGCGCAATATCGACGTGCCCGACAATGTCATGAATAGGGTAGGTTGCCTGTAGTGCTTGGGTGAGTTTAACCAAACGGGCGTACTGAATTGGTGCAAATGGTTGATTATCACTGCCTTCCAGCTCAATACCAATGGAAAAATCGTTGCACCGGGTGCGGCCTTGCCAGCAGGAGGCGCCGGCATGCCAGGCACGCAGCGTGCAGGGGACAAACTGGATGATTTCCCCATCACGGCGAATAAAAAAATGGCTGGAGACTTTTAATCCTGTCAGCTCTTGATAATACGGGTGTGCTTGAGGGTTGATCTGGTTGGTAAACAGTTCAATGACGCCTTCACCGCCAAATTCTTCCGGGGGCAGGCTGATGGCGTGGATGACCAGCAGGCTGATATCATTCCCGTCCGGCCGTTCATCGCAATTGGGAGAAGGAATGTATCTGGCGTGAACGAGGTAACCGTCCGTATCGATTAGCATGGATATGATTGAATTGCCGGCATGAGTTCTGAAATTTTAAGGGTGCCGCCATAAAAACGCCCGTTAACCATTTTAATTGAGTGATTATCTTGCAACGCGGAAAATTTATTACTTTTGAAGGGATAGACGGGGCGGGGAAAAGCACCCATCTGGCCTGGCTGGCGAGTTTCCTGCGTGATAAGGGGCTGGAGGTAATCGTGACGCGTGAACCAGGTAGCACCGCGCTGGGTGAACAATTACGGCAATTGTTGCTGGATCATCGCCAGGCGATGCACGCTGAAACCGAGACGTTGTTGATGTTTGCCGCGCGGAGAGAGCATCTGGACAAAGTGATATTGCCAGCATTGGAGCGTGGTGCCTGGGTAATTTCAGATCGTTTTACTGACGCCAGTTTTGCCTACCAGGGCGGCGGCAGGGGAGTGCCATCAGCCAGGCTGGAAATTCTGGAACAATGGGTGCAGAAAGGGTTTTCTCCTGATCTGACGGTGTACTTCGACGTACCGGTGACAATCAGCCGCCAGCGGGTACAATCCGCCAGAACGGCCGATCGCTTTGAGCTGGAACCAGATCTGTTTTTTGAGCGTGTGCGACAAGCCTATCTGCAACGCGCCAAACAATTTTCTGAACGGATCAGAGTAGTGGATGGCAGCTTGTCGCTGGAAGAAGTCAGAACAGCCATGGTGGAAGTTGTAGAGAAATTCTGGTCGGCTCAAGCGAGCTCCGGATACAGAATGTAAGTTTGGCATGAGTAAACAGCCAGATATCAGAGAGACGCCAGATGGGAAGAATATACTGAAAGACAGTGCTGTCGTTGTATTCCTTGCTATTAGATGATTACCCGGACTTCAGCCATAAATCATTCCAATCAGGTTTCATCCATATCCAGCCACACTCCATTCTGACGACAATGCCTCCGCCTGCTGCAATACGGTCTGCACCGCCGCATCCTGCAGGTCGGGTGGGTAGCCATATTTGCGCAGGATGCGCTTGACCAGCACGCGCAGCCGCGCCCGGGCCGATTCACGGTGGGCCCAGTCAACGGCAATGTTTTCTTTCAGGCTGACCAGCAGCTCGTGAGCGATAACCCGCAAATTGTCGTCACCCATCACCTGCACAGCAGATTCGTTCTCCGCCAGCGCGTCGTAAAAGGCGATCTCATCAAGGGATAAGCCCTGTTCCTCGCCGCGATTGCGCGCGGCGCGAATGTCCTGCGCCAAATTGATCAGTTCCTGCAGCACCTCGGCGGTGGTGATAGCATTGGCGTGATAACGGGCAATGGCGTCTTCCAACCGCTCGGTGAAAGCGCGAGTCTCAACCACGTTGGTGCGGGTGCGCGAGCGGATGCTGTCATTGAGCAGCTTGCGCAGCGCTTCCAGCCCCAGATTCTTTTTCTCCATCTGCTGCACTTCAAGCAGAAACTCGTCGGAGAGGATGGAGATATCCGGCGTCTGGATGCCAGCAGCAGCAAGGATATCGACGATCTCGGTGGAGACCACAGCACGGCTGACGATCTGCTGGATGGCTAGTTCCCGATCCTGCCGGATAGCCCCTGCACCGCCCGCCGTCTTGACTAGCGCAGCACGGATGGCCTGGAAGAAACCGACTTCCTCGCGGATGCCGCGCGCTTCATCCGAACTTGCCACCAGTGCAAAGGCCTTCGATAGACTCAGTACGCCATCGGCAAAGCGCCGTCGCGCCTGCCTCGAAGCCTCTGGCGTCTTTTCTGCCGCCGCCCATTGCTGCTGCTTGTCGAGTATCCATTCGATGGCGCTGGCCATCATCGCCAGCCGCTCGCTGGGCGTGCCGCCAAGGCCGGTTTGGTAGTCGAACCCAAAGAACATGTCGCGCACAATCTCGACCTTCTCCAACAACACCGCCACGGCCTCCCGCTCATCAATACCGGTTTTGTCTTGATCCGGTTTGGAATACTGGGCGAGGGCCGACTTCAGGTTCTGGGCAATGCCGATGTAATCCACGATCAAGCCCGCCGGCTTGTCACGGAACACCCGGTTAACGCGGGCAATGGCCTGCATCAGGCCGTGGCCACGCATCGGCTTGTCGATATACATGGTATGTATGCTGGGCGCATCGAAGCCAGTCAGCCACATGTCGCGCACGATCACCAGCCGCAGCGGGTCCTGCGGATCACGGGCACGCTTGGCCAGCAGATCACGGCGCGCCTTGTTTCCGATGTGCTGTTGCCACTCAACCGGGTCAGACGCCGTGCCGGTCATCACGATCTTGATGCTGCCGGCGTTGTCATCGTTGCTGTGCCAGTCGGGGCACAGCTTGATGATCTGGTCATACAGCGCCACACAGATGCGCCGGCTCATGCACACCATCATCGCGCGGCCTGAGAGTGCCGCCACCCGGTCCTCGAAGTGCTGCACCAGGTCGGCGGCCACCAGGGCGAGTCGCTTGTCGCTGCCAACCAGCGCTTCGACCGTGCTCCACTTCTGCTTGGTGCGTTCGGCGCTGGGTTCGTCTTCGTCCTCCAGCAGCGCCTCGATCTCGGCATCGATGCGCGGCTTTTCGTCCTCGTCCAGCTCGATGCGCGCAAGGCGCGATTCGTAGTAGATCGGCACCGTGGCGCCGTCTTCCACCGCGCGGCTGATGTCGTAGATGTCGATGTAGTGGCCGAACACCGCCGGGGTGTTCACATCGGTCGCCTCGATGGGCGTGCCGGTGAAACCGATGAAGGAGGCATTGGGCAGTGCATCGCGCAGGTACTTGGCAAAGCCGTAGGCGATCTCGCCGGTCTTGCTGGCCACCTTCGCTTTGAAGCCATACTGGCTGCGGTGCGCCTCGTCGGCGATGACCACGACGTTGGAGCGATCGGTCAGCGCCGGGAAATCGGTCTCGTCCACCGCCGGCGAGAACTTCTGCAGCGTGGTGAAGATCACGCCACCGGAAGCCCGGTTGAGCAGGGCGCGCAGATGCTCGCGGTCCTGCGCCTGCACCGGCGTCTGCCGGAGCAGGTCCTTGCACATGGCGAAGGTCGCAAAGAGCTGGTCGTCCAGGTCGTTGCGGTCGGTCAACACCACCAGCGTGGGATTGGCCATGCGGGGGTCGAACACCAGGAGGCCCGCATAGAACGCCATCAGCAAGCTTTTGCCGGAGCCCTGCGTATGCCAGATCACGCCCGCTTTGCGGTCGCCCTCGGGTTGCGTGTCCACGCTTGGCAGACCGTACGCCGCCGGGTCTTCTGCCTGCACGTTTTCCATGCTGGCCCGCAGTGTTGATGTGACAGCCTTCTTCACCGCGTGAAACTGGTGGTAACCGGCGATGATCTTGATCAGGCCGGACGTGCCTTCGCCAAACACGGTGAAGTGGCGCAGCAGGTCAAGAAACCGCCCCTGTTCAAACACGCCCTCGATCAGCGTGGCCATCTCCGGCATGCCTTTGGGTTCGATGCGTGTGCCGTCGGTGGTGCGCCATGGCATAAAACGCTCAAGGTCTGCCGATAGCGACCCCACTCGTGCCGTAATACCGTCGGAGGTCACCAGCAGTGCGTTGGTGTTAAAAAGTTGCGGAATCTGCTGTTTGTAGGTTTGCAATTGGTTAAATGCGCCCAGCAGATGTGCTCCAGCGTTACCCGGTGCTTTCAGCTCAATCACACCTAACGGTAACCCGTTGACGAATACCACCACATCGGGCCGCCGGTTATTTTGATCGTTGATTACCACAAACTGGCTCACAGCCAGCCAGTCGTTTTGTTCTGGATGTTCAAAGTTAATCAGCGCGACCTTGCCCGCCGTCAGGGTGCCATCGTTGGTGTAGTACTCCACATCTACACCTTCCGTCAGCAGCTTGTGCAAGCGGCGGTTCTCCTCCAGCAGTGAGGGCAGCTCTGACTGCATCACTTTGTGAACCGCATCCTGACGCGCTTCCAGCGGTAGGCCAGGGTTCAGACGCGCGACTGCATCCTCGAAGCGCTTCTTGAGCACAACCTCATCATGACTCTCGTGCTCAGACTGCTTACCGTCGGGGCCGATGATTTCCTCTTGCTCAATGCTGTAGCCTAAAGCACGTAACTGATCCAACAGTGCTTGCTCCACGGCAGCCTCCGACAGAAATGCCATTACAGTACTCCTTGTTCTTCGATGATGCGCGCGGCATCGAGTACGCGCAGTTCGCCTGAGAGCAGCTTGGAAAATCGTCGCACCGATGCGAGTGCATCCAGCCCGGCGCACTCGTGCACCCAGGTCAGCAGCTCGGGGTTGACGGGGATACAGGTCATTTGATTGGTTTCCTGCTTGCGGCCACAAACTTTTCCGGCTTGTTTTTTACCAACTCCAATTGGTAACGACGGCGGTCAAGAACTTGCAGAAACGCCATTTCATAGCCAGCAGCAATGATCACTTTGCCGTTCGATTCAGAGACGTCAACGCCCGTGCTCTTGCAGAGCTTTTTGAGTGAGGTCTTGTCGATGTCCTTTATTTCCTTTTGCGTGCGAATCGAGGCGAGATAGCGTGCGGCGCGGGGATGTTTGGCCGCGTACTGTTTGATACTGTCGAATTCGATGTAAGTCAGTTCTGCCTGGATCACGGCCACATTGCCGGGCACTGCATTGAGGATTGCCTGTTGCAGCTGGCCCGCAAACTCGAAGCCGCTCGGGCGAAGAATGTGAACATTCTGTTCGTCAATGAGCAGGTCGAAATCACTGTCTAGTTTGAAGATAGTATCTTCGACAATCTGCAAGGTGTCGTCAAACCAGCGAATCAGGCGTCCCTTGTTCTTGACGATACCCTTGAACTGGGTCGCTCGCCGCAAGGCGGTGAGCTTGTGCTGCTCGTCGTCCGTCAGCCGTACGAAGTAGCAAAATATATCAGCGGGCGAGGTAAGGGCAGCTGCATCCATGGGCAGGTTCACTACCTGATGCAAATCGCGCATGCCAGCGGCCATATCATCGGCTAACGGCAGATAGAGCCACTCCACACCGCCGTGCTTGTCCGAGGGTTCATATTTTGTGGGGCCGTCTTTATCCTGCTGCATGGCCTGCCAGGTCGCCTGCGTCATTTCGCACAAAGTCGTCTGTACCTTAGCATCCACCGGTACGGCCACAAACGTCTGCCCGTTTCCGTCGTCACGGCCGACACCGAATTCGATGAGCGTTACTTTGTTGAGATCAAACGCAAGATTCATTCAGCCTCCAGGTATACGGTGTCGCTCAGACGGTAGGTGGTGAGCTTCTCATTTGGCGAGAGGCTGACACGGCGGGTGATGACAGCGTATCGCGTTTTTCCGGTCAGTGGATTGCCATCAGCAGGCGGATAGACGGTAAATACGCGGTAGCCGAACACGGCAAACATCAGATTCATGTAGTGCAGATTCAAGTGCCAGAACAGGAATACGATGAGCGACAGCGCAGCGAACGTCGCGGCCAGATCGCGTAGCGTGCCGAGATCTTCCGAGTAGAAGGGTAGCAGCATCGCAAACAGGTAGACTAGAATATGGTCGCGATGATCGTCGGCTGTACCGACAGTCACCTCGCGCCGGTCGTTATTCCGCTTGGCCGTGCCGATACGCAGCCATAGGAAAGCGTTGGGCAGCAGGACCATCGACGTGCAGAAGCCGATGAAGTAATGATCCGGGATCAGGCTGTTGCCGCGAATGGCCCAGAGAATAAACAGCGGCGAGATACTGCTCAGCACCATCAGCAGTCGTGCTGTCTTGAGCCCTTCGCTGTAAGTCTTTCCGGGAGTCGTGCTCATATCCCGGTCCTCTCCATGAATTTCTCGGCATCTACGATACGCAGTTCGCCAGCGATCAGTTTCGGGAGCAGGGTGTCGTGGAGTTGGGTGAGCAAGTGCAACTCGTTTTGTGCTGTAAAAATTTTCTCTCTCAGTTTTCTTGCTAAGACAGAAAATTTTTCGAGCAATACTTCAGGTGGTGACACAACTTCAAGTCGATAAACATTCTTACGGTTCAAACCAGGGACGGCTGCATCAGTGTTCATATCACGCAGCGGGAGTGACTCAAGCAAGTGATAACAAAAAGGTAGCGAAACCAAAGGCTGTACATAAAAAACTGTATCTATTGGGTAGCTGGGGGATTGCTCCCAATACAAACTGCCGACAGTTCCCTTTCGCCCCACAATAACGGCTTCACTATCAATAAGAGCTATATTATGAACACCTGTGATACCACCAGAGCCATATACTGGAACGTTGCCAGGGCTTCGGGCTTTAGCTGGCAATGATTTACCATAAGCAAGACTCAGAAAATCAGATACTCGTCGAATTTCCCACCCCTCCGGAATCTCGCCCAGTTCTGATTCGACGAGCCGGTCGGGGAAGAGGTCGTAGAGGTGCGCGGGCAGGCCGGGGAGTGATTGGTTGCGTTGCCAGCGGCCTTCCAATTTGGCGCGGACGGGGCCGAAGTCGATGAACCAGTCCTTAAACAGGGCGCGGGCCATGGCCTCCAGGGTCTGGTTGCGGCGGCGGCTGAGTTCGATCTTGTCGTCCAGCGTGCCGAGGATGTGGGCGATGGCGCGTTGTTCAGGTACAGAGGGTGCAGCGATTACAAGTTTTTCGAGCATCCCTTTGGTGAGTGCGTTTCGAGTTGCGCCGGCGGATGCCAGAGCGAGTAAGTGCGCTTGCATCGATGGACTTACGAGCGAGTAACGCAGAAATCTTGCGTCAAGCGTTTCCGGCCGTGGACGGACGATTGCCACATGCTGGTTTACTCGTGCCGGCAACACAGCAGGGTCAACTTGGCAGCAACGCGCGACCGAATCACCGGTGATGTTGAGAAGAACATCATCGGCTTCCACAACGACGTTGCGGAGTTCGTCAGCTTGATCGTCGTCGATGAATGCGAGACCTTCGTGAACGAAGCGGTCGTTGTAGATGTTCTGGCTGCGAATCAATGACGTAGCTCCGCCGCGATACGCCTCCTTGCCGCCACGAGGAGTTGCGCCGCTGCCAATCTTGGAGCATACGGCCCCAAGCGTAAGTGGATGGAATTCACCCCCCATACCCAAGCTCCCTCAGGTTGGCCTCAATTTCGACATCCAGCCGCGCCGCTTCCTGCTGCTGCTCGCGCCACTGGGCGCTGAGCCGCTGCATCTTGTCGGCAAAGGCTTCACCGTCGTCCTCGGCGGCTTCGGCGCCGACGTAGCGGCCGGGGGTGAGCACATGGCCGTGCTTGCGGATTTCTTCCAGCGTGGCGGCCTTGCAGAAGCCGGGGATGTCCGCGTACTGGGTCGCTCCCGGCATCCTGCCTCCCGCGACACTAGCACTTCCCTGTGCGTCGCCCGCTACCTTCTCGCCGCGCCAGGCATGGTAGGTGTCGGCGATCTTCTGGATGTCCTCGTCGGTAAGTTCGCGCCGGGTGCGGTCCACCAGCGTGCCCATGTTTCGGGCGTCGATAAACAGCACCTCGCCGCGCCGGTCGCGCAGAGTCTCCCCGCCTTTTGATAGAGAGCCGCGCTTGCCGTTGGATTTGTCACGAGCCAGGAACCACAAGCAGGCGGGGATCTGCGTGGAGTAGAACAACTGCCCCGGCAGGGTAACCATGCAGTCCACGGCGTCGGCTTCCACCATGGCCTTGCGGATTTCGCCTTCGCCGCTCTGGTTGGAGCTCATGGAGCCGTTGGCCAGCACCACGCCGGCGGTGCCAAAGGGGGCCAGGTGCCAGTGGATGTGCTGCAGCCAGGCGTAGTTGGCGTTGCCCACGGGCGGCACGCCGAATTGCCAGCGCGGGTCTTCGCGCAGGCGGTCGCCGCCCCAGTCGGAGATGTTGAAGGGCGGGTTGGCGAGGATGTGGTCGAAGCGCAGGTCGCGCAGCTCGTCCTTGTGAAAGCTGCCTTCGTTGTTCCAGCGGATATCGGAGTCGATGCCGCGCACGGCAAGGTTCATCTTGGCCAGGCGCCAGGTGGTGTAGTTGCTCTCCTGGCCGTAGATGGCGATGTCGCCAATGCGGCCGCCGTGCTCCAGTACGAACTTCTCGCTCTGCACGAACATGCCACCGCTGCCGCAGCAGGGGTCGTAGACGCGACCGGCGTAGGGTTCGAGCATCTGCACCAGCACCTGTACCACCGAGCGCGGGGTGTAGAACTCGCCGCCGCGCTTGCCTTCGGCGCCGGCGAACTGGCTGAGGAAGTATTCGTAGACCCGGCCAAGCACGTCTTTCGATTTGTCGCCGCCCTCGTTCATGGCGATGCCCGAGATCAGGTCGATCAGCTCGCCCAGCATCACCTTGTTCAGCGCCGGGCGGGCGTAGTCCTTGGGTAGCACGCCCTTGAGGGATTCGTTGTCCTTCTCGATGGCGCGCATGGCGTCGTCGATCAGGGTGCCGATTTCAGGGCGTTTGGCGTTGGCCTTGAGGTGTGACCAGCGTCCCTCCTTGGGTACCCAGAAGATGTTGTCCGCGAGGTACTCGTCTTTATCTTCGGCGGCTGCTGCACTTTCGGCCGCTAGCTCCGCATGGCGAGCCTCGAAGGCGTCGGAAATGTATTTGAGGAAGATCAGCCCCAAAGCGACGTGCTTGTAGTCGCTGGGTTCCATGTTGCCGCGCAGCTTGTCGGCAGCCTTGAAAAGCTCAGCTTCAAAGCCGAGATGATCGGTGGTTTTGTTGTTATTGGATTTAACCATTGGGTATTTCCTTGTTCTTTTCTATTTGCTTGTGGCTTTAGCTGCTGGCGATCGCTGCCTCGGAGCGCGCCTGGCATTCTCTACTCCCGATAGTGCCAGCGGGTGGGTTAATCTATTATCAACAATTTTTATGTTGGTAAAATGCTGAATAAATAGAGATTTTACTTTTTCGGGAAGATTATGTCTGGCAGGAGTGGAATATCATATTAACTCTCCACAGGGTGCCTGGCACGCAGCAGGCCGATTCCCAGCATGGCCATGATGATTGAAACCAGGGGATTTAGCACGTTAAGCAGAGCATACGCGGCGTAGTCCAGTGTTGGTACACCCAGTGTTGCGGCGTAAAAAACACCTGCTGTTGTCCACGGGATCAGGCCGGCGGTCAGTGTGGAACCTTCTTCAGTGGAACGCGATAACACGGCCAGATCCAGCTGTTTTTCCCGATAAGGTTGCCTGAACAGCTGGCAGGTGAGGATGATGGAAATATACGTCTCTCCCATAACCAGGTTACCGGCCAGGCCGGAAGCAATAGTGGCGGCAATCAGGGCACTGGCTCGGTTGATTGGCGCAATCAGCCGCATCAATAGTACTTGCAAGAATCTGGCACGATACAGGATGCCGCCCAGTGCTAGCGCCATGATGGATAACAGCAAAGTCCAGGCCATGCTGTATAAACCGCCGCGTCCAAGTAATTCGTCAATATTGGCGATGCCGGTATGGCCGGGTGTGTTCAGCCACAGCGCGTTGATGACATTGACAGTATCTCTTCCTTGATAGGCCACGGCGATCAGCATTGCCAGCAGGATGCTGCATGTCATACTGGTTTCGGCACTGTAGCGTTTCATACTCATGCCCAGCATCACTAGCAGGGGTAACAGCGTTATCGCCCCGTTCATTCGATAGGAATGTGCCAGCGCGCTGCGGATTTCTGCCAGATGTGCTTGCGGAAGATGATAATCGCCGTACTGCAGTCCCCATACGAGAAAAATAGCCAGAACAATTATGAATGTGGGCAGCGTGGTGTACAGCATTGAGCCGATATGTCGGTATAGATTCGTACCAGCACTTATTGCCGCGAGATTGGTGGTGTCGGAAATCGGTGACAGCTTGTCACCAAATGTTGCGCCGGAGACGATCATGCCGGCCACCAGTGGCAGTGGAATGCCCATAGCATTGCCAATTCCGATCAGTACTACGCCGATGGTGCCGACGGTGCCCCAGGAGGTGCCGGTTGCAACCGACATCAAGCTGCACAATACAAAACCGGTTGCCAGAAACAGGGTGGGATTGAGCCAGTCAAGGCCAAAATACAGCAAACTTGCGATGGTGCCGCTTTGCATAAAGCTGGCGATTACCATGCCGATCAGCAGGAAAATGTAAATCGCCGGCAATGCCCTGACGATGCCTTCATCCATCATACTGCGAATGGCAGCAAACGAATAACCCAGGCTATGGGTATGCAGGCCTGCCCAGATCAACGCCAGAAAAATGAGTGCGTGTAGGCTGATTTGAAACACGAACAAACCCGATGCAATCAGCAGCAGTATTCCTGTAAAACAAATGAGTGCCTGCCAGAAGGAAGGGAGCGGGTGTATATTTGGCAGTTCCTCTACGGTGGTGTCGTTGTGTGTCATGGTTTTGGTGATTATTTATGGATCAGTTAATGTCAATAACATTGCGTGATTACCTGATTACCTTGCTTTCCTTGTTCTTTTTTTGGGGGGATGCAGACTTTATCACCAGGATATTCAAACAGCCAGATTGGGTGCCAGTGTTTCCGATCCGGGTCATGCTTGTTGGAAATCGCGCTAAACTGCAATGCCTTTATTAAAGGCAGTTTCTTTATTTAATGAAAAACTATTTTTTTAAGATAGGGTAACTTCAAAAATGACTGTGGCTGAAATTTTTCCATGGCAGCAGACAATCTGGCAGCAGATCCGGCAGCCGGACAGTTTGAGGCGGCATCATGCCCTATTGCTAAAAGGGCGCAAAGGAACTGGTAAGCTGGGTTTTGCTCTTGCTCTGGTGCGATCCATGCTGTGTGAACAGGTAGATGCAGCAGGGAGGGTATGCGGAAAATGTCAGGATTGTTACTGGTTTGAACAGGGGCTGCATCCGAATTTCCGTTTGCTGGAGCCGGAAGCGTTGTCAGTTCAGGATGGGACGGCAGACAGGAATAGCGAAGAAAAGCAGGAGGAGGCTGGTGGTACAAAGTCTGGCAAAAAGCCGAGTCAGCAGATCACGATTGCGCAGATCCGTACACTGGATGACTTTATCTATCTGAGCGCACACCAGAATCGCTACAAGGTGGTGTTGATTCATCCGGCCGAGGCAATGAATGCAGCTGCTGCCAATGCGTTGCTGAAAAAGCTGGAAGAACCGCCGCCAGAAGTGTTGTTTATTCTGATAGCGCACGGAACGTCAATGATTCCGGCAACTATTCTGAGCCGCTGTCGGCAGATTGCCATGCCGACGCCGGATCGTAAACTTGCAAAAGACTGGTTGATTCAACAGGGAATTGCACAACCTGATTTCCGTTTGGCCATGTCGAGTTTCTCACCATTGCTGGCATTGCACTATGACGAGCAACAATCTTCGCCTCATGCTGATTTTATTCAGAGTTTATGTGTGCCGGAGAAATTTGATCCAATCGGATTGGCAGAAAAACTGTACAAGCAGGATTTATCCAGTGTGACCAGCTGGATGCAGAAATGGTGCTATGACCTGATGAGCTGCCACCTTAGTGGAAGGGTGCGTTACCACCTGCAGCAGATGGATGCCATCAAGCGGCAGGCGGCAGTCATAGATCCGGTTGCGGTTGGATTTCTATGGCGTGATCTGGCTGCTTCACAGCAACTGGCACACCACCCGCTCAACCCCAGGCTATTTCTGGAAGAGATGTTTCTGATCTGTGCTGAAATAATACATCCGGCAAGCTCAGAAACAAGGTAATAACTACTGAATGCAGGATTCGCTGGTTGGGTCGATGGTGCAAGCCCAGAGCGTTCTGTGAATACCTGCTGCACGATTAAACAGGTGGTCGGCCTGTTGGGATTTTTGCTGCTCCAGCGTGAGGGAGGCTTTTTCAGGAATGAAGTATTTTTGTACCCAGAAACGTATTCTGCAGAACTCTTTCTCGTTTGCGCACAGCTTGTGAATGGCAGAGCTGTATATCGTTTTATCTGCTTGCCGCCCTTTTTCTATCAACACCATATTCACAAATTTTCCTGAATTACCCATTTCAACTTTGCGTATCAGTTGCCAGCCAATACCGCTGGGTAGTGCATTTTCATCTACCTTGATCACAGTTTCGGATTCGGCGGTGGCCGGGGCCGGGGCTGTTTCTTCCACAGGTGTAGAGGCTGCAGCATGTTCTCCATCCTGTACTGAAAAAGCCAGGCTTGACCAGGTGATTGCGAGAGAAATCAGCAATCCTTTTCCTATATTGTTCATGTGTTCCCCTTATGAAACAGCTTGTTATATTGAAAGGCACCTCAAGAAACTTACGACACCTGATCTGCTCGCGACAGTTTTTTAAGCTGACCCGAGATGTATTATTCTGTCTGCACGAAGTATTGCTCAGGCCGCTTGAGAAATATAAAAAATCCGGCCATAACAACTTGTTTTCGTAACACCCGACAGACTAACGTTTCTGATCTTATCCAAAGATTGGATCACTGTGCAACGATTGTGACTGGAAATCGGTAGCTTGCATGTTTGTTTCATCAGATTTAACCAAGAATTTTTATTTGGCAGAAGATTCTTTCGGAGCAGAAAGAGGAGTCTATGAAACATAAAATTACGACGAATTTGAGTCATCCACGCAAGCATCATGCTCGCGTGCGTAATTATCGTCCGGGTGCGTCCCCCGGTTCTTTGGAAGCTCTGCCGGCTGCAGGGTCAGGGACGACACCGATGCCATTGGCGTGTATTTCACTGCTGCGTTATGGAAAAAATGGGGTGATTGAAGAGCAACGTGGGCTTGCAGCACACGATTGCCGGGCGCCTGCTGCCAGCGCAGCAGACGTTATCTGGTTGCATTTACAAGGTCTACCTGCTCCAGAGCAGTTGCAGGCGTTGAGTGCGGTGTTTGGTTTGCATCCGCTTGCGCTAGAGGATGTATTCCATCGGGAGACCCGTTCCAAAATAGAAGCCTACGAGGCGCAGCAGTTTGTTGTGCTCAATTACCTGCATCAGGACCAAACGGGTAAATTCAATACCGGCCTGGTGAGTATTTTTCTGGGAAAGAACTATCTCATCAGTATTAACGATGGTCCAGGTGATCTTTTCGAGCCTGTTCGGCGGCGTATTCGCAATACGGGCAAGCCGTGCGAGCATGGTGCCGATTATTTACTATATGCACTGGCGGATGTCATTGTTGATAGTGGATTTTCGTTGCTTGAGGAACTCGGCGATCAGATTGAAGCGCTGGAAAATGAAATTCTCGACAACCCAGGTCACGAGGCGCGCAACAAAATTCATTGCATCAAGCGTGAATTGGTTCAGGTGCGTCGCATCTGGTGGCCGCAACGTGAGGTTATTGCCGCACTTATGCGCGATGATGGACATTTTCTGTCGGATATCACACGTCTTTACATGCGTGACTGTTACGATCACTGCGTGATTGTGATTGACTTTGTTGAAACCTATCGTGAGATGGCGTCTAATCTGCTTGATACTTATCTGTCCGCAGTGAGCCAGCGTATGAATGATGTCATGAAGGCACTTACCATTATCGCCACAATTTTTTTACCCCTTATGTTTCTCACGGGTCTGTACGGTATGAACTTTGATACTGAAAGCCCGTGGAATCTGCCTGAGCTGCACTGGCGTTTTGGCTATTTTTACGTGCTCAGTGTAATGGCCGTTGTGGTTATTGGCATGCTGATTTATTTCCGGCGCAAGCGTTGGTTGTAAGAACCTGTTTATGATCTTGTAAAACTGCTGATAATAATGTTGGGGCATGAGAAAAAATTATCCGAGCGACATCAGTCGCGAACAATTTGAAATTATCAAGCCGTTGTTGGAGTGTGCGCGCTGGAAGACCTACCCCAGACGCATAGACCTGTCCGAAGTATTCTGTGCGGTGCTCTGTATTTACTCAGGAGCGGCTGCCAATGGCGCATGCTGCCCGAGGAGTTTCCCAAATAGCGCACAGCACACTCGTACTTTTCCATCTGGAGTGAATTACGCGAAGGTGGCAGGCCGTAAGGGGGCTTTGCTGGTGGCTGCGTCGTTGCAAACATGGGCTGCAGCAAGGACAAAGTTTGCTGTACGACAGCGCCTACTATCTGGGCAAACCTTTTGCCCAAGGAGTGTGCGAAATCCTGGGAAAGTTTGTGACGGTACAAATCGCCAATCATAGCGAGCTGCTATACCTTTAAAGTCATGCCTGGGTAAATCATACCCAGGTGCTGGATTGTGGGACGTAGCTTCGCGTGGCGAGAAAAGAATCGGTGACTGTGAAAAAACTGTGAGCGATTACTCAATGCCAGCTTACAGTTCATTCACTTTTGGCATTTCTGGTGATCCTGCTAAAAAGAGTTGGAACAGGTTCTGAGAAGTGCCCTTGTGTGCGAGCAGAACGATTATAATCGTACCAATTGTGCCAAAGGGGGATAACAGTTTATGAGTGATTTGCAAATCAGCCTGGTTATTATTGGTGTTGTGATTATTGCCGGGGTTGTCATATTCAACAGAATTCAGTTGGCTCGCCATCATCGCCGAGTTCAGGATGCGTTCAGACATGAGCATGATGATGTTTTATTGAGTGATGAGCATAAACCAATATCTGTAGATGAACGGATTGAGCCACAATTTGGTGATGAAGTACCGTCAATTCAGGATGATGCGACGGATTTGGCCAATGTTCCGGCGAGTGCTTTGTCTGAACGGCATGTGGCGAACGATCAGCCGGTACAGAAAGAGCCCAGTGTGCAGAAGAAAGCTGCTAGCGTTGATAGCATGATCAATTATATTGCCGATATTCGCTCAAACTCACCTATCCCGCATGAGAGACTCATAGATCTGCTGCAACAGAAGTTCGATTACGGTAAGCCAGTGCGCTGGTACGGCCTGCAGTCAGAAGGACAGCTGTGGGAGGAGATTTCGCTAGATACGCTTAGCCCCAGAAATACGTATATCGAATTGAAAGGATGCTTGCAGCTTGTGGATCGCTCTGGACTGGTAACAGAAATTAATTTATCGAGATTTCGTGACATGGCCGAAGATTTTTCTGTGCAGATTCACGCGGAAGTTGATTGTCCTGATATTGCGGATGCGTATGCCAGGGCGGTTGATCTGGATAGATTTTGTGCTGATGTCGATGTGATTATGGGTGTCAATATTATCAGTAAAGATGGTGGTGCTTTTGTTGGAACCAAAATCCGTGCGTTGGCGGAGGCATCTGGTTTTAGGCTGGAATCCGAAGGAGTTTTCAGATACCGGGATAGCGAAACGAATGAGGTGATGTTTTCCCTTGGCAACTTTGAGTCTGCTCTGTTTTTGCCGGCAAATATGCGGACGTTGACTACTCGGGGCATTACTTTTCTGTTAGATGTGCCCAGGGTCGCAAATGGTGAGAAAGTATTTGATCAGATGGTCCATATTGCCAGACTTTTTTCATCGACATTGAACGGCCTTCTGGTGGATGACAACAGAGTACCGCTGAGTGAAAGTGGAGTAAAAAGAAGTAGGCAGCGGTTGGCTGATATTCAAACTACAATGGCGGCACATAGTATTGCTGCTGGTAGTGAAACAGCCCTGAAGCTATTTGATTAACAGTATCTCAAGTGTTCCGTGGGAGTAAGCCATGGATAAATCTGGTGCTGTGCAGAATCATCCGATTCAGGTTCAGCTGGAAATTGGGAAGCGATATTACTGGTGTCGATGTGGTCTCAGTCAATCACAACCATTCTGTGACGGTTCTCATAGAGGTGCCGGAATAAACCCTGTGCCATTTACGATTAGGGAAGCTGGCTCGGTTTGGCTTTGTGTCTGCAAAAAAACAGGTAATGCTCCTTTTTGCGACTGTTCTGGTAGTGAGCCATGATTTTTTATGCATTCTGATTGGATCTGGGGCTTGGGTGCACGAAAACCATGAACTACTGCGATATTGAAGCAGAGATAGTAGGGGTGTTCAGAGTGGGTTATTAATTTTTGACAGATGTGGTTTGACAATGCGCTGGATTCTAACCGGATTATTTTTGTTGTTGGTATTTCCACTGCCAAGCCGTGCAGCTCAGGACGTGTGGATTCTGATAGATACTTCAGAGCACCGGCTTAGTGTCATGCGCAAGGATAAAGTCTTGCTGACTTTTGATAATGTCGCTATTGGTCGGTATGGCGCTAGCCGCTCAAGGATGCGAGGAGATAATCAAACACCGCTAGGATCGTTCCAAATCAGTTGGGTTAAACAACATGACCGCTTCTATCGTTTTTATGGCATTAATTATCCTAATCGAGAGGTTGCGGACTTGGCTCTTTCAGAGGGGAGAATTTCGCGACAAGTCTGGGAAAATATAATGAATGCCATTGAATCCACGGGATTGTCACCACAGGATACATCGCTTGGTGGTTACATAGGTATTCATGGCATAGGTAAGGGTGATCAGGCAGTACACTCTCGTTTCAATTGGACAAATGGATGTGTGGCTCTTACTAATGTCCAAATTGATCAATTGAATCCGTGGGTAAAACTGGGTACGCGTGTGGTAATACGATGATAGTTCACTTCGTGAAAGGATTCTGAAAAATACGATTGAGTAAAAAGATGTCGATGTGCCTAATTTATTAAGGCCTGTTCCTGTTTGATCTCAATATTGATTTAAAGAAGCAAGTTCGTATCGTTGTAGCTCTCACCAGCAATAGGAGCTTGCAATGCCCCGGTTGTTGCTCAATGCAGAACTCTGGCTGAAGCTACTGGCCATTTTGCTTCACAATCACCTCTACAACAAGCAAGATTTGCGTATGACTGTCGAAGGCATGCTGTACCGCATGGTACCGGTTCATTCGGGAGCTGGAGCAAGGTTTATAAACGATGCACCGCCTGGTCTGTCAGCGGAAAATGGCTCAAGGTATTTCAGGCTCTGGTGGTTGAGCTGGACATGGAGCGGGTTTTTATCGATGGTAGCTATCAAGGCTCACCAGCACAGTGCGAGCGGTAAGGATAAAGCAATTGGAAAAAGCCAGGGCCGGTAATACCCGCAAGATTCACATGGCGGTGATACTCAGGGACTTCCCATCGCATTCAATATTATCGGTAGTCAGATCAATGATTGCACACACGCATTGGCTTTGCGATCCAGGCTGGGCGCGGCTCAATCCATTATCGCAGACAAAGGACTATGACAGTCAGGCCATTCGCGATCAAATCGAACAACAAGGTGCCAAGGCAGTCATTCCAGGGAAGGAGTAACTCCAAAACAGGTAATGCAGATCCGGACCGGGGACTATACCGATACTGACACCTGGTAAAAAATATTTTCACACGGTTGAAACAGTGCCGGGCGGTGGTCCCGTGCTTTGATAAATTCAAACATAACCACGAAAGCCTCGTGGCTATGGGTTTGTACCTTCCTGTGGTTACCAATGTGAAATGGGAGCAGACCTTTGGATAGTCAGTTGATTTAACTGCGGCAACAGAATACTTTAGCCTTGACTTGAAAATAATAACGCCGTAAAATTCGCAGTCTTTTTTAGCCGCTATATAAGGCGAGAGGGTTTTGTGTAAAACAAGGCTATAGGAAAGCAAAAGAAAAACATAGGTTGAAGGCGTAAAAAAGAGTCTGCGCTATTTTAATGAAAACAACCTGCATAATAGAATTAAAACTTGATGTATGAAAAGCTGGGAGCAAAATGCCGACAATTAGTCAATTGGTGCGCAAGCCACGTAAAGCAAAGCAAGTAAAAAGTAAGGTTCCTGCTCTTGAGAGCTGTCCCCAGAAAAGAGGGGTGTGCACTCGTGTTTATACGACAACGCCTAAAAAGCCAAACTCTGCGCTCAGGAAAGTGGCCAGGGTGCGATTAACCAATGGTTATGAAGTGAGTAGCTATATTGGAGGCGAGGGGCATAATTTGCAGGAGCACTCGGTTGTATTGATCCGTGGTGGAAGAGTTAGGGATTTGCCGGGTGTTCGGTATCACACTGTGCGCGGAAGTTTGGATACGGCTGGTGTGAAAGATAGAAAGAAAGCGCGTTCAAAATATGGTTCAAAAAGACCAAAAAGTGCATAAGATATATAGTTCAGTGTGCGTATAGCTGTGTGAGATTAATAATCAAAATATTGAGATAGTGCAAAATGCCTAGACGCAGAGAAGTGCCCAAAAGAGAGATTTTACCGGATCCAAAATACCATAATGTGGAATTGGCTAAATTTGTAAACGTATTGATGACGCGTGGAAAAAAATCAATTGCTGAGCAAATCATATATGGTGCTTTAAGTCACGTAGAGAAAAAATCGGGAAAGGATCCGGTGGAGGTATTTACACAGGCGCTGTCAAACATCAGGCCGGTCGTAGAAGTTAAAAGCAGGCGGGTAGGTGGTGCGAATTATCAGGTTCCGGTTGAGGTTAGGTCGGTGAGAAGGAGTGCTCTGGCTATGCGGTGGTTGCGAGACGCAGCTCGTAAGCGTAGTGAGAAGTCAATGGATTTAAGATTGGCTGGTGAATTGCTGGAGGCTTCTGAGAATCGTGGAACGGCAATTAAGAAGCGTGAGGAAGTGCATAGAATGGCAGAATCAAATAAAGCATTTTCTCATTTCAGGTTTTGAAGAGTTGGCTGCTTATATATAAAGTACAGCTGTAGCTATTTATCAGAAAAAACAATCTTAGGGTGTGGCAGTGTCAAAAAGAAATCCGTTAGAGCGATACCGTAATATAGGCATCATGGCTCATATTGATGCAGGAAAAACAACAACAAGTGAGCGTATATTATTTTATACAGGTGTTTCTCATAAGTTGGGAGAGGTGCATGACGGTGCTGCCACTATGGATTGGATGGAGCAAGAGCAGGAAAGGGGCATTACAATTACTTCTGCCGCCACAACATGTTTCTGGAAGGGGATGGCGGGCAATTACCCCGAGCACAGGATTAATGTAATTGATACACCAGGGCACGTAGATTTTACGATTGAAGTGGAGCGTTCATTGCGGGTTTTGGATGGAGCTTGTACGGTATTTTGTTCGGTTGGTGGTGTGCAGCCACAAACAGAGACGGTTTGGCGGCAAGCAAATAAGTATGGCGTTCCGAGGCTGGCTTTTGTAAATAAAATGGATCGATCGGGTGCAAATTTTATGCGTGTCCGTGAGCAAATGATAAGTAGGCTTAAGGCAAATCCTGTGCCAATTCAATTGCCTATCGGAGCGGAAGATAAATTTGCTGGCATCATTGATCTCGTGAAGATGAAAGCTATTTATTGGGATGATGCAAGTCAAGGCACGAAATTTGAGGAGCGTGAAATACCGGCTTCTCAACAAGCTGATGCGGCTACTTGGCGCGAAAAAATGATAGAGTCTGCGGCCGAAGCAAGTGAAGAGTTGATGAATAAGTATTTGGAAGCGGGTGATTTGGCAGTGGAGGACATCAAGCAAGGGCTACGTGCAAGAACAATAAATAATGAAATCGTGCCAATGCTTTGTGGGACAGCATTCAAAAATAAAGGTGTGCAGGCTATGTTGGATGCTGTTTTAGATTATTTGCCTTCACCATTAGATGTACCGGCAATTAAAGGTGTAGATGAAAATGGCTTGGAGGATGAGCGTGGACCAAGTGAAGATAGTCCATTTGCAGCTCTAGCATTTAAGATTGCGACAGATCCCTACGTTGGGCAGCTAATATTTTTTCGGGTATATTCTGGGACTGTTAAATCAGGTGATACTGTATTTAATCCTGTTAAAGGAAAGAGGGAAAGGATTGGTAGATTGTTGCAGATGCACGCTAATCAGCGTGAAGAAATTAAAGAGGTTGGAACTGGCGATATTGCTGCAGCAGTAGGTCTGAAGGAAGTTACAACGGGGGATACATTATGTGATCCTAATCATGTAATTACTCTGGAACGTATGGATTTCCCGGAGCCAGTTATTCATGTAGCGGTAGAGCCAAAAACTAAGATTGATCAGGAAAAGATGGGGATTGCGCTTAACCGTTTAGCTCAGGAAGATCCATCTTTTAGAGTTAGAACAGATGAGGAATCTGGCCAGACGATTATTTCTGGTATGGGTGAACTCCACCTGGAAATTATTGTTGATCGGATGAAGAGAGAATTTGGAGTGGAGGCAAACGTAGGTGCTCCACAAGTTGCATACCGAGAAGCGATAAGAAAGCAAGTTGAGATTGAGGGTAAATTCGTTAAGCAAAGTGGTGGTCGTGGTCAATATGGTCATGTATGGTTGCGAATGGAGCCTAATGAAGCAGGTAAGGGATTTGAATTTGTTGATGAAATTAAGGGTGGTGCTGTTCCGAGAGAATATATTCCTGCTGTTGAGAAAGGATTGCGGGATTCATTATCGAACGGAGTGCTTGCCGGATACCCGGTTGTTGATGTAAAAATCGCATTATTTGATGGTTCATACCACGATGTTGATTCCAATGAAAATGCTTTTAAGATGGCTGCATCAATAGCGTTTAAAGATGGTATGAAAAAAGCCAGCCCAGTTCTTTTGGAGCCAATGATGGCAGTAGAAGTGGAAACACCATCTGAGTTTATGGGTAATGTGGTTGGTGACTTATCTTCACGTCGTGGAATTATTCAGGGAATGGAAGATATTCCAGGGTTTAAGGTGATACGATCAGAAGTACCATTGGCGGAGATGTTTGGGTACTCCACTATACTTCGATCTGCTACTCAAGGTAGGGCAACATACTCTATGGAGTTCAAGCATTATTCTGAAGCTCCAAAAAATGTGGCTGAGGCAATCATCAGTAAGAAATAAAGCTATTCAAATAAAAAGAGGTTGACGTAATGGCGAAAAGTAAATTCGAGCGGGTGAAGCCGCATATAAATGTAGGGACGATAGGCCATGTGGATCATGGGAAAACGACGTTAACGGCGGCGATCACGACCATCCTGACCAGGAAATTTGGCGGGGAAGCCAAGTCATATGCTCAGATAGATTCGGCGCCCGAGGAGCGTGCACGTGGGATTACTATTAACACATCCCATGTTGAATACGAAACAGATAAACGCCATTACGCGCACGTTGATTGCCCGGGTCATGCCGACTATGTGAAGAATATGATCACAGGAGCGGCGCAGATGGATGGCGCTATTCTGGTGGTATCAGCAGCTGATGGGCCCATGCCGCAGACACGCGAACATATTCTGCTGGCGAGACAGGTGGGAGTGCCTTATATCATTGTCTTCATGAATAAAGCTGACATGGTAGACGATGCTGAGTTACTTGAGCTCGTCGAAATGGAAATACGTGAACTGTTATCCAAGTATGATTTTCCAGGGGATGATACACCTATTATTATTGGTTCAGCACTGAAAGCGCTGGAAGGGGATAAAGGTGACATCGGTGAGGCAGCTATTCTGAAGCTGGCGGAAGTGCTGGATTCATACATTCCAGAGCCACAAAGAGCGATTGATGGGGCTTTTATTATGCCTGTTGAAGATGTGTTCTCAATCTCCGGGCGTGGAACTGTTGTTACAGGGCGTGTGGAGCGCGGTATAGTCAAGGTTGGTGATGAGATAGAAATTGTGGGATTGCGACCTACAATCAAAACGACATGTACCGGTGTCGAGATGTTTCGGAAGTTGCTGGATCAAGGGCAGGCCGGAGACAACGTTGGTATATTATTAAGAGGTACCAAGCGAGAAGAGGTGGAGCGTGGTCAGGTTCTGGCTAAGCCGGGTAGTATACTGCCACACACCAAATTTTCTGCGGAAATATATGTGTTGAGCAAAGAAGAGGGTGGTCGGCATACACCATTTTTTGCAGGGTATCGCCCACAGTTTTATTTCAGAACAACTGATGTAACAGGCTCCATTGAACTGCCGGCAGGCGTCGAAATGGTGATGCCAGGTGATAATATATCGGTTAATGTCAATTTGATTGCACCAATAGCAATGAGCGAGGGATTACGTTTTGCTATTCGTGAAGGTGGACGTACCGTCGGCGCTGGTGTGGTCGCCAAAGTAATTGAATAAGTTTAGATACATCGATACTGCTAAGGATTGGTAGTCTCATATAAAACAAGCTCCGTAAAATATACAACTTAGAGTGCTTTATGCAAAATCAAAAAATACGTATACGTTTAAAAGCTTTCGACTATCGCCTAATAGATAAGTCAGCTGTTGAAATAGTAGAAACAGCAAAGCGGACAGGAGCTGTGGTTAAGGGGCCAGTGCCACTGCCGACGCGTATTGAACGATTTGATGTACTGCGATCACCGCACGTAAATAAAACTTCGCGCGATCAGTTTGAGATTAGAACGCATTTGAGGCTAATGGATATTATTGATCCTACAGATAAAACAGTAGATGCACTGATGAAGCTTGATTTGCCTGCTGGTGTTGATGTTGAAATCAAGCTGTAGTTTATTTTATTAGCTATAGAAGGCAAAAACTCAAAGTAGAGGAAGCAAATGAAATTAGGGCTTATCGGTAAAAAAGTAGGAATGACTAGAATCTTTACCGAGTCTGGAAGTAGCGTGCCTGTCACCGTTCTTGATGTTTCGAAAAATCGTGTGGTGCAGATTAAAACAGCTGAAAGGGATGGCTATTCAGCAATTCAGTTGACGCAAGGATATCGACGGAAAAATAGAATAACAAAGGCACTATCTGGTCATTTTGCACGGGCTGGTGTAGAGGCAGGAAAAGTAATAAAAGAATTTAGAATAGAGCAGCAAGCTATCAATAGCGACCTAAAATTAGGTTCTGAAATAAACGTCGAAATTTTCCTGACAGGGTCAAAAGTAGATGTAAGTGGGGTGTCTATAGGTAAGGGGTATGCCGGTACTATAAAGCGTCATAATTTTTCTTCGAGTAGAGCCAGTCATGGTAATTCAAGATCACATAATGTTCCGGGTTCGATTGGTATGGCGCAAGATCCAGGTCGGGTTTTCCCCGGGAAGAAAATGACAGGTCGGTTGGGGGGTGTAAATAGCACAATCCAGAATATTGAAGTTGTACGTGTTGATACTGTTCGTGGTCTGATTTTTTTGAAGGGATCGGTTCCGGGTTCAAAAGGCAACGGAGTTTTTATACGCCCAAGTGTGAAACACGCAAATAAACAATAACTGATAAGTATAAGCAAATGGTTAAAATTCCTTGTAGAAGCGAAAATGGACAAGTTGTTAATATTGAAGTATCAGATTCTGTTTTTGACAGGGTATATAACGAGGCATTGGTTCATCAAATAGTGACATCGTATTTGGCGAATGCCAGAAGCGGTACTCGAGCCCAAAAGGGGCGATCTGAAGTTGCTGGTTCTACGCGCAAACAATGGAGACAGAAAGGAACCGGAAGAGCAAGAGTTGGTGCAGCATCGAATCCATTGTGGAGGGGAGGTGGGAAAATATTTCCCAATAAGCCAACAGAAAACTTTACCAAAAAAATAAATCGCAAAATGTATCGTGCGGGGATGTGTACGATATTTTCCCAACTATTAAGAAATAGTAAATTAGTAGCGATAAGTGAATTTCGGGTCGCGACTACAAAAACAAAATTTTTTTTGCAGAAATTAAAAAATTATCAACTTGAAAATGTAATGATTATTACTGATGAAGTAGATGAGAATTTATATCTGGCTTCCAGAAATGTACCGAATGTAAAAGTAGTCGAGATTGACTTAATAGACCCTGTAAGCTTATTGTCTTATGATAACGTTGTTATTACTCGCGAAGCAGTAAATAAAATTGAAAGCGTATTGCAATGAAAATTATCAATATAGGCAGTGAAAGAGCACTGGAAGTAATAAAAGCTCCACAAATTTCCGAGAAGGCAACTTTTTTAGCTGAGAAAGTTAGGCAAATCATATTTTATGTTTCACGCGATGCTAATAAAGCTGAAATTAAATTAGCTATTGAGCAGATTTGGAAATCACAGAATATTAAAGTAAAGAGCGTACAAATAATAAATGTAAAGGGAAAGAAAAAAAGATTTGGCCGATATATAGGGCAAAAATCAGATTGGAAAAAAGCATTTGTTAGTCTAAGAGATGACCGCGAGATAGATTTTACTGATGTAAGGTTATTTGAGGATAAATAATGACACTTAAAAAATCAAAACCTACCTCTCCAGGTCAAAGAGCAGTGGTTAGATCTGTAAACAGTTTTTTATATAAGGGAAATTCATATTCCGCATTAACTGAGAAAAAGAAAAAAAATTCAGGCAGGAATAATTCTGGAAAGATAACAGTACGACATATTGGTGGGGGACATAAACATCATTATCGGATTGTCGATTTTTGCAGAAATAAAGATGATATTCCTGCAAAGGTTGAGCGCATTGAATATGATCCTAACAGAAGTGCGTATTTAGCATTACTTTGCTATGCGGATGGAGAAAGGAAATATATTATTGCAGCAAAGGATATAGAGGTGGGCTCGTACGTGGTCAATGGATCAGGTTCTCCAGTTAAAACTGGTAATGCATTGCCTATCCGTAACATTCCGGTTGGAAGTGTGATTCATTGTATCGAGCTAAAGCCTGGTAAGGGAGCGCAATTAGCACGTTCTGCTGGATCCTCTGCTCAGCTTATGGCGCGCGAAGGTGACTATTCTCAGATTAGATTGAGATCGGGTGAGATCAGGAAGATACATATAAATTGTAGAGCAACAATTGGAGAGGTTGGTAATTCCGAGCATAATTTGCAATCAATAGGTAAGGCTGGGGCTGTAAGATGGAGAGGAATTCGTCCAACAGTTCGAGGTGTGGCGATGAATCCTGTTGATCATCCTCATGGTGGTGGAGAAGGTAAAACTGCCGCTGGAAGGCACCCTGTAAGTCCTTGGGGCACGCCTTCAAAAGGATCCCGGACAAGAAGAAACAAGAGGACAGTCAATATGATTGTTCGAAGCAGATATTCTAAGAAAGGTTAAAAGTATGAGCCGATCTATTTCAAAAGGTCCTTTTGTTGATTTACATCTCATCAATAAAGTTATAGCTGTTCGTAAAAATAATGATAAAAGGCCTATAAAAACTTGGTCACGGAGATCAACCATTCTCCCGGATTTTATTGGATTAACTATTTCTGTCCACAATGGAAGGCAGCATATTCCCATTTTTATAACAGAAAACATGGTTGGTCATAAACTTGGTGAGTTTTCTCATACTAGAACGTTTAAAGGCCATGCTGGTGATAAGAAGGCAGCAGGTTCTAAGCGATAGGATTATATATGGAAACATCTGTAGTTTTACGTAGCGTAAGATTATCCGCTCAAAAAGGGCGGTTAGTGGTAAATCAAATTCGAGGATTGCAGGTTGATCAGGCTATTAAGCTCTTGACATTCAGTCCAAAGAAGGGGGCGGTAATTATTTTAAAGTTACTTGAGTCAGCAGTAGCAAATGCGGAGCACAATGAAGGTGCTGATATTGACGAATTAAAAGTAGCTCGAGTTTTTATAGGGCAAGGATCTTCACTAAAACGTGTTAGTCCGCGCGCAAAAGGGAGAGGAAATCGTATATCAAAACCAACATGTAATATTTTCTTGACCGTCTGCAATAGATAGAAATTTATTAAGTAAACATGAAAAAAGGTAAATAATTCATGGGTCAAAAAATTAATCCGACAGGATTTAGACTTTCAGTTCTGAAGAACTGGTCTTCTCGTTGGTATGCAAACACAAAGAAATTTTCAGTTTTTTTAAATGAAGATATTAATGTGCGGCAGTATCTTCAAAAAAGATTAGCGCATGCTTCTGTAGGAAGTATCATTATTGAAAGACCATCAAGAAATGCAAAAATCACAATACATACGTCAAGACCAGGTGTTGTAATTGGTAAAAAAGGCGAAGATATTGAGATTCTTCGTAAAAATGTTGAGAAACTTATGAATGTTCCCGTGCACATCAATATAGAGGAAATACGTAAGCCTGAGATTGATGCGCAACTTATTGCGGCTAGTATTACTCAACAGCTTGAAAAAAGAATAATGTTTAGAAGAGCTATGAAAAGGGCGATACAAAACGCTATGAGATTAGGAGCTCAGGGGATTAAGATAATGAGTTCTGGAAGGTTGAATGGTATAGAAATAGCACGAACTGAATGGTATCGAGAGGGAAGAGTGCCTCTTCATACATTAAGAGCCGAAGTTGATTACGGAACTTCAGAAGCTAAAACAACTTATGGTGTGATTGGCGTTAAAGTTTGGGTTTTTAAAGGGGAACAGCTTAGTGTGAGGGATCGTCAAAACTAAGCAAAAGCTTAATCTCTCTGAGAGACAGCTCAGATTAAGTTTGTGACTATATTTTAAAGTAGCTCGAAAGCAAGGGATTTAGTAATGTTACAACCAGCCAGAACCAAGTTTCGTAAGCAGCATAAAGGTCGCAATACTGGTATGGCAACCAGAGGCGCAAAGGTTAGTTTTGGGGAGTTTGGGCTTAAAGCTATAGGCCGTGGAAGATTAACCTCAAGACAAATTGAAGCGGCTCGACGTGCAATGACGAGACATATCAAGCGTGGTGGACGTATTTGGATAAGAATTTTTCCAGATAAGCCTGTTTCGCGAAAACCTGCTGAAGTTAGAATGGGAAAGGGCAAGGGGAATCCAGAGTACTATGTTGCAGAGATTCAGCCAGGAAAAGTGCTTTATGAAATGGATGGAGTTGATGAACTGCTTGCACGTGAGGCTTTTAGATTGGCTGCTGCAAAGCTACCAATGCAGACGGTATTTGTGATAAGGCATTTAGGGAGTTAATTTCTTAATGAAAGTAATAGAATTAAAGGGAAAAGGATTGCCAGATTTGGAAAAAGAGCTTTTATCGTTAAGAAGAATCCAATTTGGTTTGAGATTCCAGTTGAAGACGCAACAGCTTACAGATACGTCTCAAGTTAAAAAAGTGCGTAGAGATATAGCGCGTATTAAAACCATTATTCGAGAAAAAGAGGATGGCGATGAATTTAGACAATCAAAGTAAATATCTGATTGGACAAATTATAAGTGATAAGAGAGATAAAACAGTAACTGTAAGAATTGACAGAAAAGTAAAACACCCTCTTTATGGAAAAATTATCACTCGTTCAAAAAAATATCATGCTCACGATGAGCATAATCAATATAAAGTGGGCGATGTGGTGGCTATAAGTGAAGCACGCCCTATATCAAAAACCAAATCTTGGCGAGTAATCAAGGTAGTAAAGATTAATTGAATATAACCCTCGATTGAAAAGTGTTATTTATATCCTACCGTACAAAATTTAGAATCAATCTTAACAGGAAGTATAAATATGATTCAGATGCAGTCTTTACTAAAAGTAGCTGATAATACGGGGGCTCGCACTGTAATGTGTATCAAGGTTCTCGGAGGATCAAAGCGAAGATTTGCTGGAATCGGAGATGTTATTAAAGTTGCTGTAAAAGATGCCGCGCCTCGTGGTCGTATCAAAAAAGGAGAGGTTTATAACGCGGTTATTGTACGAACGGCAAAGGGAATTCGCAGATCTGATGGCTCTTTGGTGAAGTTCGATACGAATGCCGCGGTAATTTTGAATAATAAATTAGAGCCTATAGGTACTAGAATTTTTGGTCCGGTAACACGTGAGCTTCGTACAGCAAAGTTCATGAAAATAGTGTCTCTAGCTCCCGAAGTAATTTAAAGTAAAGAGCTTATGGCCATGAAAAAAATCAGGAAGGGTGACAACGTAATTATATTATCAGGTAAAGATAAGGGTAAGCAATCAACGGTAATTAAGTTTGAAGGTGTAGAAAAAGTAATAGTTAGAGATGTAAATAGAGTTAAATCGCATGTTAAGCCTAATCCAAGTAAAAATATTGTTGGTGGGATTATTGAAATAGAAAAACCAATTCATGTTTCTAATATTGCAATTTTTAATTCTGACAAAAATAAGGCGGATAGAGTCGGTTTTAGGTTTAATGAATCAGGTAATAAAGTACGCTACTTTAAATCTGATGGCACTCTAATAGATTTGTAAGGATAGAAGAATAAAATGGCTCGATTATTTGATTATTATAAAAATATAGTTATAAAGGAACTAATACAGCAGTTTAATTATAAAACTGTGATGCAGGTTCCTAAAATAACAAAGATAACTCTAAATATGGGTGTTGGTGAGGCGGCTGTTGATAAAAAAATAATGGAAAAT
Organism: Nitrosomonas sp. GH22; assembly: GCF_009833115.1. Classification (NCBI taxonomy): domain Bacteria; kingdom Pseudomonadati; phylum Pseudomonadota; class Betaproteobacteria; order Nitrosomonadales; family Nitrosomonadaceae; genus Nitrosomonas; species Nitrosomonas sp. GH22. Next base: position 212,943 of record NZ_QRCA01000009.1, read on the forward strand.
GCCGTCAGTGATCTGGAAAAGATCTCGGCACAAAAACCCATAATTACGAAAGCGAAGAAATCTATTGCAACTTTTAAAATAAGGCAAGGTTATCCGGTTGGTTGCATGGTAACTTTGCGTGGAATAAAGATGTACGAATTTTTGGATCGTCTTGTAAGTATTGCTATCCCTCGTATACGTGATTTTAGAGGAATAGGAGGAAAAGGTTTTGATGGCCGTGGTAATTTTAATATGGGAATTAAAGAGCAGATTATATTTCCTGAAATAGATTACGATAAGATTGATAAATTGCGTGGTTTGAATATAACGATGACCACAACGGCCAAAACTGATATAGAAGCTAAGGCTTTGCTTTCTGCTTTTAAATTTCCATTTAAAAATTAAAGGAAGGAATAATGTGGCTAAGAAGTCAATAGTAAATCGTAATATAAAGAGGATGGAAATAGTAAATAAATATGCGACACGTCGTTCAGAATTAATTGCTGTCTTAAAAGATACCAAATCAGATATTGAACAAAAGTCAACAGCGCGTAATTTACTTCAAGGACTCCCTAGAAACTCTAGTCCCGTTAGGCTGCGTCAGAGGTGTATCTTGACTGGAAGGCCAAGAGGAGTATATAAAAAATTTGGTTTGGGAAGAATTAAGCTGCGTGAAATAGCGATGCGTGGTGAAATTCCAGGTGTTATTAAAGCAAGTTGGTAAAGTTAAGCTTTGACTTTGAAGAAAATTGTGATAAAAAAGTTATTTCTGGAACAAAATATAATTTGGTGTATATATGTGCATGACTGATCCAATAGCTGATATGCTTACGCGCATAAGAAATGCGCAGGCTGCAGAAAAAAAAGAAGTAAAGATCCCTTCATCAAAGTTAAAAAAAGCAATTCTAAAAATACTAAAAGATGAAGGATATATTGAGAGCTATCAAGAGATAGTCAGTGATGGAAAGTTATATGTAGATATATGTTTGAAATATTTTAACGGCGGACCAGTTATTACTTCACTTACCAGGATAAGTAAGCCAGGATTAAGAAGGTATTCATCACGAAATAATCTGCCGAAGGTGATGCATGGTTTGGGTATAGCTATTGTATCAACCTCTAAGGGTGTTATGACCGAGCGTTCGGCAAGAGCTGGAGGAGTTGGTGGTGAGTTATTGTGCATAGTTGCGTGAGGTAATTTAATAATGTCTTTCTACACAACAACAAAACCAATCGAGATACCAAAATTAGTGGAAGTCCAGTTGACAGAATTGGGTATAGCTATAAAAGGGCCTTTGGGAAGTTTATTTCAATTAATTGATGTTCATAATACTAAAATTGAAATGAGCTCAAATTATTTAACTATTCAAGCCTTAAACTCTTCAAAACAAGCAAGATCTATAGTGGGAACGATTAATGCCTTGATATCAAATATGATTAGAGGTGTGACAAATGGATTTGAGAAAAAACTTCTCATTGTAGGAGTTGGGTATAAGGCACAAGTTTCTGGCAATATTTTAAATTTGAATCTCGGCTTTTCTCATCCTATATCTTATTCCGTTCCAGAAGATATTAAGGTGGAAACGCCAAATCCAACTGAAATCCTAATCAAAGGTATCGACAAACAAAAAGTTGGTCAGGTTGCTGCGGATGTTAGATCTTATCGGCGTCCTGAACCATATAAGGGAAAGGGAATTCGATATTTTGATGAGAAAGTTATAATTAAAGAAACTAAGAAAAAGTAATAGTGATATAAGGATAAGATAATGTTGCTAAATACGATCAAACAGGCTCGCTTAAGGCGTGCTAAAGCAACTAGAATTAAAATTAGCAATTCAAAGCGTTTTAGGCTGTTGGTTCATAAGAGTAATAATCATATTTATGCGCAGATTTTGGATCCTTCATCAAATAATGTGGTTGTTAGCGCTTCGACAGTTGAGGCGGAGGTAAAAAAACAATATCCAAACGGTGGGACGGTGGAAGCTGCTAGGTATATTGGTCAATTAGTGGCTAAGAAATCTCTTGATTCACAGATTAGTGAAATAGCTTTTGATAGATCTGGATTTAAGTATCATGGCCGAATAAAGGCTCTTGCTGATGCAGCTAGATCAGCAGGGATGAAGTTTTAAAATAAAGGTAATTGCGGTGGCTAAAACAACGAGATCTACAGGTACAAAAACTCAAGACGAAATAAAGGCTGATGGATTGAAAGAAAAAATGATTTCTGTCAATCGTGTTACCAAAGTTGTAAAAGGTGGTAGAATTCTTGGTTTTGCTGCTTTAACAGTGGTTGGTGATGGGAAAGGTAGTATCGGCATGGGTAAGGGGAAATCTAGGGAGGTTCCTTTAGCCGTGCAGAAGGCTATGGATGAGGCTCGTCGTGGAATGATTAAGATTAACTTGATAAATGGTACGCTTCATCATCCCATAATTGGTCGACATGGTGCAGCCAGAGTGTATATGCAGCCAGCTTCAGAAGGGACAGGAATTATCGCTGGTGGTCCTATGCGTGCTATTTTTGAAGTGATGGGTGTACATAATATTTTAGCTAAGTGTTTGGGTTCTACAAATCCGTATAATATAGTGCGAGCTACTCTGAATGGCTTAGATAAAATCCAAACACCCGCAATGATTGCCGCTAAAAGAGGTAAAAGCATAGACGAAATTACTGGGGCCTGATTTAAATGGAAAAATTAAAATCTGTAAAAATAACCTTGGTAAAAAGTTTAATTGGTACAAAAAAGAGACATAGATTGATAATACAAGGTATGGGATTAAGGAAGATTAACCGTACAGTTTTTTTGCCGGATTTACCTTCGACTAGAGGTATGATTAATAAAACAGCATATCTATTGAAAGTAGAGGAATAAAGGTGAGACTTAATACTATAAAGCCTGGTATGGGTTCTACAAAACCCAGAAGAAGAGTGGGGCGTGGGATTGGTTCCGGGTTAGGTAAAACATGCGGCAGAGGGCACAAGGGACAGAAATCGCGGGCAGGTGGTTTTCATAAGATTGGCTTTGAAGGGGGGCAGATGCCATTGCAACGCAGATTGCCTAAGAGAGGTTTTGTGGTCTATGGGAAGAAACAAATACAAGAGATTAAACTATCTAGTTTGTTGTTAATTGATCGGAATGAGTTTGATACATCTGTATTGCATGAATTCAACCTTATAAAGTCTATTAATTACCCTGTAAAAATTATTGCAGATACTCAGGCTTGTACACGAGCTATAAGGCTAAAAGATTTAAGAGTAACTCGAGGTGTCAAAGATATAGTAGAGCACGCGGGTGGTCAGGTTGAGTTAACTATAGAAGATGTAAATGGTATCTAAATCAAAAGCTGCTTTGTCTGATAGATTCTATGATTTAAAAAAGCGATTGTGGTTTTTGCTGCTTGCTTTGATTGTGTATCGCATTGGTACACATGTTCCCGTTCCTGGAATTGATTCGGTTGTATTAAAAGATCTTTTTAACTCCCAGGAAGGTGGAATACTGGGAATGTTTAATATGTTTTCGGGGGGGGCTCTTTCAAGATTTTCCATATTTGCACTTGGAATTATGCCCTATATATCGGCATCCATTATTATGCAACTTGGAACAGTAGCTGTTCCGTATTTGGAATCTTTGAAAAAGGAAGGTGAATCAGGCAGGAAAAAGATAACGCAATACACTCGTTACGGTACGCTGCTACTTTCTACATTACAAAGCTATGGAATTTCCTTTGCCTTGCAATCACAGCCTGGCTTAGTGGTGGAACCAGGAATGCATTTTATATTTACAACAATCATTACGCTTGTAACTGGATCCATATTCCTCATGTGGCTTGGAGAGCAAATCACAGAGCGCGGAATTGGGAACGGAATTTCTTTGATAATTTTTGCTGGAATAGCAGCTGGATTTCCAAGTGCTGTTGGGGGGACTCTTGAGCTGGTAAATACGGGCGCAATGCATTTCTTTACTGCCTTATTTATTTTTATTGCAGCTATAGCTATTACAGCACTGGTTGTTTTTATAGAGCGTGGTCAACGGAAAATATTGGTAAACTACGCAAAAAGGCAGGTAGGTAAGCAGATGATGGGTGGCCAATCATCTCATTTGCCTCTAAAGTTAAATATGTCTGGAGTTATACCTCCAATATTTGCTTCCAGTATTATTTTATTTCCCGCAACTTTAGCTGGTTGGTTTTCTGATAGTCTGTCTCTAAATTGGTTAAAAGATTTTAGTAATACGTTGGCACCTGGACAGCCTATTTATGTTGCTTTATATGCTGCATTGATCATATTTTTTTGTTTTTTCTATACCGCACTTGTATTTAATCCGAAGGAAACGGCAGATAATCTGAAAAAAAGTGGGGCTTTTATACCTGGAATACGTCCAGGTGACCAAACTACGAAATACATAGAGCGTATTATGTTGAGGTTAACATTAATTGGTTCAATTTATGTCACGCTAGTTTGTCTGTTACCTGAGTTTATGATTTTAAAATGGAATGTTCCATTTTATTTTGGAGGAACTTCGCTGCTAATAATTGTCGTGGTTACCATGGATTTTATGGCTCAAGTTCAGTCTCATGTGATGTCAGGTCAATATGAGAGTCTGTTGAAGAAAGCTAACTTCAAAACCAGTGGTAACTTTTTACGATAGTTGGGTTGTGATGGCAAAAGAAGAAACTATACAAATGCAAGGAGAGGTTATTGAAACACTTCCAAATGCAACGTTCAGAATAAAATTAGAGAATGGCCATATTGTACTAGGCCACATTTCTGGAAAGATGAGAATGAATTATATTCGTATTTTGCCTGGTGACAAGGTTACAGTTGATCTAACACCCTACGATTTAACTAGGGCACGGATAACTTTTCGCACCAAGTAGTTACTGTAATTATTACATTACATAAATATTATCGTGAGTTTATTATGAAAGTTAGAGCATCAATTAAAAAGATATGTAGAAATTGTAAAATAATTAAACGTTATGGGGTTATTCGTGTTATTTGTGTCGATGCCAGGCATAAACAACGCCAAGGTTAATTATCGTTTTTAATATATAGGGTAAAAAATGGCTCGTATAGCAGGCGTCAACTTACCTAGCAATAAGCACGTTAACATAGCTTTGACGGCGATTTATGGTATAGGAAATTCGACAGCACGTAAAATTTGTACGGATTTGGATATTCCACCGTTTATTAAACTTAAAGAGTTAACGGATGGTAAGTTAGAAGAATTGAGAAATTCTATTGCTAAGCTGCTGGTTGAGGGAGATTTACGCAGAGAAGTCTCTATGAATATTAAAAGGTTGATTGATCTTGGTAGTTATCGTGGATTGCGACATCGTAGGGGTTTGCCAGTAAGGGGCCAACGAACGAAAACTAATGCGAGGACAAGAAAAGGTCCACGTAAAGCTATACGTGCTAGATAATTCTTTTACCAATTTAATTTAAAAGTAGATCAGGAATTAATGATAAAACCTCCATTAAAAAGCCGTAAGAAAATTAAGAAAAATATTATTGAAGGAGTTGCACATATACATGCATCTTTTAACAATACAATTGTGACGATATCTGATCGACAAGGAAATGCTTTGTCTTGGGCTACATCGGGAGGAGTCGGTTTCAAAGGATCGCGTAAAAGTACCCCTTTTGCGGCACAGGTTGCTGCAGAACATGCGGGCAGAGCTGCGTTGGAGTATGGCGTTAAAAATTTAGAGATTAGAGTTAAAGGACCCGGACCTGGCCGTGATTCGGCTGTAAGAGCGCTTAATGCTACAGGTTTTAAAATTACAAGTATTACTGATGTGACACCTGTGCCTCATAATGGGTGTAGGCCGCCCAAGAAGCGTCGTATCTAAGAAGGAGAAAATCTGTGGCCAGAAATATAAACCCAAAGTGTCGTCAATGTCGTCGGGAGGGAGAAAAATTATTCCTGAAAGGTGACAAGTGTTTTAGTGATAAATGTCCAATAGAGCGTAGAAATTATCCACCTGGACAACATGGACAGAGAAAAACAAGACTATCCGATTATGCTGTGCAGCTAAGAGAAAAGCAAAAAATTAGAAGAATCTACGGCTTGCTGGAAAATCAGTTTCGTAATGTATACAAACAAGCCGATAGACAAAAGGGTATTACAGGTGAGAATTTACTTAAGCTTTTAGAAAGCCGTTTGGATAATGTTGCATATAATATGGGATTTGGGGCATCAAGAGCTGAAGCACGACAAATAATTAGACACGATTGCATTCTTTTAAATGGTAAAAAAGCTAATATACCCTCACAATTAATAGGGCCAGGCGATCAAATAGAGGTGGCTGAGCATGCAAAGAGTTATTTGAGGATCAAATCTTCAATTGAATTAGCCAAGCGTCGTAGTATTCCATCCTGGCTGGAGGTTGATTTTGATAACCTTAAAGGCCTTTATAAGAATAAACCTGATCGCAGTGATTTATCTTCAACTATTAATGAATCTCTTGTAGTTGAGCTTTATTCAAAGTAATCGGCATTTTTTATATTGGCACCTATATGTCATCGAATAGTTTTCTTACACCTAGGATTATAGAGGTACATAATCTCTCGCCTTTACGCGCTAAAGTTGTAATGGAGCCTTTTGAACGAGGTTTTGGTTACACTTTAGGTAATGCATTACGTCGCGTTTTATTATCTTCCATTCCTGGTTGTGCTCCTACTAAAATTAGTATTAGCGGAGTGGTTCATGAATATTCAACGATAGATGGCTTACAGGAAGATATCGTTGATCTGATATTGAACTTGAAGGGAGTTGTACTAAAACTTCATAGCAAGAACTCTACTGTTCTTTCTTTAAAGAAAGATACGGAAGGTATTGTCACGGCTGGAGATATTGAATCTTCTCATGATGTTGAGATAGTCAACCCAGAACATGTGATTGCTCATATTACTAGCGGTGGCCGTATTGAGGCGCAAATAACTGTAGAAAAAGGAAGAGGATATTTACCTTCTGTTAATCGCAGTCGAGAAGATAAAAGTTTATCTTCTATCGGTGATATACTGCTGGATGCTTCATTTAGCCCGGTTAGACGTGTCAGTTACACGATAGAAAATGCACGTGTGGAGCAAAGAACAGATCTTGATAAGCTGATTATTGATATTGAAACAAATGGTTCTGTTGATCCGGAAGAAGCTATTCGTTATGCAGCAAGGGTATTGGTTGAACAGTTTTCTTTTTTTGCAGATCTAGAGAGTACTCCATTGCCTACTGAGCAACCGAGAGCTCCTGCAATTGATCCTATTTTGTTGCGGCCAGTTGATGATTTAGAGCTTACCGTCCGCTCCGCGAATTGTTTGAAAGTTGAGAATATATTTTATATTGGAGACTTAATACAACGAACAGAAGCTGAGCTTCTTCGTACACCTAATTTAGGTAGAAAATCATTAAACGAAATTAAAGAAGTGCTAGCTTCACGTGATTTATCGCTAGGTATGAAATTAGAGAATTGGCCGCCAGCTAACTTAGAAAATTATGTAAAGGAACCGGGACATGCGTCATCGTAATGGATTGCGAAAATTAAACCGAACCTCTAGTCATCGTTTGGCTATGTTCAGGAACTTAACTAATTCTTTGCTTGAACATGAAATTATAAAAACCACACTCCCTAAAGCTAAAGAGCTTCGTCGTGTAGTAGAACCGGTAATTACTTTAGGTAAAAATCCAACCTTAGCTAGCAAACGATTGGCATTTGATAGATTAAGAAATAGAGAAAATGTTGTTAAAATCTTTTCTGAATTGGGACCGCGATATCAGAATCGAAACGGAGGTTATTTAAGAATTCTTAAATGTGGGTTCAGGAAGGGAGATAATGCTCCAATGGCTATCGTGGAGCTATTGGATAGATCTGAAGCTAATAATGATATTGTGAATATTGCTGAGTAATTAATCGTTGATTTAATAGTTCTGTTTTTGAAGCTGTAGATTTTATCTATTTTTTCATATTTAAAACATAACTATTTAGCTACATCACTCCATTTCAATATTTCCAGGTAAATAATTGATTGGAGTGATTTTAATTTGTCCCTTCTAAATATATTTCGCATTAGCCTGACAATTTTATTATTTCACGAAGCCGCAGTAACTCAGTTGGTAGAGTAGCTGATTCGTAATCAGCAAGTCGGAGGTTCGACTCCTCTCTGCGGCACCATGATTCTGTTAGTTGATTTTTAACTGATTGAAATTAGCATAAAAAGCTATTGGGATCATGATCTCCTTATTTTATTATATTCTGACTTGATTTTCAGCTTGCGTTTTTCTTTGGGATCTGAGATTAAAGGTCTGTAAATTTCAATGCGATCGTTTTGCTGGAGCACAGTTTCTGAGCAGGCCACTTTTCCATAAATCCCTATTTTAAGAGTTGAGCAATCGATCTCAGGATAGAACTCTTTCATTTCTGCAAGTTTAATTGCTTGATTAATTAAAGTTCCTTTTGGAACTTGAAGTCGTTTGATAAAATGTCGTTCGGTCAGTGCAGCGACTATCTCTATGATAATAAAATCCTTCCTAAATACTGGGTCCATAAATCTCTTCCGCTCGTTCCACGAAAGCTTCTACAAAACTATTGGCTATTATGTAAAATACTGGACCGATCAGCTTTTCTAAAAGTTTGTGAGAAAATGTGTAATGTAATTTAAATTCAATTTTACAAGCAGTATCTGTTAAAGGAATGAAGCGCCAGTAGCCATTAAGCTTTTCAAAAGGCCCTTCAAGCAGTTCCATTTCTATCAAGTCGGGTGGGTGGCGTTTGTTTTTCGTAGTAAAGCTATGTTTTACAAGATGGTAGTCGATATTTATTGTTGCGTGTGCTGTTTCGTTGTCCTCCATGAGTTTCATTGATGCCCCCGAGCACCAGGGTAGAAAGTCGGGATAGTTCTCCACGGTATCTACTAAATGAAACATTTGGGCAGATGAATACCCCACCAATACAGTTTTTTCTATTTCAGTCATAATGTTGTATTCTCATAGTCTGGGTGTAAAGATACAGAAAACTGATACACTAATGCGCTAATCAAATATTTTTATATGCATATATTTTCTTCCAGCTGTTTTGAATGAGCATTGCACAAAACAAAAAGGCTTTCCACGATTATTTCATTGAAGAAAAATATGAAGCCGGCATTGTGCTGGAAGGATGGGAGGTTAAGGCAATTCGTGCCGGTCGGGTTCAGTTGAAAGAAGCTTACATAGTTATCCGCAGGGGTGAGTTATTTCTTATAGGATGTCATATTAGTCCGCTGCCGACAGCATCGACACATGTTAATCCTGACCCCGTAAAAACACGCAAACTGTTGTTGCATGCTTTCCAGATCAAAGAACTCATCGGCAAAGTAGAGCGTGCGGGCTATACTCTGGTTCCCTTAGATATGCATTATAAAGCAGGTAAAATCAAACTGGAAATTGGCCTTGCCAAGGGAAAAAAGCAATACGATAAACGTGAAAGTGAGAAACGTAAAGAATGGGAACGTGATAAGCAGCGCTTGTTGCGTATGCGCCATTCCTGATTAATATTTATGCAAACAAATTCATCTAACTCCGTTCCTTCGGCAATTTCTGATAAATATACTCAAAATCATATGCCTATTGCTATCTGGTTGCTGATTTGCTGTGCGTTGGTGTTTGCCATGATTGTTGTGGGTGGAGTAACGCGTCTGACAGGTTCCGGGCTATCGATCGTTGAATGGAAGCCAATAGTTGGAACGATTCCACCTATTGGCCAGGAAGATTGGGAAGTATTGCTGGAGAAGTACCGTCAGATACCTCAATACGAACAAGTTAATAAAGGTATGACGCTGGATGAATTCAAGGGAATATTCTGGTGGGAATATTTTCATCGTTTGCTTGGTCGCCTGATTGGTCTGGTTTATTTCATACCATTTGTCTATTTCATGGTGCGCAAACGGATTGATCGTTTACTTGGTTTAAAGCTGCTGGGTATATTCGCGCTTGGTGCTTTGCAAGGGTTAATGGGCTGGTATATGGTTATGAGTGGACTGGCAGATAATGTTTATGTCAGTCAGTATCGGCTGACTGCACACCTTGGTCTCGCTTTTGTTATTTATGCTGCTATGTTCTGGGTGGCTACCGGATTGATTTCTCCCTTAAATACTCATTTGTCAGACCCGGTATCCGTACATAAACTTAAAAAGTTTGCCTGGATGCTGACTGGACTGATATTCGTTATGGTATTGTCCGGAGGATTGGTAGCGGGTATTCATGCCGGGAGGGCGTATAACACATTTCCCTTGATGGACGGCTTTCTGATTCCTCCCGCTATGTTTGTGCTGGAACCTTGGTATCGAAACTTTTTTGATAACATCACTACAGTACAATTTGACCACCGCTTGATTGCCTGGTTGCTTATTTTTTCTATACCATGGTTCTGGTTCAAGGCAAAACAGTTATCATTGTCTTATTCTGGTCGCTTGGCTTGTCATCTCCTGCTGTTGATGTTGCTCATTCAAGCAGGGCTTGGGATTACGACGTTATTATTGTCGGTTCCCCTGATGTTTGCTGCAGCACACCAGGCTGGTGCTGTGCTGTTATTCACTGCTGCATTGTGGGTTTGTCGTAAGCTATCCTGACGGTAAATATGTGTTTTTTCTAATGGTGATACGCCTCTTTTTAGTAGATGAAACCTTGGGAAAGAATCAATAACCGGTACAAGAGAATATGCTGATGGAAGGATCAATACCGGGGTTTGGGCGTCGTATACTGGCGCTGGCTTACGAATTTTTGTTGCTGCTGGGTGTATGGTTTATCGCGGCCTTCCTGTTCCACCTCGTTTTTCGGGATACATCAGCTGAATACTTTAGGCCCTTGTTTCAGTTTTATCTATTGTGTATTGGTGGTATCTATTTCATCTGGTTCTGGACCCATGGTGGCCAAACGCTGGCCATGCAAACCTGGAAGTTACGACTTGTTTCTGAGAATGGTGGAAAAGTTACTATGCAACAGGCGATGGTGCGCTACCTCATGGCTGTAATAGGCATTAGTTTTCTGGGATTTGGATTGCTGTGGGCTTTATTTAATCGTGACCGGCAATTTCTGCATGATAAGCTGGCAGGTACGCGGATCATAAGACTCAGTTAAACCGGAAAAGCTACGGTGGATCTTAAGGGAGATTTTATAATCCGGCCACGGTATTCTTATTTCTGTAAGGTTTCTGATGGCAGTTGCTTGCTTTGCAGTTACGGCGTTGTTCTATTTTTTTATTATGTAGTCTGAAACATACTGTATTCAGGTGCTATCTTAAGGTAGAATGAGCGCATGGCGGGCCTCCCCGCATTGTAAGATAGTGAATCTGGTCAGATCCGGAAGGAAGCAGCCACAGCTATTTTTTACGAGTGCCGGGGGTTCGGCTCGCCACCTGTCTTTATACAGATTGCAGAGTCTGTTTCTTTGCAGCTTCATAATAAATCCGGGTTGTAATAATCTCTTCTCGATAAAAAACCTTGACGGATTCTCAGGCACTTGCCCGCAAATGGCGCCCCAAAGACTTCACGGGGCTGGTTGGACAAGAACACGTTGTAAGAGCACTGGTCAACTCAATGGAGCAGAACCGGTTGCACCACGCATACTTGTTTACGGGTACGCGCGGGGTTGGCAAGACAACGGTAGCCAGAATCTTGGCAAAGGCCCTGAATTGTGAACAGGGAGTTACTGCCACACCTTGCGGCAAGTGTGCGGCTTGCCTGGCAATTGATCAAGGAAATTTTGTTGATCTGATTGAGCTGGATGCAGCATCCAATACACAAGTGGATGCCATGCGTGAGCTACTGGATAACGCACAATATGCACCAGTTACGGCACGGTACAAAGTCTATCTGATCGATGAAGTGCATATGCTTTCCAAGTCAGCATTTAACGCAATGCTCAAAACCTTGGAAGAACCGCCAGAGCATGTCAAATTCATTCTTGCCACCACCGATCCTCAAAAAATACCTGTTACTGTATTATCTCGTTGTCTGCAGTTCAATTTGAAGCAGATACCTCCTTCTCTGATCGTGACGCGTCTGTCCGAGATTCTCTCCATGGAGAGAATTGTGGCGGATGCGACTGCCTTGAAGTTGCTGGCAAAAGCTGCGAAAGGAAGTTTGCGTGATGCTCTGAGCCTGCTAGATCAGGCCATTGCACTCGGTAACGCCACAGTGGATGAAAAAAATACTCGTGTGATGCTGGGAGCGCTGGATCAGGATCATTTGTTCGCATTACTGGAAGCACTGGCGGAGCAGGATGGAGCGGCATTGTTAGCTATTGCTGATCAGCTAGAAGCGGCGAGTGTATCATTTGATTCTGCCTTGCAGGATCTGGCAGCATTGCTACACCGGTTGGCAATAGTTCAGACCGTTCCACAGATGCTTGATGAAGAACAGCCGGAGAGTGACAGGTTGCTCGCCTTGGTAAAATGTTTCACGCCCGAGGATATTCAACTGTTTTATCAGATTGCATTGCACGGGCGTGCTGATCTTGGTCAGGCTCCGGATGAGTACAGTGGTTTTACCATGACATTAATGCGGATGCTGGCCTTTATGCCTCATTCTCAACAATCCAGTCATCCGGTGCACGCAAGTACCAATGCCAATATCACTCGGAAAATTAAATCTGAGCTGCCTGCAGATTCCAGGAAGCAGGAAAAATCAATAGAGAACGATTCTCCGAATGACGCCTGGCTTGCGCTGGTAAACCAATTGGAATTGAGTGGGATGACACGGATGCTGGCACAGTACAGTGAAGCAAAACACTTCTCTGCAAACAGAATAGAATTGTGTGTGGCAGAAATGCACAAACATCTGCTGGAAAAATCCTATCAGGACAAGTTGAAATTTCAACTGGAGTCTCATTTTGGGAAACCCGTTGAAGTGATTTTTTCGCTGGGGAGTATTACTGGTGTTACTCCAGCTATATTACAGGATCGCGATAAGCTCGCAAAGCAATCCCAGGCAGTTGAGGCGATTAAATCGGATCCTTATGTTCAGGAACTGATCGAACAATTTGACGCAAAATTGAATATTTATTCCATTAAACCAATTAATTAACGGAGATTGTAAATTGATGAAAGCCAATTTGGGCAATCTGATGAAGCAGGCCCAGCAAATGCAGGAAAACATGAAGGCTATGCAAGAAAAGCTGGCAACGATTGAGGTTGAGGGCCAGGCAGGAGCAGGTATGGTTAAAGTGATCATGACTTGTCGCCATGATGTAAAGCGGATCAATATCGATAGCAGCCTGATCGGAGATGATAAGGAAATGCTCGAAGATCTGGTGGCAGCTGCGATGAATGATGCCGTACGTCGGGTAGAAGCTGCAACACAGGAACATATGGCGAGTGTAACCAGTGGCCTGGGATTGCCGGCAGGAATGAAATTTCCTTTCTAAATTGTTTGGCTGCGTGTTTTTGACAGACCGACTACAACACAGGACTTATATTCATGTCGGTTAATCGGCTAAAGAATCAAAAGCCCAGGCGCACGCACAGATCACCTCCTGCCTCGAAGAACCTCAGCGCTGCACCTCCTGCCGAAACTGACAGGTTACAGAAGTTGCTGGCACGCAATGGCTTGGGTTCCCGACGGGAAATTGAAGCCATGATTGCAGCCGGTCGTGTGAGTATCAATAATACGACGGCAAAACTCGGCGATCGAGCTGGGCTCGGGGATAAGATACGGATTGATGGAAGAATTATCCGACTTAGCATGCCTGCACTTTTGCCACGGATTATCATTTACCACAAGCCGGAGGGGGAAATTGTCAGTGCGCGTGATCCACAGGGGCGGCCATCGGTATTCGATAAATTGCCGCACATTCAGTCTTCCAAATGGATAGCAATAGGCAGGCTGGATTTTAATACCAGCGGGTTGCTTATTTTTACAACCGACGGCGCCTTGGCCAATCGCCTAATGCATCCGCGTTACCAGATGGAACGGGAGTACGCAGTTCGCATTGTTGGGGAGCTGTCCCCGGAACAAATTACTCATTTGACTACTGGTATTGAACTGGAAGATGGTTCAGCAAAATTTGATCAGTTGCTTGATGAAGGTGGGCTGGGAACGAATCACTGGTATCGCATCGTACTGAAAGAAGGTAGAAACCGTGAGGTTCGCCGAATGTTCGAAGCGCTGGGGATAACAGTCAGCCGCCTGATGCGTGTCAGGTTTGGCCCCGTTAATCTCCCGCCCAGACTTAAGCGCGGTATGTGGCTGGAGCTGGTCGATACAGAAGTCGAACGATTACTGGCGCTGATCAGTTAGCTCGCTTCCAGACAAATTCCTTTCTACGCTTACAAGTCGCATCGTCTCACCATTAGAAGAAACTGATCTCCTGCACTGGCTTCCAACCAGGTACAGGACAGCTGGGGAAATGCTTGCTCGATTTCGGCTTGATTGTGGCCGATTTCCATGATCAGCAAGCCGTTTTCGGTCAGATGGTCGGCTGCTTCTCTGAGAATTCGGTGAACAATATCCAGCCCATCAAGTCCGCCTGCCAGGGCGATAGCGGGTTCGTGGCGATATTCTTCAGGGAGCATTGCCATGGATACAGCATTGACATAGGGAGGATTACTGATGATTAGATCGTATCTTTTACCTTGCAGCCTGGTGAAAAGATCCGCATGGATCAGGTTGATCCGGTTCATCAGATCATAATTTCTGATATTTATGGATGCCACGTCCAGTGCATCGGAAGAAATATCCACAGCATCGATTTGTGCCTGCTCAAAGGCGTGTGCCAGTAAAATGGCGAGACAGCCGGAGCCAGTGCATAAATCAAGTGCTGAATTGATGTCATGTGGATCTATTACCCAGGGAGACAGGCGATCATGTAGCAATTCAGCAATAAATGAACGCGGTATGATGACACGTTCATCAACATAGAAATTAAAATCACCCAGCCAGGCTTCGTGCGTCAGATAGGCAACCGGTATTTTTTCCCTGGCACGTCGTTCAATGATACGGAGAACCTGATCACGCTCATTGTATGTAAGCATGGCATCCATAAAAAGATCCAGCTGATCAGCGTTCAGATACAGTGCGTGCATAATCAGAAGCGCTGCTTCATCATAAGCAGTCGGCAGACCGTGTCCCAGGAAAAGATCGGATCGGTTGAAATAGCTTACTGCAAAACGCAACAAATCACGCAAGGTGCGCAATTCTTCCCCTGCCTGGAGGATGGTAGTGTTATTGGGCTGTCTGGTATAAGTCATGATTCAATCCGAGTTTCTCCGGAAAGCAATTTAGCATAAAAAAACTGATGAAAGTACAGGTTATCCGGGTGCCGGTTCAGGCAGAAGATGAGTATTTCATGCGTCAGGCGCTGGATCTTGCCCGTGTGGCGGGCGACTCAGGGGAGGTTCCGGTCGGTGCGGTTGTGGTCAGAAATAGCCAGATTGCAGGTTACGGATATAACTGTCCTGTTACGTTAATGGATCCGACGGCACATGCTGAAATCATGGCCTTGCGTGATGCTGCCAACAAACTGGGAAATTACCGGCTGCCAGATTGTACGCTGTATGTCACACTTGAGCCTTGTGTGATGTGTATCGGTTCAATGTTTCATGCCAGAATCAAACGGCTGGTTTATGCTGCGGAGGATCCAAAAACCGGTGTGTGTGGCAGTTTGCTTGATTTGCCTGCTGATACCCGGCTTAATCATCACTTGGTGGTTAGTCAGGGTGTTCTGGCGGATGAAGCGAGTACCTTGCTGAAACAGTTTTTCATTATCCGGCGCAGTACAAAAGAGCGCGATACACCATGAAAATTATCGTTGATATTTCGTTGCAACAAATGACTCTACAGGATGTAACAGGACATATTGTCAGATGTTACCCAATCTCTTCCGCAAAAAATGGTACTGGACAGCAACGTGGCAGTTTTCACACACCTTTGGGAAAGCATATTATTCGTGCCAAGATTGGACAGAATGTACCTGTTAATACAGTGTTTGTCCGGCGTCGCCCCACTGGAGAAATCTATACATCAGAGCTGGCGGCCAATCACCCGAATCGGGATTGGATTCTGACACGCATCCTCTGGCTTTCAGGGTGTGAGCCGGGATTTAATCGCCTGGGTTCGGTCGATACCATGCGGCGCTACATTTATATTCACGGCAGTCCAGACAGCGCGGAGATGGGTAAACCCGGATCGATCGGCTGTATCCGGATGCATAATCACGATCTATTAGATCTGTTTGAACGGGTGTCTGTTGGCACGCTAGTTGAAATCAATGCCTGACCGCTTTGGGACGTAATCAAGAGGATGGTGATATCCAACACATCCTGACCAGGAAAATATCATGAAATCATTATATGGCAAGACATTACTGAACGATCCGGTGCAGAACAAATCCACCGCTTTCACCCGAGAGGAGCGTGAACATTACGGCTTGCAAGGGCTACTGCCATACGGCGTGACGGATATTAAAAAACAGCAGCAACGGGTACTGGCCAATCTGCGCAACAAAAGCAGCAATATCGAAAAATACATTTATCTGAATGATCTGCTCGAACGCAACCAACAGCTGTTTTACCGCACTCTGGTCGATCATATTGGTGAAATTATGCCATTGGTCTATACGCCCACTGTGGGCGAGGCTTGTGTAAAGCTTTCACATATTTTCAGAAAGCCGCAAGGGTTTTACATTACGCCGGAAGATCGCGGGGAAATTATATCCCGGCTCAAAAACTGGCCAGAAACCGATGTGCAAATTATCGTTGTTACAGATGGTGAGCGAATTCTTGGCCTGGGTGACTTGGGAGCAAATGGTATGGGAATACCAATCGGAAAAATATCTCTGTATGTAGCTTGTGCCGGGATTTATCCCGATCGATGTATGCCGGTCATGCTGGATGTTGGAACCGGTAATCAGGCATTGCGAGAGGATCCGCTCTATCTGGGTTATCCCTATCCCCGGCTGGTCGGACAGGATTATCTATCGCTGGTGGATGAATTTGTGGAAGCGGTACAGCATCGGTATCCGGATGCGTTGATCCAGTTTGAGGATTTCAGCAGTCGGAATGCATTTACCTTGCTGGATCGCTATGCCGCGTCAGTTCGGTGTTTTAATGATGATATTCAAGGCACAGCTGCAGTGACACTGGCGGGTATCTATGCTTCCTGCCGGATTACACACAAATCGTTTGCTGATCTGAAAATCATGTTACTGGGAACAGGATCTGCTGCAACCGGTGTTGCCGAATTGCTGCTGCCGGCATTCAAGGTGGCCGGACTGGGTGAGGCCGAGGCTCACTCTAGAATTAGTTTTGTTGATAGACGGGGTTTGGTGACAGCTGCACATGAGCTGATTAAACCGCGTATTTGTCCGTTTGTGAGCGAACGTGAGGCAATAAGTTTCGTTGATGCGATTGCCGCTATCCAGCCGGATGTGCTGATTGGCGCAACAGGAACAGCAGGTGCGTTCAATGAAGCAGTTATTCGCGAGATGACCCGTTGCCAGGAGCGCCCCGTGATTATTGCGCTTTCCAACCCAACTTCGCATACGGAATGTACTGCTGAACAGGCTTATCGGTGGAGTGAAGGACGGGTTATTTTTGCCAGCGGCAGCCCGTTTGCGCCGGTAACATTTAATAAACGAACCCATTATCCGGCGCAGGGAAACAATGTATATATCTATCCTGGAATCGGGTTAGGTGTCATGGCCAGCCGTGCGCGTCTGGTGGTTGAGCGCATGTTTCTGGTTGCTGCTGAAGAATTGGCAAATCGTGTTTTGTCTGAGGAAATCGAGCGTGGATCAATTTATCCGGATATTGCCCGGGTACGCGATATTTCACAGGGCATTGCCATCAAAGTTTGTCAGGTGGCTTGGCAGGATGGCCTGGCGGGTGGGAATCTACCCGAGGATCTGGAAGCAAATGTGCAAGCTTTGATCTATGAACCCGGCTATTAAAACAGGAGTGGTGTCCCCTGCCTTACGGCATAAAGCAGGGGATTGATTTACTCAAACAGGTTGAGGATACCGTCGAGACCGACGTGATTAAGAGAAAAGGTTGCTTTTTCCTTTAATACAGGTTTTGCATGAAAGGCAATGCCAACTCCTGATTCTTCCAGCATTTTCAGATCATTGGCGCCATCGCCGACAGCAATGACCTGATCTTTCCTGAGGCCGAGCTCATCCCGTATCCGTTTCAAGATTTCTCCCTTGCCGGATGAACCGATAATGTTGCCCAACACTCGTCCGGTCAGTTTCCCATCCTGTACTTCAAAAGTATTGGCGAATGCATAATCCAGCCCGAGCCGATCTTTGACCCGATCGGTGAAGAAAGTGTAGCCGCCCGAGATTACCATGGTCTTAATACCAGCGGATTGCATGCGTTGCAGCATTTTTTCAGCCCCCAGGCTCAATCGCACGCGCTCATCGTAAACCTTCTGTAGTGCTTCCTGTGGCAGCCCTTCAAGCAGGGCGGTGCGGCGGATAAGGCTTTCGGCAAAACTGATTTCTCCGCGCATAGTGCTCTGAGTAATGGCGGAAACCTGCGGTTTGACATTGTGCATGTCGGCAATTTCATCAATGGATTCGATGGCGAGCAGGGTTGAATCCATATCCATAGAGATTAAACCAAAATCGCTTAATTTTTTGCCTGCCGGAACAAAAGCATGATCCAGGTTGGTCTCTTCACAATAGTCAGGAATATCCGGATGCAGTTGAGCATTTATCATCCGGAAAGCTTCCCCGGTGATGCGATCAATCTGACTGGCTTGTGCGAGTTTGGCAATTGCCCGTAAATCATTGTTCTGTATATCTGTACCTTGAATAATAAGATTCATGAGAATTATTTTAATTTGATTAAGTGACGAATGCAGGCACTATACATGGAATGTCGTACTATATGAATATCGGCCGGGTAGGTGCGATCAGGTTTTTAAGGGTGAAGTCAGCGCCGGATTCCATTCAACAATCCGGTTACGACCTGCATACTTGGCGGCATACAGTGCTCTATCGGCTGCTTCCAGCATTTCACTCTGGAGATCAAAAGACTTTTCCTTATCCATATTGATAGCCAGGCCAATTGAAGCCGTGATGCGGATAGTACTGGCTTCATTCGGTTTATAGGCAATTGTAGCGATACTTTCCATGACCCTTGCCAGGATGTGACGTGCAGCCGAAAGAGTCGTGCCCGGGAGTATCAGAGCAAATTCGTCACCACCATACCGGCAGAAAATATCGGTTTGACGAATCTGATCAGTAATGGCTTTGGCTACAGTTACCAGCACACCGTCTCCTGCAATATGCCCATAGGTATCGTTAAAAGTTTTGTAGTTGTCAATATCAATCATTGCCAGAGCAAGAGACGTTCCCTGCTGAATTGAAAGCTGAAATTCACTCCGGAATGCCCCATCGAAGTAGGCGCGGTTGTGCGCGCCGGTCAGGCCGTCATGCTGAATTTTGTCTTCAAGCTCGCGCACTTTGATCATAGCTCGCACTGTCAGTAACTCTCGGGCCTCAGTGATGATATTGTCAAGGTGGGCAGGGTTCAGGATAGTGATTTCAAATAGCTCTTCCACATGGTGCAGATCATTCTGCATGGCTTCCAGAACTTCTATCAATGCATGTCCGTCGAGCCCCAAATAGGCCTCCGCTATGCGGGTTGTTTCATCAATTTTTTCTTTTTTGTCAGGCGACAGGAAATAATCCGTAATGTAGCCAGATACTGCAACACATTCGTTGATGCCAGCATTAGGGATATCTGGTGCAGTATGGCTGCTCCGGCAGGCGGCAGGTGCGTAGCTGGGAAATTTCCAGTATTCAAGTAATGCTGCGCCCAGTTCGTCATGTCCTATATCGAATGTTTGGCGTTCAGCTTCCAGAAGGGCATTGTGGTCCTCAGTAAGCGAAAATACCGGTGGGTAATCCTCAGGCATGAGAGCGTGAAAGGCGAGAATGCCGATGTCCTGCAGCAGCCCGGCCAGGAACAGATCATCCAGTATTTTGTCCATTCCTAGACGTTTGCCCAAAGTGCGACTGGCCAGCGCAGAAGTGATCGAGCGGCGCCAGAAGCTATTGTTGCCAGTCATGCCCAGCTTCTCTCTGGATTGTTTTATCAGAGAATCTGCCAGCAAGAAGGATAATGCTATTGTAATAACACCGTAAGTTCCGAGAATATTGGTAGCCTGGCTGATGTTATTGATCGGATATCTGGATTTATACAGAGGGGAATTGGCTGTCTTGATAATTTTGGCGGCAAGCGCAGGATCATGCGAGATATAATGATTGATCTGCGTAAGGCTGGTATCTGCTTTACCGGCAAGATCAATAATCTTGAGCGCAACAGAAGGCAGGCTAGGCAAATTGGTACAGAACCGCAATTGCTTGAGCAGATTTTCTTTCATGTTTCCATTACCAAGGACGTGAATAGAGCGTTTGCTTACTCATTCCGGATTTACAGGGAAAAATAATTTTACCCGATATAATTCCATGGAAATACTGGAAAAGAGCCGCTAAGTAAACCTATTTGTGCTGAATGTCAAAAGCATAATTCCGAATATTATGGCAGGGAATTCGGTTTTTTGATTTTAAATCAGAGACATGACCATAGTCCGGTTCATATTTATTGTCAAAAATAAACAAATAAAACAGGAGTAAAGCATGGACTTCGCAATCCAAGCGGGCGATCTGGGGAAATATTATGGTGACTGTATCGTGGCGGGTGTGTTCGAGTCCCGTAAGTTGACTGAGGCGGCCAAAGCTTTGGACGAAATGTGCAGAGGTTATCTAACCAAGGTGCTTGACCAGGGAGACATGGACGGTAGAGCAAATACAACTTTACTGCTGCACAACGTCCCGGCTATTGGAAGCAAGCGGGTGTTGCTGGTTGGGCTGGGCAAGGAGGAAGAATACGTAGAAAAGGTATTCCTGGAGGCCATTCGTGCAGCTTTTAAAGCACTGCATCAGACAGGGGTCAAAGATGTCGGTTTGTGTGTGGCGGATTTGATTGTAAAAGGAAGAGATACTGCCTGGAGCGTACTGCAGTCAACCCTCCTGGTAGAAGAAAGTGTGTACCGCTTTGATCGGCTCAAAAGTAAACGTGAGGAACGTCAGCCATCCCTGCAGAAAATTATCTTTCTTATCGGGGATGAAGCTGCAAGGGCAGGCGCAGAACAAGCATTTAAGCAGGGAGCAGCTATTGCGTGTGGTATGAATGTAACGAAAGATTTGGGTAATCTTGCGCCCAATATCTGTACTCCGACCTATTTGGCCGAACAGGCTGGCGAAATGGCCAAAACATACAATCTCAAACTTTCCGTGCTGGAAGAAAAAGATATGGAAGCGCTCGGAATGGGTGCATTGCTGGCTGTGGCACGTGGCAGCCATCAGCCGGCCAAGCTGATCGTACTGGAGTATCATGGCCGGGAAGGCATCGAGAAACCAGTTGTACTGGTTGGGAAAGGTGTCACCTTTGATACCGGCGGTATTTCACTGAAACCGGCAGTTGATCTTGATGAAATGAAATACGATATGGGCGGCGCAGCAAGTGTTTTCGGTACGCTGACTGCTGTAGCGGAAATGAAGTTGCCTATCAATGTAACAGCCATCATTCCCACAACCGAAAATATGCCAGGTGGCAATGCAACCAAACCCGGGGATGTTGTTACCAGTTTGTCCGGGCAGACAATCGAGATATTGAATACCGACGCAGAGGGACGATTGATTCTGTGTGACGCGCTGACATACGCCGAACGTTACAATCCGGATGTGGTGATTGATATTGCCACGCTAACGGGGGCCTGTGTGGTCGCCCTGGGGCATGTGGTCAGTGGCCTGATGGGTACCGATGAGCCGCTTGTTCAGGAACTGCTTCAGGCTGGGGAAAAGGCATCTGATCGTGCCTGGCAGCTACCACTGGGAGAGGAATATCAGGAACTGCTCAAAAGTAATTTTGCCGATATGGCCAATATCGGCGGTCGCTGGGGAGGAGCGATTACCGCGGCCTGCTTTCTTTCACGTTTTACCAGGAAATACCGCTGGGCGCACCTTGATATTGCTGGAACAGCGTGGAAATCCGGCAAGGAGAAGGGTGCGACCGGACGTCCGGTTCCGCTACTAACACAATTTCTGATCGATCGTGCACAACAGCATTAATCAGCTGGTATTCTAATTTCTGCGGGCAGGTGTGACACAGATTGATTTTTACACGGGCGCAACCGACAGATTGCTGATCGCCTGTCGTTTGTGTTCGAAAGCAGTACAGCAGGGATTGAAAACAGTTGTTTATATTCCGGATGCAGAATTGGCAAACCGGTTTGATAAGTTGCTCTGGACGTTTTCTCCAACCAGTTTTGTCCCACACTGCCAGGCAGATGACAAACTGGCGGGGGTGACGCCAGTGATCCTGAATAATCAGCTAGAAATGCCGGAAGTGGCTTACTTCGATGTGTTGCTTAATCTGGATGCGGCAATTCCATCCGGATTTGAACATTTTAAGCGGGTCGTTGAAATTGTTGATGAAATAGAGGACAGCAAGCTGCATGCACGCAAACGGTACCGGCGCTACCAGGAGTTGGGACACGACATTCGCCATCATCGGCTTGAGGAAAATTAACTGATTCCGAGCTATGCAGAAGCTCTCTGTATTCTCGGACTTTGAGTTTACTATCTGATCAGGAGCAATCTGGTGGCGGATGATCAACCCGATATAACGCAGGAACCGGAAGATGAAATCCTGCTGAATAAAATAGATTCAATGTTGCGCAGACATCGACAGGAACAATCTTCTCTCATGCAGCCTGTAGAGCAGATTATTGTGAGCTCATTTGACTCCCTGGAACAGCTTCCTTCCGTATCCGGTGAATTGCCCGGGGATATTGCCGAGTCAGCACCCGATATTGACGGGATTCCTGTTTTGACTGATCAGGTGACACTGACGATAGATGAATGGCCATCCCCAACAGAAATTTCCGAGCTGTTGTATTTCGCTTTTGATGCAGCATTAAGGGAAGCATGTATCAGTCTGAATCCTGCTGAACGGTTGACCTTGATTCAAGCTCTGGGGAAACGGCTGCCCAAAAATATTTAATCTTGCCTTCGTTCGTTATAATGGCCGGTTTCATTCTACCGGTTTACTTTGTGTCTGATTGTCATGGAACTCGCAAAAAGCTTTGATCCAAAGGATATAGAAAATCACTGGTACTCGGTCTGGGAAACCGCTGGCTACTTTAGTCCAGCCAAACGGGAGGAGGTTAATGCCTATTGCATCATGCTGCCGCCCCCCAATGTTACCGGTACGCTTCACATGGGGCATGCTTTCCAGCATACCCTGATGGATGCACTGATCCGTTATCATCGTATGCTGGGTGACAACACATTGTGGCAACCGGGCACGGATCATGCCGGGATTGCCACGCAGATTGTGGTTGAACGCCAGCTGGATCAGGAAGGAAAGGATCGCCGCCAAATGGGTCGTGAAGCTTTTCTGGAGCGAGTTTGGCAATGGAAAGAAGAATCCGGCTCCACCATTACCCGGCAAATGCGCCGTATGGGAACTTCCTGTGACTGGTCGCGCGAACGCTTTACTATGGATGAAGTGCTTTCCCGTGCGGTAACTGAAGTATTCGTTCGTCTGTATCGGGAAGGGTTGATTTACCGTGGCAAACGCCTGGTTAACTGGGATCCGGTATTGCAAACAGCAGTCTCCGATCTGGAAGTGGTGTCAGTTGAGGAACAGGGATCGCTTTGGCACATTCTTTATCCTTTCGAACATCGGGCAGAAAATGGTGAGAAAGGTCTGATTGTTGCTACTACACGGCCTGAAACTATGCTGGGTGATGTGGCGGTGGCAGTACACCCGGAGGATGTACGCTACCGGCATCTGATCGGACATCATGTGCGCCTGCCGTTGTCCGAGCGCACAATTCCGATTATTGCAGATTCCTATGTTGATCCCGCTTTTGGTACAGGGTGCGTAAAAATCACCCCGGCACATGATTTCAACGACTATCAGGTAGGGTTGCGCCACAAACTGATACCACTTAGCATTTTTACGCTGGATGGCAAGATCAATGACAATGCCCCGGTTGAATTTCAGGGACTGGATCGTTTTGATGCCAGAAAGAAAGTTATTACCGATCTGCAGGCACAGGAATTACTGGTTGAAACTCGCCCGCATAAACTGATGATTCCGCGTGGGGATCGGACCAATACGGTGATTGAACCCATGCTGACCGATCAATGGTATCTAGCGATGGAAGGCCTGGCCAAACAGGGGCTGGCAGCGGTTGAAAGCGGCCAGGTCAGATTTGTGCCGGAGAACTGGGCGCATGTCTATAACCAGTGGCTGGAAAACATCCAGGACTGGTGTATTTCACGGCAATTATGGTGGGGACATCGTATCCCAGCCTGGTACGATGAAGATGGCAACGTAATTGTTGCATATGATTTGGAAGAAGCCAGAAAACTGTCTGGTAAGGAAAACCTGCATCAGGATGAAGATGTACTGGATACCTGGTTTTCTTCCGCGTTATGGCCTTTTTCGACACTGGGCTGGCCGGAACAGACGCCTGAGCTTAAAACCTTCTTGCCTGGATCCGTGCTGGTAACCGGATTTGACATTATTTTCTTCTGGGTGGCACGTATGGTGATGATGTCTCTGCATTTCACCGGCGAAGTACCCTTCCGGGAAGTGTATATCACCGGCCTGATTCGCGATGCGGAAGGCCAGAAGATGAGTAAATCCAAAGGTAACGTACTTGATCCGCTTGATCTGATTGATGGCGTTGCACTGACGGAGTTGATCAGAAAGCGTACGACCGGCCTGATGAATCCCAAGCAGGCGGAATCCATCGAGAAGGCCACACGCAAGCAGTTCCCGCAAGGAATTCCCGCATTCGGAGCCGATGCGTTGCGCTTTACCTTTGCCAGCCTGGCCTCGCATGGGCGCGATATCAAGTTTGATCTACAGCGCTGTGAAGGGTATCGCAATTTCTGCAACAAATTGTGGAATGCTACCCGTTTTGTGCTGATGAATTGTGAGGGTAAGGACACAGGATTGGATGAAGGGCTGCCACTGAATTTCTCACCAGCGGATAAATGGATTATTGGTCGTTTGCAGCAAGCTGAACAGAGCGTAATACAGGCTTTCAATGAGTACCGATTTGACCTTGCTGCACGTGAGATGTATGAATTTATCTGGGATGAATACTGCGACTGGTATGTAGAGCTGGCAAAAGTACAGTTGAACAGTGAAGATGAAGCACGGCAACGTGCCACTCGCCGTACATTGGTGCGGGTATTGGAAACGGTGTTAAGGCAAGCGCATCCGATCATCCCGTTCATTACAGAGGAACTCTGGCAGGCAGTTGCGCCGCTTGCAGGTAAAACGGGGGCCAGTATCATGTGTCAGCCTTATCCTCAACCTGATCAGTTACGTATTGACGAGCAAGCTGCTGCAGATATTCAACTACTCAAGGAAGTCGTGAATGCTTGTCGTACGTTGCGCGGAGAAATGAAACTGTCACCGGCAGACCGTATACCGTTATTGATAGAAGGTGATCGTGCCCGATTGATAAATTTCTTGCCCCACTTGCAGGCGTTGGCCAGATTATCCGAAGTGGATATCCTGCCAGGTGGGTTACCGGATACCGATGCACCAGTTGCTGTGGTGGGTGATTTCAGGTTGATGCTGAAAATAGAGATAGATGTTAAGGCAGAACGTGAACGCCTCAACAAGGAAATACTCCGGGTGGAAGCTGAAATCAGCAAAGCCAGAGTGAAACTGGACAATCCTGATTTTATCCAACGTGCGCCAGAAAAAGTGGTTCAGCAGGAAAAAGGGCGCTTGGTCACGTTCAGCACAACCTTGAAAAAACTTGATGAACAGTTGCGAAAACTGGATTGACCACTAGTCGCTGAACGATGATAGAAGTACAGTTATGTACGATTCTTTTCTTACGTTAATTTATAAACCTTTTTGAGATTTAATCTATATAGACAATGACCAGACTGGAAAATGATACTTTTATTCGCGCACTGCTGCGGCAGCCTGTGGACTATACCCCTGTCTGGATGATGCGCCAGGCTGGCCGCTATCTGCCAGAGTACAACCAGACGCGGGCGCGTGCGGGTGATTTCCTTGCCCTATGCAAAAATCCCGCACTTGCAACAGAAGTGACTTTGCAGCCATTGGACAGATTTCCGCTGGATGCAGCCATTTTATTTTCCGATATTCTGACTATCCCGGATGCAATGGGGTTGGGATTATATTTTTCGACAGGAGAGGGGCCACGCTTCGAGCGCCCGTTACGTGAAGAACGAGAAATTCGCTCATTGATCGTGCCGGACCCGGGTACACATTTGCGCTATGTCATGGATGCCGTTACAGAAATTCGCAAGGCGCTGAACAATCGAGTGCCATTAATCGGATTCTCAGGCAGCCCGTTCACGCTGGCATGTTATATGGTGGAGGGTGCAAGCAGTAATGATTATCGTCAGATCAAAACCATGTTGTATACACGCCCGGATCTGCTGCACCATATTCTGGAGGTAACAGCGCAAGCGGTGATCGTCTATCTGAACGCCCAGATTGAAGCAGGTGCGCAGGCAGTGATGATTTTCGACAGCTGGGGTGGTGCGCTATCCCATGCCGCCTATCAGGAGTTTTCCCTGCGTTACATGACCCAGATCATGGAAGGATTAAAACGTGAACATGACAGCGAACGTATCCCGAATATCCTGTTTACCAAGGGAGGTGGGCTGTGGCTGGAATCCATCATGGCCAGTGGTTGTGATGCCATCGGATTGGATTGGACGATTGACATTGGCGAAGCGCGTCGGCGTACGCAAGACAAAGTAGCTTTGCAGGGCAACCTGGATCCAGCTGTATTGTTTTCCTCACCGGAAGCAATTGCTGCTGAAGTTGGAAAAATACTGGCAAGTTATGGTCATGGGCATGGCCATGTATTTAACCTCGGGCATGGCATTTCCCAGTTCACTCCGCCAGAAAATGCAAAAACACTGGTTGAAACAGTGCATATGCAAAGCGTTCACTATCATCAAGTCAGCTAATTTTTAGTATGAGCAGCGGGTTATCAGAAATTGATAACCCATTTTTGTTGTAATCGTCAATATTCTGCTGGGTTTATAGCCGGAAAGTTTTCAGATTATTTCACTGTAGGGTTGTGACCAGATATCTATAGAACCTGAGAATTGGTGGATTCTTTTATTTTGCACGAAGATATAAAATCTTTTGGGTTGCTCCGGGCGCTTGTCTTTCTTCTGTCACGAAAAGATCTATCCTTGCTTTGACAAGATCCGAGAGCTTTTTATAACCGTAAAGTCTGGAGTCAAAATCGGGTTGCAATTTTGTGAGATAGCTCCCAAAGGTTCCGATTTGCGCCCATCCGGTATCATCACTTGATTGTTCGAGTGCAGCGAGCACAAATTTCTTTGGGAATACCTGTTTTGGTTTTGCTTGATTGTTGGCTGACTGAACAGTGGCATTCTTTGAGTCATCACTTGCTTTGTGCGTGGTTATATCAGATTCTGTATCGCCGCCTGGACGTAAAATTTCTGTAAATATAAATTTGTGACAGGCGTTGCGGAATGCTTCAGGTGTTTTTTTCTCACCAAAGCCAAAAACAGTGAGCCCCTCTTCACGCAACCGCATTGCAAGACCTGTGAAATCGCTATCACTTGTAATCAGACAGAATCCATCAAATTTGCGTGTGTAGAGTAAATCCATTGCATCAATGATAAGGGTACTGTCCGTTGCATTCTTACCGGTAGTATAGGCAAATTGTTGAACGGGCTTGATTGCATGTCGTTGTAATACTTTTTTCCAGGAAGCGCTGGCAGGAGCAGTGAAATCACCGTATATACGCTTTACAGTGGCTTCACCGAACCGTGCAATTTCTGCCAGCAGCCCCTCGATGACAGCAGCCTGTGCATTATCAGCATCAATGAGGACAGCCAGACGAAGAGAAAGCTCTTCAGATTCAGTTTTTGTGACCACGCGTGGGGATGCCAAGATATCTCCTGTCTCCTGATGTATAAGTAAATCAGCCCCGAAATGACTTAATCATCCATTTTAGTGCGAATAATGCTCTTCCGGCATTTTAATAACAAGATCATTATTGATGATTTTCTTTACTCGGGACAGGAGAATCCAAAGCTGAATCAGAGGCCAGCCAGCACTTTTGCGACCGTTTCCCCCATCATGGACGGGGTCGGGCAGATAGTAACACCCAGTTCTTGCAGTTGTTCCACTTTTTCTGCTGCACTTTCGCCGGTTGATGAGATGATTGCTCCGGCATGCCCCATTCTTCTTCCGGAAGGAGCAGTTAATCCGGCAATATAGGCAACCAGAGGTTTGCGCATGTTTTCTTTGGCGAATAGTCCGGCTTCCACTTCCATCGGGCCGCCGATTTCACCAATCATCAATGCAATTTTGGTTTCCGGATCTTCTTCCAGTTTTTCCAGAATATCCCGGTGTGAGCTACCGATGATCGGATCTCCACCAATGCCAACCGAGGTGGAAATCCCGATATTCAGTCGCCGCATCTGGTCGGCGGCCTCATAGCCGAGTGTGCCGGAACGGCCTACCACGCCGACTATCCCCTGGCTGTAAATATGCCCTGGCATAATACCGAGCATGGAACGCCCTGGACTGATGGTGCCGGAACAGTTGGGCCCGGTCAGTACCATCCGATCCTGTTTTGGAAAAAGACGCAGGAAATTTTTGACTGTCATCATGTCCTGGGTCGGGATACCATCCGTGATGGAGACACAATATTTGATTCCTGCATCAGCTGCTTCCATGATGGAATCTGCAGCAAAGGCAGGCGGGACAAATACGATACTGGCTTCCGCACCAGCCTGTTCAACCGCTTCCCTGACGGTATTGAATACTGGCAGTCCCAGGTGTTTCTGTCCCCCTTTACCGGGCGTTACGCCTCCTACCACATTGGATCCATAATCGATCATTTCCTGAGCGTGGAAGGTGCCAATCCGGCCGGTAAAACCTTGTACGATGATCCGCGTCCGCTCATTAATGAGAATTGCCACTTTTTGTTCCCCTTTCTGGTTTCGGTTATTCAGGCTACGACCTGGTTGCGTGCGTGTACTGCTTTCTCGGCTGCTTCGGCCAGAGTTTCTGCGGTGATAATGGGCAGACCGCTATCGGCGATAATGCGGCGGCCTTCTTCCACATTGGTGCCGGACAAACGTACAACCAGAGGAACAGTTGTTCCGATATTCCGCACCGCCTGGACTACGCCCTCGGCAATCCAGTCACAGCGGTTAATACCAGCGAAGATGTTGACCAGCATGGCCTTTACATTGCTGTCTGCCAGCACCAGCCGGAATGCTTTTTCAGTCCGCTCGGCGGAGGCGCCACCACCCACATCCAGGAAATTGGCAGGCTCGCCACCGGCCAGTTTGATCATGTCCATGGTGGCCATGGCAAGTCCGGCACCATTGATCATGCAGCCAATATCTCCATCCAGTCCAACATAACTGAGGCCGGCCTCTGCTGCTGCAACTTCGCGCGGATCAATCTGTGTGTTATCGCGCAACTCAGAAACCCGGTGACGCCGGAACAGTGCGTTTTCATCGAAACTCATTTTTGCATCCAGTGCGATCAGCTCATTATTCCGTGTGACAACCAGCGGATTGATTTCGAGAATATTGGCGTCCAGATCACGCAAGGCACGATAGCAACCCCTGATGGTTTTGATGGCGTGATTGAGTAGCTCGCCATCCAATCCCAGGGAAAAAGCCATGGTTCTTGCCTGAAAATCCTGCAAACCGACAGCCGGTTCAATATGAATTTTCTTGATAGCACCTGGATTTGTGGCAGCCAGCGTTTCAATGTCCATTCCTCCCTGAGCGGAGCCAACCATGACGATACGTTCATGGCTGCGATCAATCATGAGCGCGAGATACACTTCCCGGGCAATGTCTGTGCCCGCTTCAATATATAACTTCGAGCAGAGCTTGCCTGTCGGACCGGTTTGATGCGTAACCAGTTTCTTGCCCAGCAGGGATTCAGCTGCTGTTTCGATTTCCTGGTGTGATCTGCATATCTTGATAGCACCTGCCTTGCCACGTGCCCCGGAATGAATTTGTGCTTTGACTACCCAGACGTTACTACCAATTTCCCGGCTGCGTTGCACAGCCTCTTCCACCGAATACGCCAATCCGCCTTCAGCCAGTTTGATACCGTATTCAGCCAGAATTTCCTTGGCCTGATATTCATGAATATCCAATATAGCTTCTCCCTTGAATTTTATGAAATGGTTGGGTTTAAGGGAAACTCTGAAAAAGAGTGCGAGTGATAGCCAGATAAAGCGAAATCAGCTAAAAAGCACAATTTACACAGGTAACTGAGCATTCTTAGTCTGATTTCAGTGCAGTTATTTTTCAGAGGTTCCTTGAATACTTATTTGCTTTTGGCAGCAATCGCTTCTGCCATTTTGACGATGTTGTTTGCCATTCTTTCCGAGGCAGCATCGATCAGCTTGCCATCCAGTGCTGCTGCACCTTTTCCTTGAGCAGCAGCTTCTTTCATTGCCGCCAGTATCCGCTTGGCCTTGTCAATCTCAGCTGCTGGCGGGGTAAAGACCTCATTAGCCAGCACAACCTGGGAAGGATGAATAGCCCATTTTCCTTCACAACCCAATGCAGCGGCTCGCCTGGCGGCCAGCTTGAACCCTTCCGGATCCTGAATGTCTCCAAAGGGGCCATCGATCGGCCGCAGACCAAATGCGCGGCAGGCAACGGTCATTCTGCTGATGGCAGCATGCCATTGATCACCTGGGTAGTCCGGGTTGAGTCCACCGATATTGGTGGTGCGGGCACGATTGCTGGCGGCGTAATCAGCTACGCCAAAATGCAGTGCTTCCAGACGTCCCGCAGTTCCCTTGCGAGCGATATCTTCAACATTGGCCATTCCCAGCGCGGTTTCAATCAGTGCTTCCACCCCAATCCGGTTTTTCAACCCCTGCTGCATTTCGAGCTGATTGAGCATGGCTTCCACCATGTAGACATCTTCATAAACTCCGACTTTGGGGATCAGCAGCGTATCAATCTTGTGCCCGGCCTGCTCAACCAGATCAACCACATCGCGCACCATATACTGAGTATCCAACCCATTGATGCGTACAGAAAGAGTGACACCATGGCTTTTCCAATCCAGATCATTGATGGCCTGGATGATATTTTTTCTTGCCTGGAGCTTGTCATCCGGTGCAACTGCATCTTCCAGATCCAGAAATATGAAATCCGCTCCGCTTTTCAGTGCTTTTTCAAACATTTCAGGGCGGGAACCGGGGACGGCCAGCTCGCAGCGTTGTACACGCGGTGTTTTGCTTTCATACAAGGTATGACTCATTCTTCCTCCAACAGATTAAATACGATGTTATGTGTGAATATCGAAATGCATGGTGCGCTGTGCGCAAACGTCACAGCTGTCCATAAAGGATTGCCAGGTGTATGGGATCCAAGCCGGAAATAAACTGCTCCCCCGGGGGATAAAATCAGATGCACAGAAGTGATGTTCTTGAGTAATTTGACAGCGTTGTTCGCCAGATCAGCGAAATTATAGCATTGACGTCGATCCGATTTCAGTCAATCCTGATCTTTCACGCAGTGCTGGCGGGCCTGTTCTTCTGCATGAGCAGCGAATAAATGGATTGATATGCCGAAGCAGATGCCTGCCAGCTAAAATCCTTTTGCATGC
This sequence comes from Nitrosomonas sp. GH22, assembly GCF_009833115.1. Lineage (NCBI taxonomy): Bacteria > Pseudomonadati > Pseudomonadota > Betaproteobacteria > Nitrosomonadales > Nitrosomonadaceae > Nitrosomonas > Nitrosomonas sp. GH22. Next base: position 244,620 of record NZ_QRCA01000009.1, read on the forward strand.
CGTTACGCTGCAGGTTTTTCCAGAGCCTGGTGTTGTGATAAGCATTAATGGCTCGTTTGATTCCTTCCATGAATGAATCAGCAGTCATCTCGTGAAAGTGAAAGCCGCTTGCACTTTTATCCGCCAGCGTTTCAGGAGTCAGATCCACTACAGTATCCATCAGTCCACCAGTGGCATGTACAACGGGAGGGGTGCCGTAGTGCTGGCTGTACATCTGATTCAAGCCACACGGCTCAAAACGAGAAGGCATCAGAAAGCAATCCGTGCCGGCATTGATTAGGTGTGACAAGGCTTCGTCATAACCAATACGGACTGCTATTTTTGTAGGGAAAGCTTGTGCCAGGGCAGCCAGTTGTTGTTCCAACAGTGCATCTCCACTTCCCAGCAGTGCTAACTGGGCAGGTAGATCAGCCAGCATGGGCGCTACCTGCAGCATGATATCGCTGCCTTTCTGGTGTGTGAGACGACTAACGGTTCCAAATAATGGAATCGCCTGGTTATTTTCCAGCCCCATTGTCTGCTGCAAGGCAAGTTTATTGGCGGCTTTTGCCGACAGATTCCTGCTGGTATATTTTTTCACAAGATATGGATCGGTTGCCGGGTTCCAGATGGCGGTATCGATTCCATTGACTATCCCGGTAATATCGTCGCTGCGCTTAGCCAACAGCCCCTGCAAACCGAATCCCAGTGGTTCCTGCTGGATTTCCCGGGCATAGCCAGGGCTAACTGTAGAAATATGGTCGGCGTAATAGATTCCTGCCTTGAGGAATGACAGGTTGCCATAAAATTCAGCGCCGTGCATGCTGAAACTTTCATCCGGTAGACCCAGTTTTGCTACCTCATCAGACGGAAAGTTACCCTGAAAAGCCAGGTTGTGCAGCGTTATCAGGCTGGCTGCTTTTTTTCCCGAATGGAAATGAAGATAGGCTGGCGTCAATCCGCTTTGCCAGTCGTTACAATGAACGATATCTGGTACCCAGGCAAGCGGACTGGCATCACTGGCGAGAAGCGCGCCAATTTTTGATAATAAGCCGAAGCGCTGTGCATTATCCGGCCAGTCCTGCCCGGTATCATCCAGATAAATTCCGCCTGTACGCTGATAAAGCGCTGGGCAATGGATAACGTATAAAGGCACACTGACAGATTCGTTAATCTGTAACCGGGAAGAAAGTAGTGTGGCGGGTGGGAAATGGGGTTGCAGATCAAATGTAGCCACTTTGCGTCTGGATTTCAGTCCGGCCAGTACCGCTGGATAACCGGGTAAGAGCAGGCGAGCATCCATTTTCAATGCACGCAATGCGACAGGCAATGCGGCACTGACATCACCCAACCCGCCAGTTTTGCATAATGGAAAAACTTCCGGGGTGACAAATAACACCCGTATATTTTTGCGAGGGGAAGAGGAAGGCATGGCTTGATATATGTTCTGATTTATTGTTGTGTTCTATAAAAATCGATCAGGTTGTTGGTTGATGCATCGTGCCCGGTTACCGGTTTATCTGCAGCCAATTCAGCCAGGATTTTTCCCGCCAGTTGCTTGCCGAGTTCTACTCCCCACTGATCGAATGGATTGATTTCCCAGATCACACTTTGCACGAATACTTTGTGCTCATAGAGTGCGATCAACATGCCAAGGGTTGCTGGATCGAGTTTTTTGAACAAAATCGAGGTGGTAGCTCGATTGCCTGGAAACACGCGATGAGGAAGCAAGCGTTCTATCGCTTCGACAGACAGATTTTGATTTATCAGTTCGGCTCTGACTTCCTGTTCATTTTTTCCGCGCATCAGTGCTTCGGTTTGAGCAAAGAAATTCGCCAGTAACATAGGGTGATGCTCGGGCAGCGAATGCTGGCATTGGCACGGTGCCAGAAAATCAGCTGTAAATTTCTGCGTGCCCTGATGCAGCAATTGATAAAAAGCATGCTGGCCGTTGGTACCGGGTTCGCCCCAGATCACCGCACCAGTGCTGTAGTCAACTGCTTCCCCGGTACGAGTGACACGTTTGCCACAGCTTTCCATTTCCAGTTGCTGTAAATAAGCTGGAAAACGGTGCATGGATTGATCGTAGGGCAGGATTGCCTGATTGGTTACATGAAAAAAATTGATTTGCCAGACTGCAATCAATCCCAGCATAACCGGCAAGTTTTTCTCAAAAGGCGTGGTCAGGAAGTGTTCATCCATTTTCTGCGCTCCGGCTAGCAGTAAACGGAAATTGTCCATTCCTACTGCCAATGCAATTGGCAGGCCGATGGCTGACCATAATGAATAACGCCCGCCGACCCAATCCCAGAATTCAAACATATTGTCCGGATCGATACCAAACTGGCTGACAGCTGCGCGGTTAGTGGAAACGGCGACGAAATGTGCTGCAATATCCTGTTCACTGCCTCCGCTGGCCAAAAACCATTCCCGCGCGGAATGGGCGTTGGTGAGTGTTTCCTGGGTGGTGAAGGTTTTGGAGGCGATGATGAACAGGGTTGTGGCAGGATTAAGGGGCTGCAATATGCTGGAAAGATGCGCGCCGTCAAGGTTGGAAACGCAATGAACCTGCAGTTGCGGCACATGATAAGGCTTAAGTGCTTCGGTTGCCATCACCGGACCGAGATCGGAGCCGCCGATACCGATATTGACCACATCGGTAATTGGCAGGCCGGAATAGCCCCGGTGCGTGCTGTTGTGAATTTTTCCGGTAAACCGTTCGATCTGCTGTAAAACGCGTTTAACCTCCTGTGTGACATCCACGCCATCTGTAAAAACAGGTGTATTGGCACGCAAGGCGATGTGCAATGCTGCCCGGTTTTCAGTAGAGTTGATCTTGTCGCCGTTGGCCATGCGAGCCATCCAGTCGGCCAGATTTTGCTGTCTGGCCAGTGCCAGCAATAAACGAATTGTCGTTTCATCAACCGGCTGTTTGCTGTAGTCAAGCAAAATATCCTTAAATTGCAGCGAGAATTTGTCGAACCGATGTGGGTCTTCGCTAAACAGGGTGCGTAGCGGGCGGTTTGCCATATCCGGCTGATGCGTGCTCAATGCTTGCCAAGCAGGGGATCGGGTCAGTGTGGACATATCTTTCTCCATAAGATAGGCAGCCGGATCAGTATTTTTCAAAAATTGCAGCGATTCCCTGTCCACCACCGATGCACAGGGTAACCAGTGCATGGCGGCCATTTATGCGCTGCAGCTCATAAATGGCTTTGATCGTCAGTATACAACCGGATGCACCAATCGGATGCCCCAGTGCCACGGCACCGCCGTTCGGGTTGGTTCTATCCGGATCGAAACCCAGTTCCCGGGCAACCGCACATGCCTGGACGGCAAAGGCTTCATTGGACTCGATTACATCTATATCAGTCAGCTTCAATCCGGCACGATTCAGCGCTTGCTTAACCGCTGGTACCGGGCCGATTCCCATATAACGTGGATCTACTCCGGCATGGCCGTAAGCAACCAGACGTGCCATCGGTTGATGATTGTTTTGTGTGGCTGCATGTTCTTCCATCAGCACCAGTGCGGCCGCACCATCATTGATGCCGGATGCATTACCGGCCGTGACTGTGCCGTTTTCCCGGAAAACCGGGTGCAGTTTTCCCAGTGTTTCCATACTGATGTTGTCGCGTGGATGCTGGTCTGTATCGAATATTACCGTACCTTTACGACTGGAAACCTCAACCGGCACGATCTGTTCCCGGAAATAGCCGCTATGAATAGCGTGAATAGTACGCTGATGGCTTTCCAGGGCAAACTGATCTTGCTGCTCGCGGGTAATACGCCATTTTTTAGCGATGTGTTCAGCGGTGATCCCCATGTGCACCTGATCAAACGGATCGGTCAGGGCGCCTACCATCATGTCGGTTGCGATACTGTCATGCATACGCTGTCCCCAGCGCAGTGCGGGCAACAGATACCCGCCACGGCTCATCGACTCAACGCCGGCAGCAATAGCCACATCGGTATCTCCCAACTGCACCGCCTGCGCAGCAGAGATAATCGCCTGCAATCCACTGCCGCAAACCCGGTTCAGAGTAAGTGCCGCTACATGCTGTGGCAGACCAGCTTCCAGCGCCGCCACGCGTGCCAGATACATATCCCGTGCTTCAGTGGGGATAACATGCCCGGCAAACAGGTGTCCGATGCTTGCGGGATCTATATCGGCACGGGCGATGGCCTCTTTAATCGTGATGGCGGCCAGCGTGGTGGGCGCCAGATCCTTCAGTGCGCTGCCGTAATCACCGATTGCGGTTCTTGTGCCACTCAGAATGACAACGTTGCGCATTGAAAATGGTTACAGTACGTAGCGAGCCAGATCTTCGCTCTGCGAGAGTTTGCCAAGACGTTCATCAACATACGCAGCATCAATGACATGTGTGCTTCCGCTGTAGCGAGTGGCATTGAATGAAATGTCTTCCAGCAATTTTTCCATCACGGTATGTAGCCTTCTGGCGCCAATGTTCTCGGTTATTTCATTGACCGAAAAGGCAATCTCGGCCAGTCGCTCGATGGCGTCTTCTGAAAAATTCAGTTCAATCCCCTCTGTTTTCAGTAGTGCCTGATACTGGCGAATCAGGCAGGCATCGGTGTTGGTGAGAATTTGCTTGAAATCATCCGCGCTGAGGCTGTCCAGTTCCACCCGAATGGGGAAACGTCCCTGGAGTTCGGGGATTAGGTCCGATGGTTTGGCCAGATGAAAAGCCCCGCTGGCGATAAACAGGATGTGGTCGGTACGGATCATGCCGTACTTTGTGGAAATGGTCGTGCCCTCTACCAGCGGCAGCAAATCGCGCTGAACGCCCTGGCGTGAAATATCGGAACTGGATACTTCTGAGCGGCTGGTAATCTTGTCAATTTCATCAAGAAACACGATGCCGTTTTGCTCGACATTCTGCACTGCATTCAGTTTCAATTCCTCATCATTGATCAGGCGGGCGGCTTCTTCTTCAGTCAGTAGTTTTCTGGCTTCACGGATACGCAACTTGCGTGACTTTTTCTTGCTGGCACCCATGTTCTGAAACATACCCTGAATCTGGGAAGTTAGTTCTTCCATGCCTGGCGGGGCAAAAATTTCCATGCTGGCTTGTGACATGGTAATTTCGATATCGATTTCCTTGTCGTCAAGCTCACCTTCGCGCAGTTTCTTGCGGAATTTCTGGCGGGTTGCGTTATTTTCTTCGCTAGGGTTGGCATCAAAGCCTGAATCACGTGCCGATGGTAGCAGGGCGTCAAGTATCCGTTCCTCCGCGCGATCTTCAGCCAGAGGCTTATTCTTCCTGATCTCGTGCTCGCGAGCCTGTTTGATGGCAGATTCCACCAGGTCGCGAATAATGGAATCGACATCCCGACCGACATAACCCACCTCGGTAAACTTGGTCGCCTCGATCTTGATGAAAGGCGCATCAGCCAGCCTGGCAAGTCGCCTGGCAATTTCAGTCTTGCCGACACCAGTCGGGCCGATCATGAGGATATTTTTAGGGGTGATTTCGTGGCGCAGTGGCTCACCCACTTGTTGCCTGCGCCAGCGATTTCTCAATGCAATGGCGACGGATCGTTTAGCGGCTTCCTGCCCGATGATATGTTTGTCCAGTTCGTGGACAATTTCCTGTGGCGTCATATGTGACATGATAGGTTTTCCTGGCTTGGATTAATTCCTGGTGTTAATCGAGCTGCTCAATGACATGCACCTGATTGGTATAGATGCAGATATCACCGGCGATGGTCAGCGCCTTGGCAACGGTCTCGGCAGGGCCCAGATTAGTATTTTCCAGCAGTGCACGTGCAGCCGCCTGCGCATAGGCGCCACCACTCCCGATAGCCGCTAGCCCTTGTTCCGGTTCAATGACGTCGCCTGCTCCTGTGATGATGAGAGTGGCTTCATGATCGGCCACTACCAGCATCGCTTCCAGGCGACGCAGGATACGGTCAGTACGCCAGTCCTTGGCAAGTTCGACTGCAGAGCGCAAGAGATGTCCCTGATGTTTTTCCAGTTTGGCTTCAAAGCGTTCAAATAGCGTGAATGCATCGGCCGTGCCGCCTGCAAATCCCGCAAGAACCTTGTCGTGATAAAGCCTGCGTACCTTGCGTGCACTGGCTTTAGCAACGACTGCGCCAAGCGTGACCTGGCCATCTCCACCCAATGCTACTTGCCGGCCGCGCCGGACTGATACTATCGTGGTCATATTTTTTGTATTTGGCTAAAAAAACGATTATAACGCCGTTTTATAACGAGATTCAGTTACGGGTGCAGATGTCGCCAGAAGAGGGGCTGTCTTCAAGCAGGGAATCAATCAGGTAGTACCGATTTTATTTGTATGTGGCGGGGAGCTGTGAGGCAGGTTACAGCAGTATCCGCTGGTGGATATCGTGCTGTCTGATTAACGTATTGTATTAAGTATGTCTTCGTTGTATTTTTTCTGTGCTAGCTCGCGCAAGGCAATAACGATCGGCTTGTCGCGTCCGGCATCAATCATTGGCGTGGAACCAACTGATATCTGCCTTGCCCGCACGGTCGCTGCCAGTGTCATATTAAAACGGTTCGGGATCACTTTCAGACAATCTTCTACGGTAATGCGTGCCATGATGGATAACTCCAGTAAAAATTTACAAAAATGTAAAAAACGTAAGGCTGATCAGGAAAATTCAGCAAGCAGAGCGCGCTGCCTGACAAGCTGACGGATTGTTTTCAGCCGTTCAGCCCGAATAATGCAGGAGATTTCCTGTGCTGCTGTCTCCAGTTCGTGATTAACAACGACATAGTCAAATCTATTGAGATGGCTGGTCTCGCTGCACGCGGCCGACAACCGCCGTTCAATGGTCTTGCTTTCATCCAGGCCGCGTTGCTCCAGACGGTTTTTTAATGTTTCCATGGATGGAGGCAGAATAAATATGGAAGCAGCCTGCGGGTAGAGTTCGCGCACCTGTTGCGCCCCCTGACAATCTATTTCCAGCAGGACATCCTGTTCCGCCACCATGGTTTCTTCTATCCACTTGCGTGAGGTGCCATAAAAATTGCCATATACCTCGGCGCTTTCCAGGAATTCACCATGTGCCTGCATTTCCCTGAAAGTTGCGTGATCAACAAAAAAGTAATCACGACCGTTCTCTTCATCCCGCCTGGGGGGGCGTGTGGTATAGGAAACTGAGAGGGTTACATTGATATCCGTTTGCAGCAAAGTACGGATTACACTGGTTTTACCGGCACCAGAGGGTGCGCTGATTACAAACAGACAACTCATAATATTTCGTTTTATTGAAATTCTGGCGTATTTTAACAGGTAAATACCCGGAAACTCCCGGGATTATTTATTGTTGATAATGGAAGTCGTCAATAAATTTGAAGCGGATCGTTGTTTCAGTTAGAATCTTTTTTCTTCAGGCGCGTAGCTCAGCTGGTTAGAGCACCACCTTGACATGGTGGGGGTCGTTGGTTCGAGTCCAATCGCGCCTACCAGAAGACAATCGGATTCTGGTATCTGTTATCGTCACGCGCTTCGGCCATATTCCATTTTTTCTATGTCTCGTCTTGCGTTCTATTGGCCGGGAATTTCTTTGATTTTCGTTCACTTGCCAGTATGCGGATCGCCTGCGCGTTACTGGGAGAAAAGACCTTGTCAGCCGCTTCTTGCCACGGCAGCCAGATATATCCCAAGTGCTCACGCGGAGAAATGACAACCGGTATCGTTTCCGGCAGCTCTAGTCCAAACATGTGCTCGGTATTGTGTGTTATTCCCGGCGGGTAGCGCCAACGCCATTCTTCAAAAAGTTTATAGTGATTTTGTATTTCCCAGTTGCGGAGGATGTAATTGGCAGTATTCAGGCCGGTTTCCTCTCTAACTTCACGCGCAGCAGTCTGCTGCAGTGTTTCTCCCGGATTCTGGCTGCCTGTAACAGACTGCCAGTAACCGGGGTGGTCAGCGCGTTCCAACAGCAACACCCGCAGATCGACCGTGTGGATAACGACCAGAACAGATATGGGTATTTTGTAGACTTGCAACAGACAAATCCAGCTAATCGGTTGTGATATCGGTCTTTCGCAGACGGATATGCAGCTCCCGCAATTGTTTCTCCTCGACGGTACTGGGTGCCTGCGTCAGCAGACATTGAGCGCGTTGTGTTTTGGGGAAAGCAATCACATCGCGGATAGAATCTGTACCGGTCATCATGGCAACGATACGATCAAGACCAAAGGCTATGCCGCCATGCGGTGGGGCGCCGTATTGCAGGGCATCCAGCAGAAAGCCGAATTTCAGTTTTGCTTCGTCATCCGCTATGTTCAATGCCTGGAATACCTTGCTTTGTACATCCTGCCGGTGAATACGGATTGACCCACCGCCAATTTCCATGCCGTTCAATACCATGTCATATGCCCTGGAAAGTGCCTTGCCCGGATCGGTTGCCAGGAAATCCTCATGCCCCTGGCTGGGAGCGGTGAAGGGGTGATGTAAGGCCTGCCAGCGTTTTTCTTCTTCGTCCCACTCGAACATTGGGAAATCCACGACCCACAAAGGTTGCCACAAATTTGTGGCCAGACCGCGTTCATGCCCGATTTTGACCCGTAATGCGCCCAAGGCATCGTTAACAGTTTTGACCTTGTCCGCACCAAAAAATACCAGATCACTATTCTGTGCCTGAGTGCGTTCGAGCATCGATTGCACGACAGGCTCGGGCAGGAATTTCAGGATAGGGGATTGCAATCCCTCCATACCTTTGGTCAGGTCATTAATCTTGATATAGGCCAGACCTTTTGCTCCGTAAATGCCGACAAACCGGGTGTACTCATCGATCTCCTTGCGGGACAGCTCCCCACCGCCAGGAACACGTAGTGCGGCGACTCGCCCACCCGGTTTTTGTGCAGCATCGCGGAATACCTGGAAAGGTACGTCCTGCATCAGATCAGTCAGCTCTGTCAGTTCCAGTGACACCCGCAGATCTGGCTTGTCTGATCCGTAGCGGAACATGGCGTCAGCATAACTGATCCGGGGGAAGGGGTCGGGCAAGCTGACATTGATCACATCAGCAAACAGGCGGCGGATCATGTCCTCCATCAGATCCATGATGTCATTTTCTTGCAGAAAAGAGGTTTCAATATCAATCTGGGTAAATTCTGGCTGGCGGTCTGCACGCAGATCTTCGTCCCGGAAGCAGCGGGTAATCTGATAGTAGCGATCGAACCCGGACACCATCAGTAGCTGCTTGAACAGTTGCGGAGATTGTGGCAGTGCAAAAAAACAACCAACGTTGACGCGCGAAGGTACCAGATAATCACGCGCGCCTTCCGGCGTGGATTTGGTCAGCATTGGCGTTTCCACGTCGATAAAGCCGTGCTGATCCAGGAATACGCGTGTCGCCATGGTGACCTTGTGCCGCAACCGGATGTTGTGTTGCATCGCCGGGCGGCGCAAATCCAGATAACGGTATTCCAATCGTATCGCTTCGCTCAGATTGTCATCATCCATCTGGAACGGGGGAGTGAGCGAAGGATTTAAAATTTCGATAGTGCTGACCAATACTTCGATTTCCCCGCTGGGAATCCCCCGGTTGACTGTCCCCTCGGGACGATGGCGTACCAGGCCGGTAATTTCCAGCACAAATTCATTACGGATTTTTTCTGCAATCGGGAAAGCTGCAACATTATCAGGATCACAAACAATCTGAACGATTCCCTCGCGGTCGCGCAGGTCAATAAAAATAACCCCACCATGATCACGCCGGCGATGTACCCAGCCGCATAAAGTAATTGTTCTACCCAGATGACGTGTGTTGATGGCGCCGCAATAGTCAGTACGCATAAGTGACGTTAATGTTGATTGAATGAAAAAACGGTTCAGATAACCTTGCTGTGTAAAAATCCTGCTAGTCTGTAGCAGGCGCAGACGGCACGGTGGTTGTGGTCGGTGTTGTCGCCGCGGTATTTGCAGCAGTCTTATCGGTGCTGGTAGTTTCCGTGCCGGATTCCTCTTTTGGTTTTGAATCCGGTCTGCCAGTATTCTTGTTTCTGAAATCTGTTACATACCATCCAGTTCCCTTCAGCTGGAAACCTGCAGCAGAAACTTTCTTGACATAATCAGTGCTGCCGCAGGAAGGGCACTTTGCGATCGGAGCATCACTCATTTTCTGTAGATACTCCTTTTCCAATCCACATGCATGGCAGGCATACTCATAGATCGGCATGCTTTTTCTCCTTTAAATAAAGTCTTTGAAAACGGCATTATACTTGACTGCCAGAGCAATTTCCCGGGTGGCTTTGTCTGATCGCGGGCTGTATCAGTCTGGCTCGAGCCTGTTAACTTTCCTTTCTGCCGTATTTATCCTCAAACCGGACGATATCATCTTCTCCCAGATAGGAACCGGACTGGACTTCAATCATTTCCAGCGGCACTCGTCCTGGGTTTTCCAGCCGGTGCGGTGTCCCCAGCGGAATAAAAGTGGATTCATTTTCACTGACCAGAAAGGTTTTGTCTGCCCGGGTAACCTGTGCGGTTCCACGCACCACAATCCAGTGTTCGGCGCGGTGATGGTGCATTTGTAATGATAATGCGGCGCCAGGGTTGACAACAATGCGCTTGACCTGGAAGCGTTCACCTGTATCGATCGAATCGTACCAGCCCCATGGGCGGTATATTTTGCGATGTGAGCGGGTTTCCGGCCGGTTTTTCTGCCGTAGGGTGTCAACGATATGTTTGACTTCCTGTGTTTTGTCCTGATGTGCAACCAGAATTGCGTCAGAAGTTTCCACAATGACTACGTTATTTACGCCGATACAAGCAACCAGTCGATGCTCGGAGAATGCAAGAGTGTCATGACACTCTTGCAATAACACATCGCCGCGTACGACGTTGCCTGATTCATCCTTTGGCAGGGTGTGCCACAACGCATCCCACGCGCCGATATCCGACCATCCGGCTGAAAGCGGAATGATTGCGCCTGGCGGCAAGGTATCCGGATGAGTGGAAAGTGATTCCATCACGGCATAATCAATTGAATCGCCGGGGCAGGCAGCAAAGGCAGTTTTATCAATCCGGTAAAAATCACCATCTACTGATTCCGGCTGCCATGCAGCGCGACAGGCATTCAGAATATTTTGACGGCAGGTATCAATGGCAGCAAGCCAGACAGATGTGCGCATCATGAACATGCCGCTGTTCCATAAATAGGAACCTTCTTGCAGATAATTCTGTGCCGTGACCAGATCTGGTTTTTCAACAAAGCGGGAGATCTGGAAAGTATCCGGCTCGTGTAGTGCAGTACCGTACTGAATATAGCCATAACCGGTTTCCGGCGTATCAGGCGTGATACCAAAAGTAACCAACATACCGCTTTCAGCAAGCAGCATACCCTTGTGAACAGCCGTCTGAAAGGCAGCTATATCTGTGATGACATGGTCAGATGGCATTACCAGCAAGATCGGATCATTCCCTTCCTGTATAGCAGCCAATGCCGCGATCGTCAGAGCAGGCGCGGTATTCCGCCCGAATGGTTCAAGAATGATCTTGCCAGTTTTGCCGATAAGCCGAAGCTGCTCTGCAATCACAAAACGGTACTCCTCGTTGCACACAATGATGGGCGGTTGAATAACGATATCATCCAGCCCATCCAGGCGGCGCACGGTTTCCTGCAGCAGGGAATGCTGATCAACCAGCGGCAGTAATTGCTTGGGATATTGCTGGCGCGAAAGTGGCCATAGCCGTGTGCCTGAGCCACCGGAAAGAATGACTGGGGTAAGGGAATGTTTCATGCTTGCATCAGATTGGTTATGAAGAATAGGGCAGATTTTTGCTGACCATTCGAAATTTTGAATTCAGGGGCGATCCAATTCTCTGGTCAGTATTTCCACGATACGCCGTGCAGCATTGCCATCCCATAAATTCGGCCGGCGTCCCTGCTTGCCGCGTCCTTGTAAAATGTTGTCCACCGCAGACTGTATTCGTACTGGATCGGTTCCTGCCAGTGTGTTGGTACCTTCATCCACCGTGACTGGCCGTTCGGTATTTTCCCGGATGGTGACACAGGGAATTCCCAGGGCGGTAGTTTCTTCCTGCAAACCGCCACTATCAGTCAGAACAACGGTGGCATCCTTCCAGAGATGAAGAAAGGGCATGTAAGCCTGTGGGCCGATCAGTGTAATGTTGGGTCCCAGATCGATATTAAATTTTTTCAGATTGTTTTGTGTGCGCGGATGGGCCGGAAAGATGAGCGGAAGCTGTTTGGCGATCTGTTGCAATGCCTGGCTGATACGTTGCAGCGTTTCAGGGTAGTCTACATTGCTTGGTCGGTGCATGGTGACAACGCCATACGGGCGATCTTTCAGTGACGTTTTAAGTGGATTGGTCTCAAATCCGGAAGTGTCTACTCGGACAAGCTGTTCGACTTGGTAGAACAGATTATCCACCATAACATGGCCGACATAATGAATGGCTGAGGCCGGTTTTCCTTCTCGTAACAAATGCTGTTGTCCACTCGGCTCGGTCACAAAAAACCAGTCGGTAATACTATCTGTCACCAAGCGATTAATTTCTTCCGGCATGCACATATCGCCGCTGCGCAACCCTGCCTCGACATGCGCAACCGGAATGTGCAGTTTCTTGGCGACGATCGAACAGGCCAGGGTTGAATTGACATCGCCGACAACCAGTACCGCATCTGGTTGCTCTGCCAAGCAATATTCCTCGAAGGCGATCATTATTTTTGCTGTTTGCTGTGAATGGCTGCCACCGCCGGCTGCCATAAAGATATCTGGTTGCGGGATGCCCAGCTCCTCGAAAAAAACATCGTTCATTGCCCGGTCGTAGTGCTGACCGGTGTGAACAATCTTGTAGGCCAATTTATCCTGCTGCTGCAAAGCGCGGACAATTGGCGCAATTTTCATAAAATTAGGGCGTGCACCAGCAATGAGATGAATTTTTTTCTGCATAATTTTTTCCGCGAGACAGAGACAATGAGCAGGATTGTAAACCTTGAAAACTTCCCGGGTTTCTTTATCTGCCAAAAGATAATTTTGATGCTACCAGTTTTCCTGGGAATCCTCTGAAAAACTGTCTACGTTGCCATCACTGCGTTAAAAACAGGCTCAAAATACTTATTTGTTGCTTGTAAACTGTATTTGCTCGGCGTAAGCGCCTCACCCTACGGGCCGGCCTCACGGCTGTTCGCTGCGCTTTGCTTGCATCACCTGTGGTTGCCTTGCTGACTGCCTCACTAATACTTTTAAAGGATACCTGATAGACAGCAAGTGGCCTTGACTGGATTGCTCCTGATTCAGAATCGTATCATGACAAGTCAGCAGGCAATACTTGAGAAATCTCTGAAAAACCACTGTATTTCGTCATGATTGATGCGTTGCAACAGTGTCACGGGCCAAGGAAAACCTTGATGAGGATTACTGATGGTCTGGCTTGCTGAGGTACTCAAATATAAGATACACTCAAAATCAATCTTATAAATACTCTGCTCAGGAGAAGTATTCATGCCTGATCCTACGTTGTGTACTGAGGAAGATATCACACGCCTGATCTACGCTTTTTATACCCGGGTACGGGATGATGAAGCACTTGGTCCCATTTTCGACGCACATATTGATGACTGGAGCCTCCATCTGACCAGAATGGTGGATTTTTGGTCATCTATTTTGCGCGGTACTGATCGTTTTAGTGGTACGCCAATGCCCAAACATATAGCCCTGCCTGATCTGAATGCAGAGCTGTTTCAGCGCTGGCTCAAGCTGTTCCATAAAACCGCTGCTGAACAATCGAATCAGGCCATGGCTGAACAGATTTGTATGATGGCTGATCGCATCGCCCGCAGTCTGTGGATGGGTTATCAGATCAGTCATCATCCTGAGGTGATGCCTGTGGGGTTGTCTCATGGTTGAGTCATCACAAATCAGGAAGCAGCTGCCAGCGCCGCAATGGGCTGCTTTCCTCAGCCTGGGCTTTCGGCCACTGTATATTGCAGGCTGTTTCTGGGCAGCTATTTCGGTAGCACTATGGATATATGCACCCCAATGGCTGACGGGTGTGTTAGCTGGTATGCTCTGGCACGCACATGAAATGCTGTGGGGGTTCGTCGCCACTATTGCAGTAGGATTCCTGCTGACCGCTAGTGCTAATTGGACTGGCATCAATCCGTTGCACGGTCGTGCGCTAGGCGGGTTGACACTGTTGTGGATTGTGGCGCGAGCTGGTTTTTTGATGCCGGGATCGATAGCATTTGGTATCGCAACACTTTGTGAGCTGCTGTTTTTCGGCATAGCGGCACTGGCGTTGGGCCGAGTTATTTATCAAAAACGCAGCCAGCGTAATTACGGTATACCACTGCTTGTGCTGGGGCTAGGTGTGGCTGATGGCCTGTTTCTGTGGTTTATACAGGCAGGGGATTATGCTTTGTTGATGGAGAGTTTTCATGCCGGCCTGCTGTGCATGGCAGTGATCGCACTGTTGATTGCACGCCGGGTGATTCCATTTTTCGCTATGCGGGCAGTGCAGGGTTTGACGATCCCGATGCTTACCGGCAGTGGTCAATGGCAACTTGCAGCGAGCATTTTCGCCATTGTGTTCTTGCTGTTAGGGTGGACCTCGGCAGCGGCAATCGCGCTGGCAGCCGCCGGGACTCTTGCTCTGTGGCAACTGCTTGCCTGGAAGCCGTGGGCCGTTCGACAGGTGCCATTATTGTGGATTCTTTATACTGGATACGCCGGGCTGGGTATTGGTTTGCTGGTTGCAGCCGCTTATTCTGCAGGCTGGATCTCCCGTGCTGCCTGGCCAGTGCATGTAATCGGCGTGGCAGGCTTTGCGATACTGATTATCGGCATGGTTACCCGTACTGCATTGGGTCACCTGGGGCGGCCATTACGTACTGATCGCAGCATGGTCATTTTGTATATGTTAATTATCACGGCTGCTGTACTGCGACTGGCGGCGCTGTTGCCAACTGCTTACGTGCCAGGCCTGTTGCATGGTTCGTCTGCGATCTGGATATCGGCCTTTGTACTTTACCTCTGGCGTTTTCTTCCAATGTTGATCCGGCCGCGTGCAGATCAATCGCCTCCGGTGATCAAGCCGGGAAATATTCCGGCACAGCCTCACTGATCGTTGAACGTATGAATATTCAACCAAGAGGATTCATGCAATGAGTTATGGCTTGTTGATAACGCTGCATTTGCTGGCTGCGATCGCTTTTGCGGGAACAGTATTTTTTGAAGTCGTCATGATCGAAGGTATACGCAAGCACCTGCCGCACGAAATCATGCGTGAGGTTGAACGCGCTATTGGTAACCGTGCTGTCAGGATCATGCCCTGGGTACTTCTGGTACTGTATTCCGCCGGAATAGGGATGGCCTGGCAACATCAGGCGACCCTGGCACAGCCTCTGGCCAGCAGTTTTGGACTGTTATTGAGTATCAAGATCATCTTGGCAATCAGCGTTTTCGGTCATTTCGTGACAGCCATGATATGGCGGAAGCGCGGTCTGCTGAACAGGCGGCGTTCACAGCGCTTACACCTGAGCATCTTCTGCCACGTACTGACAATTGTCATCCTGGCGAAAGCCATGTTTTATCTACACTGGTAACCAGGGCACTGCCTGCTTTATCAAGAGTTCCAGAGTGTTACTGAAGCTGGATGCAAGGCTTATAATATGGTATTCAGTTCTTCAATCCTTCAGTCTGACCAGGAGAAGTTATGCCTTCATTTGATATCGTTTCTGAAGTTGATAAACAAGAAATTCGTAACGCGGTTGATCAGCTTAACAAGGAAGTTTCTGCCCGTTTTGATTTCAAGGGCTCGGATGCACGTGCCGAGCAGACCGACTATGAGCTTTATCTTTTTGCGGATGATGAATTCAAACTCGGTCAAGTGATGGATATTCTGATAGCCAAATTTACCAAGCGAGAGATTGATGTGCGCTGTCTGGATAAGGGGCAGGTTGAGAAAATAAGCGGTAACAAGGTAAAGCAAAAAATTACGGTTAAAACCGGAGTGGAAAGCGATCTGGCCAGAAAAATTGTCAAGCTGATCAAGGATAGCAAACTTAAAGTCCAGGCGAGCATTCAAGGTGAGGTTGTACGGGTAACTGGTGCAAAACGTGATGTTTTACAGGAAGTAATTCAGCTAGTGAAAGGCGGTATTACAGAATTGCCATTACAATTCCGCAATTTTCGGGATTGAACGTTCGGTTCGGTGACAGGTATCAATTATTCCTTCTTAAGATTACTACAATAAACGGGGCAAGAGTGCATGTTGCTGCAACTCCCGCTTTGGCCATCTATTTAGAAATTAGAAATAGTTCCACTGTACCTGGAATCTCACGACATCAGACTTGAATTGCTTGTCATGTTTTAGATCAGTGCGGTTCATCATATGATAGACCGTTGTAAGTTCAACTGCCGGTGAAATCTGCCATTCTACCCCGAATTCCCAGTCTCTTACACGATCCTGAGGGGTATTATCCTGGAGTCTCAGTGCACCGTTATAGCGTTGCCATTTGACGAATGGAAGTAAGGTTCCCCAACGAAATCCATCGTATTTATACATTGCCTGAACATAGCCGCCGTTGAGGGAATGGTTGGCAATCGTTTTCTTATCGTCACTTAGGCTGGGACCATTTCCCCAGTTCCATTCAGCTTGTAAGCCAAAGGGCTGCGGATAAAGTATAGCGTGCACCCCGACACGTTCATCTCTGATACCTTTTTCAGGTACACCCGTAATCTTGGTTTTATCATATTTCGGAACATAGCGACCGTGGTAAGCGGATGCGCCTACTTCAATAAGTTGGCCGTTTCCAAACTGGAACGGATAGGTGAGACGGCCTACGATGTGCACTCCGTTATTCAGGTCAACATTGTTGGGCCCCTGGCCACCAAAAGTACCAAAGGAAAACATACCGTAGTCACCCGTGCCTTTCAGTTTCTTCGCTGCTTTGAACCGCTCTTGTACATGAGTGGGCGTCCACATAAAGAATGCACCGATGTCTCGCTCATTACAACAGTCCATTGCATCGGTGCGGTCAAGTGCGAGACGCTCTGAGCTGGATTGTAGGCTTTCGAAGCCGAGCGGAATTTTTGATTGTCCGACCCTAACCCGATATTCCTTGCCTTTATCGAAGAATAGGTCACCATAAGCATCCCTTAAGATGGCGCTACTGGCAAGATCTGCCTGTAAGTAAAAATAGAGATAATCGGTAATATCCCCGGAAAGAGCCAGGCGCGCTCTTTTGATCAAGAAGGATGATTTATCCGGTCCGGCAGATTTGTCCTGCCAGTAGGATGCGCCATCATTGTCTCCCCACAGACTTTTTCCGTAGCGGAATTGTGTATAACCCTTGATGCTGATTCTTTCGTACCATTTTTTTTCTTCCTTGGGTTTTTCTGCAGAGGGTACAGGGGTTCTCGATGCATGTTTAATTTGTTCGTTTGTTTGTTTAGACTGCGTTTCTACACGCTGTTCGCTATCTTGTGCGGATCTGGTTTCAGCATGTCTGGTGGGTGATTCATCCGGTCTGGACTTTTCTTCGGCTGGGGATTTGGATACTGTTTCTTCCACCTGCTGGAATACGCCCAGCTTGATCCTGTTTTCACCCGGCTCTGCATAAAGCTGTTTGGTGACGGTATCCATGTAGAGGATAAGTTTTTCTGCACAGACCGGAAGCGGAACAGACAAGGTGGGTAATACAAGAAATATGAGCAATGCAAATGACCTGATACTTGTAATTTTCGCCATCATTTGTTTGATTTTTATCCTCTTATTAAAGTATAGAAATATACGTCGATCACCATGACTGAGAATAGTAATTAAAATTATTCTTGTAGACTGTTTCAAGAATCGTGAGGATGTATTGATACAGTCGTCGGAATTATCCTGATAGCGAGTGACAGGCTAGTGACAGCCTGGTGACTATTTTGTTACAGAAATTACGGGAAAATATCTGAATCCGGACAGGATTCCTGCAGCCGGGCGGGAGATCGCCTGGTGCAGGAAGATTAATGCTGAAGGATGAGTGGTAGAGGGGATTGCAAATAAAGAGAATGGAATAGAGCTACGTTATAGCTTTTTCGTATCAGGTTGATGTGTGATTCGGAGTATGGATATTGATATGAACAGAGTTTTCTGGCTGCTGGTTTATTTTTCCCATTCCAACTCGAATATCCTGTGCAATAGTTTGGTAAAGTGGGTAGATAGCTGGACGTATGTTTTGAAGAGTTTTATCAATACTAAACATTGATGGGAAGCGCAAACCGTTGTGTTCGGTCGGCGCCCCAATAAATTGGATTTCAAAACCCAGTTTATTAAAATGATTGGCTAGACGTTCTTCTGTAAGAATGAAAAGTAACTTAACGCCGTATAAGCGTGCTAATTCAACTGCACCATAATAAAGCCCCAGTGGAATATAGGGAAAGCGTGACGTCTGATTAGAATCAAAATCGTTTTCAGTGAGGCAGACGGGATTGCTGGCTTCACCTTTTCTACGGCGAAATGAAGAAATAACTGCAAGGCGGGAAACTTCAGCAATTTGTTTTCTGGGCAATTTTACTGGATTAATAATGGAGCGATTCAGGGTATTTGCGCAGGCTTTCTCAAACGGTAAAAGCCAATCAGAGCTATCAGTTGGTGGAATAATGATACGGACACACCCGATAAATTTTTCCTGTCGAGTATTACGGATCAGTAAATGTAATGCATGAGTATCATATTCATCTGATTCCAGCTGATCTTGGCGTAATGCCTCATATTTCAGCTCTTCGCAATAAACTGAATGACGAATGTAATAAGCTTCGTGCTTTAATACCTCAGTGAAAGCGGGAACAATTTCAAAATATTGCTTGAAGGCGGTTCCCAAGTTGGTAGTTTTTTGGGTGAACATAATGTGCCTCTTGTATGTAATTGCTTGAAAAGTGCTGTACAAATAAATCCAGATCTAATTACTAAAATCCGGAATCATGGCAATTAACGGCTTTATTTTAGAAATATTGAATTTTCAGCACAATGAGCCTACAAGATCTCTTCTGAGCAGCGTACAAGTAGTGATTTAATGAATAAATATTGGATCAGTCCCGGGCTGAGGACTCACGTTTGGTAGCATTGCTGTATTGAAATATGGCTTGAGCGATTGCTGGCTGAGGATCAGCATCGATTAAAAAATGTGAAGATACTTCGTAAGGATTCGAGAGGTTAATGTAATGTTGGTGTGCATAAATCGTATTATAGAAATACTTGGATTTGTGCGTTTTTATTCGAGTGGATTTGGTGAGTGTGTCAACTGGGCGCAGCAACCAGATTCGTATCTGGATATATACACGTTTGAACGGGAGAGTATCAGCTTTTTTCAGTGTACACTGTTAGGTTGTGGATCAGGGTTGGCCTGTTTCCCAGCTTATCGAGAAGAAAATGGATCGTTCTTTAATCCGCTTAATTTAAAGAGAAATCTAATGTCATGTAGATCATTGCGATACCGTTTGGGCAGATTTTCTGAGAGTTTTCGGATTTTTTCCAAAGTTGTTTGTGGCAAAGTTTTGTCTTCAGTTTTTATGATCGTTAGAATGGGGATCAAAGCAGTAGAAAGAATTTGTACCTTTTTTTCAGGAAATATTTCTGCAGCAAGCTGTTTGAATTCCTCGGAAGAAAAAGCGGCACGCAGTGATCGTTCATAATCCAGTGTAAAAATAGCGGGTTGGTACTTTTTATTCAGATAAGCAAAATAAAGGACTGAATAGAGTGATTTGAGTCGTGATAAATCCATCAGGAATAAAGCTCCTTCTGTTCTCAATACCCGCCTGATTTGTCTAAAACAATTTTTTAGTAAACGTTCGCTGGGCAGGTGATGTAATGCCAGTGTGCTGATAACAGCATCGACCGAGTTGTCAGGAATTGTATTGAGTGTCGAAATATCATCTCTGACAAAAGAGATATTGTTCACTCCCAGCTGATCACAATAGGCCTTGGCATTTTTTAACATATTTTCTGACATATCTACGCCAATAAATTCAATCTGTGGATTAATTTGGGCAATTTGTGCCAGTTGTGTTGCGGGGCCACAGCCAAGATCGAGTACCTTATTACAGTCCTGTATAATTTGAGAAATACGGGTGGTATTGAACAGGTAAGTGGCAGACATAATACCGTCAATACGCCCGGCTTCTGCAAAAGCCGCTACCTGGTTTTTATCCTGCATGACCAAATCTGGTTCAGGCTCGCGATTAAATTCATGTTTTCCAAGTATTTCTCGCAGTAACGTTGGAATAACCGAAATTCTCATGTTTCTTGCTCCTGTATCAGATTTTGACTAGCAGTTTACTAGGATTGGAATACAGGTAAAAGACAAATACTGGGAGAAATATACGTTTTAGTAACACGTAGCTTGGGTTATATGATCCAGCAGAAAATTATATTAGGGAGAAAGGAGGTGTTGAATGTAAAACTAAAAAGCCCCGCACCGGCTAGCCGTATGTGGGGCTTTGTTAGTTGATTAGTAGACTAGTATTGATTAGGCTTTTTTACGAAGACGTGAAGTGCCAAAGCCGAGTAAGCCGATTCCAAGCAAAGCAAGCGTTGCCGGTTCTGGTACTACGCTCCCTTGAAAATCAAATGTACCTACACCACTTTTAACAGCCACGATACATTCACCTGTTAAGCAACCTGTTGCTGTGTCATAGTTAAAAGCTACTGCATCACCTGTATTGTTAAATGCATTGAACATCAAGTCATAAAAAGGATTGGGCTGAGAAAAAAAGGATTGCCCTGCGGGAGATGTCAAAAAATCAGTGTAGGAATTTAAAGCTACCCCTCCTTGAATAATAGCTGACTCGCCTGTTATTAGTGAACCTGTCGCAAGTATGAAATCATCAGCTATCGTACCACCAACAGATGCTGGGTTTGTTAAAGTTGCCTGTGTAAACGCAGTATCTAAATTTGGATCGGCGTACATGGTGAATGTAAGGGTATCTAAGGTATACGTACTTCCGGTAGTACCGAAACTACCGGAACTCAAACTGGTTGTTAAATCAAATGTAAGATAAATCCTGTAATCTACAGTGATACGGGAAATACCTGCTCCCACGGTAGAGCCTGCAAGTGCAAAATTCGAAAAATCAATATAGCCAGATTCAGCAGCAGTGTTAGTAGAAGCATTTAGAATAATTTGTCCTGATGCCGTTCCTGCAAGCGAGTCGGCCTGAAAATCATTATGTGCAGAATTTCCTGTAATATAGCTTGGGCTCACTGTAAATACTTGGTATGCCAATGCCTGGCTGGAAATTCCTAAAATACCTAAACCGCCAAGAATAGCCGGGATTAATTTTTTGTTCATAAGTCACCTTTAAGTTTTAATACATAGATCAAGAGGCAAATATCGCGCATTTTTGTTCAAACGCTTACTTTTATATAAGCATAAGATATGCCAATTTTTTGATTCATGCTTAACGATATGTTTATAAACATAAATTTTCTTAAAAATAAATAGAGATTTGGTTCTTTTTTGTTATTCAGAAAAAATGTAAAAAAAATCGACAAAGGCTAGCCAAAAGTAGTGGATATTGAGTCGAGGGGTGTTAGCTGTGTTCAACTAGTGACGTAATCTCTGGTCGGCTGGTAATTATTGGTAAATGACTGGCATTTCCCATTCTAAAGAGAATAACTGGTATGTTTTCAGGAAATATTGTTTTCCAGCCGGCCAAAAGTTTTTGTTGCAGGGTTGCTGGAATACCTTCGTTTATTGCTTGTGGCAGTGCATAGATTGCAGAAGCAGGCATGGGTTGCAGCACACGCCCTTGTTTGGTCAGGGTAAGCCACAGTCTTTGAAATGAGCGCCCGGCTTGTAGTATCGATTGAGTGTCGATTTTTTTTACACTTAATGCACCTAAATGGGGAGCAAGCCGACAGGGTAAATAGCTGGAGCGAAAACCCAATACGTGGTGCATTCCGAAAGAGTTGGCCAGTTGTGCGATTGGCCAATGGCGCAACAGGCTGAAGAAGCCTCGCGATAATGGTTCAATACCTAATGCACCGGGTGGTAACCCTTCGGTGCAGGTAGTGTGCCAGCCAATATCAAAGCGAATGGCGGAGAACAGCTCTTCATGCAAAAGCGGGTTGCGAAAACGTTCGGTTTCAGCAATGCGCATCAGGTAAGCAGTTTGTTTGCGTAGTGCAGGAGTATCCAGCCAGTGTAATTTGCAATCTGAATATTTTTGTATTGTCTGATGTAATACCTCTCGTTCGATATCAGTCATACCAGGGCCGAGAAAGTGTAATCTGCGGTTGGTGTGACGCAGGGGAATCATTTCTCGAAGGGAGTCTTCTTCAGTCTGATCTGCATGTAGGGTGATTTGCAGGATCAAGTGAGGGTTGCTTGGTTCGGGAAATGACATCGCTTCAGCATGGAAATTGAAATGACTGGCGGCGAGTACAATATTTTCTGTTATAGCTCCCAAAGATAATAATGCCAATACCCATTTATATCCTCCTTCGGACGGAAATTCAGTTCTGGTGTGATAAATATGGATACTGTTTCCGGTTATCTTGAAGCGAGCTTGGTGCTGGTTATCTGCTGAAGGCGCCAGAATGGCGCTTTGCAGGATGTAATCAAGTTGTTGTTGGGTTACTTTGTTTGTCTTGCTATGCATGTTTAAGTTTGCGATGAGCCAGGGAAATGGCTAATCGACTCAGTGGATTCCTATTTCCCCAGGGACGCCATGTGAATGCTAGTTTGTTTAGATAGGCATCAAAGTGATATCCCTTGGGTGCTACTCTGATTGGCCCGCGACCAAGCAGAATTTTTAGAGCCTCGGTTGCGGCTGCTCCTGCACAAAGCTGGCAGGCCATGATGGTGGACGGTCCTTTGCGGTTAACCAGATCGATTGTAGTCGGATCAACTAGATAGCTCATTTGCAGGCGTGCGGGTGCGAGCCCTATAAAAAAACGTAACCCCTTTTCTTCTTCTAAGCTATTTTTTAAGCCAAAATAATCCTCAAAGGTCATGCCTCTTGGCATGAAGTTGAGTACTGCTGTGCCCATGCCCAAAGGAGCAGCGGTTACTGCGGGGATATTTTTGGCGGCACAGGATGCAAATATATGTTGGCGAGCGTTGAAGGCAAAAAAATCCAGGCCATCAATGTAAATATCAACATCAGCCAGAAATGCCTCGGAATTGCCTTCATTTATACCATCGGGAAATCTGGAAATTTCCAGGTCGGGATTAATTTTAAGAGCTTCCCTGATCATGACATCAAGTTTGCTCAATCCTATGGTTTCAATGTTGGCACCAATTTGTCTGTTGAAGTTGGCCAGATCAAAAGTGTCAAATTCGGCCAAATGGAATTTACCTATTCCCAACCGACAGAGTGTCAATAGATGAAGTCCGCCAACCCCCCCCAGCCCGGCGATAGCGACTCTTTTTTGTTGTAATCGATTTTGTTCTTCTCTTGTCAGCCAACCGATGTTGCGGGAAAAGGCCTCGTTATAAATAAATGGCTGCTGCATATTGATAAGTTTAAATCTATTTACCTAAAGTCGAATGTTTCTGCATGATTTTAATTTGTTTTCTATGATTTAAATATTAGTCGTTATTTGATTTCTTGAAAAATCTAAAACATCTGGAAAAATGTTACTAATGTGAGATTAGCTGAAGGGGTTGAACTGTCTGTAGATTACTTGTTGATTTTTGATTTATCCAAGGAAAGGGGATGCAATGCGGGTACAAGGAACGACTGGTTGTATTTGTATCGCATGTTCCGGCCTGTGAATTGATCTGGTTTTTTATGAATTTGTGTTCTAAGTGCAACAGGACTGCGGGTGCGTTGACGCGCGGACAGATTTTTTCTTCTCCAATTAGTTGAAATCCAAACATGCGGCGCTGGGGGGTGGCATGGCGTGGATTAACTTCGCAAAAAAAGTCTGTTACCTGATAAAGATTGCGTGCATAAATATAAGCAAACTGGAAGAGCACGGCGATCATTTCCTTTGAACCATGCTGAGGATCCAGTACCAGCTTCGATAGCTCACAAACTCTCCTCCCTTTCTCTCGGAAGTAGTCTATTTCAGACTGGTAGAGTTCATCAGCAAGTAGACCTTCTTCTGAATCAATTTTTAGTGTAAGTGTTCCGGCTACAATATCGCCGATTGTTGCTAAAAATGTAAATTCATTGGGCTTGTGTGAAAAAACAGATGCACTTTCTGTATTGTAGCCGCGCAAGGCATACATCTGTTTGATCAGTGTAGTGGCTTTAATGCGTTGTTTGAGAGAGCTGACCAGGTGAATGCTGTAACCGTTGTGTTGCAGGAGGCAATCCGGTTCAGTGTGATCGGGGTAGTTACTCGGGCTGGCTGGTATTCGGTATTGTTGAGGGGGGAGGGGCTGTGTTCTGCTGTAGTTGAATGAAGGTGAGTCGGGGTGATGAATATTAAATGCGAGATTTGCTAGCTGGATATTCTTTGCCGTAACTGCCGGCGTGGATTGGTTCGCGATCTGCATAGAACATACTCCTCATAAGTCATTTCCTGAATTAAACAAATGTAATTCAAAGAATGGTTGTTTGATAAACTGGAGCAGATAAATCATTTACTACCTGCAATATGCTTTCAATAAAAGCATAATCCATGCCATTTGTAATAATGGTTGTTAATCAGATAGTTATAAATTTTTCTGTTTTTTGATGAAGAGAATTGTCGCTGTAATCTGTTATGAAGATTGTGAGCAGTCATAATCAATTGTTTTTATTGAATATTATTTGTCTCTTTAGAGAGACGGTTGGGCTGGGGTGATGGTTGTTGCAAGGCGGCTGCGCCAGAGTATTCGAAGCAGGAGCAACAAAACTCGTTCTCGTGAATGCTGTGGGCATGAAGCAATTCGGCAGTGGGGGTGCGAAGGCCTGGATTGCCGTGATCTCGTAGGCTATGCGAATTATGTGGAGCTTACCTTCCTTAATAAAAAGAACGGAAGGAGCAAGTTGCTGGTTCTGCTATATTTATTTTTCTTGAATTTGATTGTATATAGACATACATAGATGGAACAGTTTTGAGTTTGCATAAGGATAAATTTGGCTGAAATGATCAGAATTTTGTTGTTCCTCATTAGCTTGCAGGCAGTATCCGCTTTTGCGGTGGAGATTACGCCGCGTATTACTGATCGTGAAATCGTTGAATCATTGGCGGAGCTTAGGGCAGGGCAAAAAGCGCTGGAAGAAAAATAGATTTACGTTTTATAGCGATGCAGGAGAAAATGGATCAGCGTTTTGAAGCCATAGACCGGCGGCTGGATTTTATCCAGCAGCTGATGCTGGTGAGAATTGCCGACATATTTGGTCTGATTGGTTTCATTGTATGGGATCGCTATGCAACACTGCGTCCTATGGACACACGCCTTAAGCAGCTTGAACGGGAGCTGTAAAATGACCTTTGGCTGCAGTCTGACGCGCATGCTTCATACCTTGCGCGAACTGGCGAAGGAAGATAAAAAAATTGAGGCAATTTTGCGCAGTTTATCGCTGTTATAGGTGGTTCCTAGAATGCCTCAGTTGATGATTGGCCGCCTGATACCATGAACCCGGCGTATGCTTTTACGATCGTTCTTGTACCTTTGCATTGAGTATGAGGGTGATTAAAGAGTGTAAAAATTTTCGACACACTTGTTTGTCAGGTCAAGCCCCCGTTGCTTTTCCGCAAGAGGGTGAACATTGATAGAATGGCTAGAGTTGTCTTTGCCCCTCTCTCGGCGTATGACAAAGCATGGTTTCTGTTTTCAGTATTTGATTAGCTGAAAAAAACTTGTGCTATATTGGTTGCTTGCTTCTGTCCGCTGTACAACTTCTTTTTACCCGGATCCGGGTATTTCAAATTCTTGATTACAGTTTCTCAATTTATTTCGGATATCAGTAAAAGTGTTTTTTGAATGGGTAGTCGATCCTGCTGCGTGGGCAGGTTTGGCAACACTGATTTTTTTGGAAATTGTGCTGGGGATTGATAATCTCGTTTTCATTGCAATCCTGGCGGATAAACTGCCGCCGGATCAGCGTGAGAAGGCACGTATTGTTGGTTTATCTCTGGCGCTTGTCATGCGCCTCATCCTGCTTGCATCCATTTCCTGGGTCATTACGCTGACTACGCCGTTATTGACAGTTTTTGATATTGGGCTGTCCTGGCGAAATATCATCCTTCTGTTCGGTGGCATATTCCTGCTTTTCAAGGGGACGATGGAGTTGCATGAGCGGCTGGAAGGACATTCCGGGCAGAAAGAAGGCAAGATTGTGCACGCTGTATTCTGGCAGGTCATCGTTCAGATTATTGTGCTGGATGCGGTTTTTTCGCTGGACAGCATGATTACAGCGGTGGGGATGGTGGAGCATCTTGCGGTGATGATGATTGCCGTCATCATTGCGGTGGCTGTCATGATGGCATCTTCCGGACCGTTGATGGCATTCGTCTCGAAACATCCCACTGTTGTGATTTTATGCCTGGGTTTTTTGATGATGATCGGCTTTTCGCTTGTAATTGAAGGCTTTAATTACCATGTTCCCAAAGGGTATCTCTATGCGGCAATCAGTTTCTCGATTCTGATTGAGGTGTTTAACCAGATTGCCAAGCATAACAAGGAAAAGTTCGTCACTACTGGAGACTTGCGAGAGCGTACCGCAGCAGCCGTATTACGACTGCTTGGCGGGAGAGGTGGCGAAGTTGGGTTGGGTGAGACTGCAGAAGTGATCGCGCAGCAGGTTGCCAAAAATGATCTGTTCGCCCGGGAGGAAAAGGAGATGATTGAAGGCGTGTTGACGCTGGCTGAGCGCCCTGCCATGTCAATTATGACGCCACGCACTGATATTGATTGGCTGGATTTGGAAGATAGCACTGAAATGATCAGATTGAAAATCATCGACAGTGGCCATTCGCGTTTTCTATTGTCACGCAGTAGTGTGGATGAGTTTGTTGGCGCTGCATTCGCCAAGGATCTGCTGCGCGATATGCTGGAAGAAGGAAAGATCAACCTGGAAAAGTCGTTACGCCATCCGATTGTGGTGCATGAGCGTGTGCCCGTGATCAAACTGATGGAGCAGCTCCGCAATCAATCATTACAGCTAGCAGTGATTGTTGAAGAATATGGATCAGTCGAGGGAATTGTGACGCCGGCAGATATTCTGGAAGCAATCGCTGGTGAATTTCTGGACGCAGATGAAGAAAAAATGGTGGCGGAACAACAGGCGGATGGTTCGTGGCTGATGGATGGATGGATCAGTATCCGCAAGGTATCCAATTTATTGGAATACGATCTGGTTGATGAGGCTGAACGCTATTCCACGCTCGGGGGGTATCTGCTCTGGCAGTTAGGCTATATTCCAAGTGAGGGGGAGCAGATTACGGTTGATGGTCTGATTTTCGAAATTGTTTCAGTTAACCGACATAATATCGGTAAAGTGCGTGTGTGCCGCGTGCAGCCTGAAAGTGAGTAAGGGGATTCAATGAGGATATCTGGAGGATTGTTTTTGCCGCTGGCGAAGTGAAAGGAGTGGAGGCCAAAATTGATTTTTCCATTGAACACATACCTGTCGAAATTTTTTACACTGTCTGCAAGGCTGTTTTCCTGTCGCTATTTTGTCAGAAGATGACTTGAAAATTTTCATTTGCTGGCAAATGGTTATCCCCGGGTTCAGGATGTTCTCCATTTTTGGCATGATTGTTGCTTAATATTTAAGAATAAAACAAAACCTTAAGGAACTTCTGGACGAATCCGACATGGTCACGCACGTGGTTTTGTGGGATGGGTCGCAAGGCGCGCATAGATCATTCCCTTCGCAACGAGCGGAACAAGCAGGCTACCCGAAAAACCGTGTGCTCATCGCGTTGTGCACCTTGGCTTCGTAGAATGGGTTCGCGGTATACAGTATACACCTTGCGATCATCGCAGTTTTACCAGCAGCGCGGCTCATGGAGGATTCGTGCGGAGGCTCCTTAACTATCCAAGCAGAAGAGAAATATGCACATCTTCCAAAAATGGCGGTGGGTTGTGTTGAGTTTTTTAGCTCTGCATGCTGCTGTCACTTACAGCAGTGAACCTGTTCCCCGGGGAATACCCGGTAATGTTGCAAATAATGCCGAAATATTGGTGCTGCAGGCTCGTCAATACGAACATGGCGAGGGTGTGCCGCAAGATAGAAAAAAAGCGGTGGAATTGTACTGTCAGGCAGCCAGGCTGGGTTCGCCGGAGGGACAATATGCACTGGGATGGATGTATGCCAATGGACGGGGTGTTGAGCGTAATGACAATATTGCTGCGAGCCTGTTTGAAATGGCCGCCGCCCGGGGGCATGCCTATGCACAGAAAATGCTGCGGTTCATGCCTGTGCCAGCCAATCCAAAGGCACAGTTACCGGATTGCTTGAACAGAAATATTTATGCTCGCGCCAAGGCAACGCCAAACAAATATTACGTTAACCAGTCCGTGTCTGCACTTGTGGAGAAACTGGCACCACAATACGAGATAGATCCTGATCTTGTGCTGGTGGTTATTTCAGTTGAATCCGGTTTTAATGTGCAGGCAGTTTCAGCCAGGAATGCTCAGGGATTAATGCAACTGATCCCGGAAACAGCGGAGAGGTTTCAGGTCAAGGATGCTTTTGATGCAGAAGACAATATCAAGGGGGGCATGGCTTATCTGAGATGGCTGCTCGCTTTCTTCAAGGGAGATGTGGCGCTGGTTGCTGCGGCATACAATGCCGGGGAAGGGGCGGTCGAGAAATATCGCGGCATTCCGCCTTATTTAGAAACTGTAAAATATGTCAACAAAATCTTGTCGCGCTACAACAAAACTACCCATCCATTCCAGCCTGGTGTGGTCAGCAGAACTTCTTTCATCTTCACCTCGGTTGGAGCTGAGCAATGAGACGCCGGCTATCTCACAAAATAAGTTTCCATCACTTGTAAACATCTGTAAAAGCAATTGGCTTTGTGAACACCGCAGGCGTGAAGCAATCCAGCAAGTGCTGTCGAAAAATTTTACACTGTGCATGAGCCATAATCGCAGAGTGAGCTGGCGCGTTCTAGTTGGGTAGTGCGATTTATAAATCGGGTGAGGGTGTAGTTTCTTCCAGGTTCTTCTCTTTGAATTCGCATAAATCTACAATCAGGCATTGCTGACATAAGGGCTTCCTGGCTTTGCAGGTATAGCGTCCGTGCAAAATTAGCCAGTGGTGAGCATCTTGCCGAAATTCTTCCGGAATAACCTTGAGCAATTTTTGCTCAACTTCCAGCACATTTTTACCCGGAGCGATGCCGGTGCGGTTAGCCAGGCGGAAGATGTGGGTATCGACTGCGATGGTGGGTTCGCCAAAGGCGGTATTCAGAATCACATTGGCGGTTTTCCGGCCGACTCCCGGCAGTTTCTCCAGTTCTGTGCGGGTGTGCGGGACTTCGCTGCGATGTTGTTCGATCAGTAACTGGCAGGTGGCGAGGATATTTCTGGTTTTGGTACGGTATAGACCGATGCGCTGAATGAATGGACTGAGGCCGACTTCTCCCAGTCGCAGAATTTTCTCTGGTGTATCGGCCATCGGGAACAGTTTGCGTGTAGCCAGGTTGACGCTTTTATCAGTAGCCTGTGCCGAGAGGATGACGGCAACCAATAACTGAAACGGTGTGCTGTATTCGAGTTCCGTGGTTGGATGGGGGTTGGCCTGCCTGAATCGGGTGAATATCTCCCGGCGTTTGGTAGCGTTCATTCTTTAAACGGAATGTTGGAACGCGCAAGTGCTGCGCGTGCACGTTCCATCGCTGCCTGGATGGCTGCTTTTTTCATATCGGTTGCTGGTTGTGTAGCGGAGATAGTATTTGCTCTAAGTCTGTTCTGTTTTGGTTTCCGGGATTTTTGTCGGTTGCGTGCCAGCCTGAGTTGTCTGAGATGATACCGCTCACGCGCGCTGTCAGCTATTTGTTGCCGAATTTCAGGTGTGGCGGGCTCAGACATGGGCACCATGCTGATACAGTCCACCGGACAGGGTGCGATGCAACGTTCACAGCCAGTGCATAACTCGGTCAGAACGGTATGCATGCATTTGGCCGCGCCGATGATGGCGTCCACCGGACAAGCGCGCAGGCAGAAGGTGCAGCCGATGCACTGCGCTTCATCAATGATAGCGACTGCCAGTGGTTTGGGGTGGCCATAAGCCGTATTGAGTGGCTTGGGAGCAATGTTGAGGATGGCGGCAATGGCGGCAGCACCGGCATCGCCACCAGGCGGACATTGATCAATATCTGCGTGCCCCTCAGCAATCGCCACGGCATAAGGACGGCATCCATCAAATTTGCACTGGCCGCATTGGGTTTGTGGCAACACGGCATCAATCCGTTCAATCAATTTACTTTTATCCGGCATGGGGTGGACGAGAGCAAAGTAGTGAGGTGATTTCCGAAACCAGATTCGGGCCACGGTAAATCAATCCGGAGTAAACCTGTACCAGGCTGGCACCGGCTTCTATTTTGGCTTGTGCATCCAGGGGCGACATGATGCCACCCGCCCCGATGATGGGAATGGCTTGCTGAAGATGCGTGGCAAGCTGGCGGATGACGGCGGTGCTGCGTTCCGTTAATGGTGCGCCGCTCAATCCGCCTTGTTCATCACCATGCGGCAGGTGTTCAAGGCCATCACGTGCGGTGGTGGTATTGGTTGCAATCACGGCATCCATACGGTGTTTCAGTAGTAGCGAGGCGATTACTTCAATTTGAGCAGATTCCAGATCGGGTGCGATTTTGACGGCCAGCGGGGTGTAGCGGCCATGCTGATCGCTGAGTCGGGTTTGTTCCGTCTTGAGTGTGCCCAGCAGTTGCTCCAGTTCGGTTTCATTTTGCAGCTGCCTGAGTTGTTTTGTATTAGGTGATGAAATATTGACGGTGACATAACTGGCATATGGGTACGCCTTGCGTAAACAGATCAGGTAGTCATCTACCGCGTTTTGCAGGGGCGTATCAGCATTTTTACCGATGTTGATGCCTAATATGCCTTGATAATCCGCCTGTCGGACATTTTCTATCAGTTTATCTATACCAACGTTGTTAAATCCCATCCGGTTGATGATTGCTTCAGCCTGCGGGACGCGAAACAGCCGTGGGCGGGGATTGCCGGGTTGCGGGCGCGGGGTAACAGTTCCCACTTCAATAAAGCCAGATCCCAGCCGGGCCAGTGCGCTGATGTACGCGCCGTTTTTGTCGAGACCGGCAGCCAGCCCGACCGGGTTAGGAAAATCTAGCCCCATAGCGCGAACCGGTGTGCAGTAGATAGTGCGATTAGGTAACAGCCCGGTTTTCTGCAGTAATCCGAGCGTATCCAGGGTAAGGGTGTGGGCAGTTTCGGCATCAAGCAGAAACAGCAGCGGACGTAGTAGAGTGTATGTCATTCAGATGGTTGTGCAGGTTTCCTGACATTGCCATTGGTTGTCAATTAACAGTTGTAGTGGTTGGAAATTGGCTTTATAGCGCATTTTTCGGTTATTTTCGATCCAGTAACCCAGATAAAGGTAAGGTAGCTGGCCATGATGGCATTGTGCGATTTGCCACAGGATATTAAAGGTGCCATAGCTCGTTCCGGTGACATCCGGATCAAAAAAGGTATACACCGAAGAAAGCCCGTCCGGTAGCTGGTCAATGATGCTAACCATGCGCAGTTGTTGATTCTCGTGGAATGTTACCAGAAAGGAGTCGACCATACTTTGCAGGAGAAAATTGCAATACTGTTCATGCCCATTTTGATTATCAAGATCCATGCCTCCGCCGGGGTGACGTAATTTCTGGTAGCGCTGGTAGAGATCAAAGTGTGCAGGATCAAAATGAAGGGGATGCCGGGTGGCTTGTAAATGCTGATGTCGTTTCCATATTCTGCGCTGGATACGGTTAGGGTGGAACAGTTCTGCCGGGATACGCGCCGGGATGCAAGCATGACATAGCTCGTAATCCGGGCGATAGATGAAATTGCCGCTGCGACGATATCCCTGTCGGATCAGTTGTGTGTAGGTATCAGCATCCGATGCATTGCCGGTCAATACGACCCGGGAGCGTGCGAGCCGCCCTGGTAAGTAACTGCACGGATAGTTTTTGGTGAGCTGGAAATCCATGATTGCTATTTCGGTTGTTGCGGACTATTGCGGATAGGTGAAATTAAAATGCCATTTTCTATTTTGTTCAGGCTGGTCGGTCAGCTTACCCAGTAATTTAGAGAATTGGAGTCTTGGAATCTCTCGCGCACCCATTGACATCAAGTGAGCTGTTTTCATCTGGCAGTCGATCAGGCCATAGCCCTGACGCTCCAGTTGCCTGACCAGATAAACCAGTGCAATTTTGGAGGCATCGGGTACCCGGGAAAACATTGATTCGCCAAAGAATGCTTTGCCAATGGCTACACCGTATAGCCCGCCGACCAATTCTCCATCCACCCAGGTTTCGACCGAATGCGCTATCCCGCGCTGATGGAGTGCAGTATAGGCTGCAATCATTTCGGGATGTATCCAGGTGCCGGTTTGTTTTTCGCGCGGTGCTGCACAGGCTTGCATGACTTGCGTGAAGGCGCTGTCTGTCCGGATCTGATAATGATTTTTCTTCAACGTCTTGTGCAGTGAACGAGAAATTTTCAATTCTTGCGGAAACAGTACCATTCTTGGGTTCGGACTCCACCAGAGTATGACTTCCTCCTGATTGAACCAGGGGAAAATCCCTTGCTGATAGGCAGAAATCAGGCGTTCTGGCGACAGATCTCCGCCAGCGGCCAGTAAACCATTAGGTTCGATCAGTGCCTGTTCCAGTGGTGGAAAGGGGGTATCGGAAAAGAGTGTGCGAATCATGGCTGAAACAATGTCTTCAGGTAAACAATGGCAAATGGCGTTTTCTTGATGCAGATCAAGAGCATCCTGTCTGCAATTATCTAATATCTACTATTAATTAGGGAACTTCGCACGCATCCTCCATGAGCCACATTGCCGCAACCCGCATGGGTACTGGTTTTATGGGTAGTCTCTGCTGTGTTACGCCCGTTGCGAAGGGAATGACCATTGGGCTGGTGTGAATTATTTGTCCGGATGGTTTTTTATTCAATAACAATAATCGGAAGAACCGTGTTTTCAGCTCAATCTGGGCACAAATAGCAGAAAACAGCGCTGCCTTGATATAGATCAAAGTATTTCTCCCGATAGTTATTTAGCATTTGTCGTGCAACATTTGCATATACATAAAACAAGAAAGGAGAACAGGGTGAGTCATAATCCATTCGGAAAGCGTGCCGTATTAAATACCGTGATCGGAATATTCGGCGCTTCAATGCTGCTGGGTGCGCCACAGACATTTGCCGAAGGTGCATCAACACAGGTTTTGGAAGAGCAGATCAGGTTGCTTGAACAGCAATTGCAATCTATCCGGGGCGAGCTGGATAAGGTTAAGTCCGATACCGTGATGCATGAGCAAAAAGTTGATCAAAAATTGCGGATAGTCTCTAAAGCGGAAGCAACCGAGCATGAAGCCCATAAACACATGCTGTTTTTCCGGGGTGGCTTTGCGCATAGTGACCATCTTCGCAATGGTGTTTCCATCCAGAGTGCTGTAGCTCCTATTGGGGTGCAGGATCAGGCAGGCAAAAGTGCCTGGTATGTGGGGGCTGGGTTTGATTTCAGCCTAACCAATGATGTTTGGGGCCTCGCGCCGGGAACCAGTGTATTTGCCGAGTTGATGTTTGAATATAAGCAGTTTAGTAACAAAGTAAAAGGAAATCCGCTTGCCAATGACCCAACACAGTTAGCAGGGCCTGTATTGGGTATCAGTATTCCAAATAATCCGCGTGATGTAACTGTCAGTCAATTTACGTTGACGGCAGCACCGAAAATCAAGTTTATGGAAGGCAGCAAATTCAGGCCCTGGATAATTCCAGCTGGCTTAGCGCTTCACGTTGTCAGTCCACCTTCTGAATCTATTACAGTGTTAGCACCGGGTGTGATGTTTGGCGTAGGCGCTGATTACAACATCTGGAAATCAATGTATATCGGTGCGGATGCCAGATACCATCTGGCTGGCAAGATTGATGGGGTGGATGTCAGTGGATTTACCGTTGGTGGTTATCTCGGAATTGGGTTTTAAAGCAGTGTAAGCGTTCTTTGATATAGAAAATTAGTTAGAAACTGTTTCAATCGTAGTTTGTTTTCTCAGTAGTGACGAGTATTTCTCTCTTCTCGCTTCGAGCAAAATCGGAGCCCAAGCAACAGATTTTGTGACGAAGCCTTTATACCCCGCCTAAGTTTTGGCGGGGTTTTTTTATGAGTGTCAGGAGGACAGGTTAATTTGGTTGCGCAAGGCATCAAGCAGTTTATCGTACAGGCCATTAAAGCTGCCGTTACTCATGATCAAGATATGATCGCCCGGTTGTGCCGCAGTAGTGATGGCGCTGATCATGGCAGACAGATCATGGTGAATGTCAGCTTTATTGCCGAGGGCAGTGAGGGCTGAAGCTACGTCCCAGCCCATCTGATGGGCATAGCAGAATACCTGATCGGCCTGATTCAGGCTGGCAGCGAGGCTGTCCTGCCAGACACCAAGTTTCATGGTATTGGAACGTGGCTCCAGCACAGCGAGGATGCGTGCAGAACCAATCTTGTCGCGCAGCCCTGCCAGAGTCATTTGAATAGCAGTGGGGTGATGTGCAAAATCATCATAGATGTGAATATCGTGAATAATCCCGCGCAGCTCCATGCGGCGTTTCACATTTTTAAAGTGGGATAAGGCTTCAATGCCAAGTGGTGCCGGTACGCCGGCGTGACGCGCTGCAGCCAACGCTGCCAGTGCATTCATGCGGTTATGTTCTCCCAGTAACTCCCAGTGCAATATTCCCTGCGGTTTACCCTGGAAACGGATTGACTGGTTTTGATCGTGCTCCGTGGTGATTTGCCAGCCTTCATCCACCCCGAATTTTTCTACAGGCGTCCAGCATCCTTGATGCAACACGCGCTGCAGGGTTTCATCACAGCCGTTGACAATAATCAATCCATTGCGCGGAACGATGCGGACAAGGTGATGGAACTGACGCTCGATCGCGGCCAGATCCGGGAAAATATCCGCGTGATCAAATTCAAGGTTATTGAGTACCGCAGTTTGGGGTTGGTAATGCACAAATTTGGAGCGCTTGTCGAAGAAGGCGGTGTCGTATTCATCCGCTTCGATGACAAAGAAAGGAGAGAGCGTTTGTTCTTCGTCGATATGCCCCAGACGGGCAGACAGGCCAAAATTCTCCGGGACGCCGCCGATCAGGAAACCAGGAGCAAGCCCGGCATATTCCAGAATCCAGGCAAGCATTGAACTGGTGGTGGTTTTGCCATGCGTGCCGGCAACGGCAAGCACCCAACGATTATGCAGCAGATGCTGTGCCAGCCATTGCGGGCCGGATGTGTAGGGTAGATGTGCATCGAGAATGGCCTCCATTAACGGGTTGCCGCGTGTGACGACGTTGCCAACTACGAATAAATCAGGCGCCAGCTTAATCTGATCGGTGCTGTAGCCTTCGATCAATTCGATATTTTGATTGCATAACTGTGTGCTCATTGGCGGGTAGACGTTGGCATCGCAGCCGGTGACGGTATGACCAGCAGCGCGTGCCAGTACCGCCAGTCCGCCCATGAAGGTACCGCAGATTCCAAGAATGTGAATATGCATAAATGTTCCGGCAGGGTAATTGTGAAGGAGGCAATCGGTTGAGCGGGTGATTATACGCGAGGCGTGACCGGGGGATGTATCCGTGCTACGCTGGTTTCCGTTAAATTTGGGAAGGGAGGCATGAATGGCGCTTCTGCCATTATATATACCAAAAAACAGACGATTACAGGTTGTGATTGCGGGCGGGGGGTACGCAGGGATTGCTGCGATGACTACGTTACGGCGCTACAACCCTGACGCAGAAATCACGCTGATTGATCCTGGAATCAATCATCTCAAAATCACCCATTTGCATGAAACTTTCCGCTATCCATTATCTGATTTGCTGGTTCCGTATACGGCTTTGGAGCAGCGCTTTGGTTGTCGCCATATTCGCAGTACATTGTCGCTGGATGAATCGATGTTGTGTCAGTGGCAGCAAGATCATTACTTGCAGGCAGGTGATATCCAGGTTCCATTTGATTATCTACTGGTAGCATCGGGTGCAAGGATGGCATGCCGGAGTGATATGGATAGTCACACTACAAGAAATGTATTTGGCCTGGAGGATTTTTTTACTGTTTCCGGCGCTGATCTGCTGAACAGCTTTCTGGAAACGAAAAATAGTGAAAGATCGTATATATCCGTAATTGGCGGGGGAGCAACCGGCATCCAATTTCTGTTTGAGCTGGCCGATTATCTGTATCGCCACCGGATTAATCACGGTCTACGGCTGGTGGATGACAAGGAGCGAGTATTACAACAGTTTCCAAAAGGATTTTCCTGGTATGTGGAAAAACGCATGCTGGAGCTGGATATCGAGTTTTATCCAGCGGCCCACTTTCTGGAGCAGCGTACGGATAAACTTCTGCTGGAAGATAAAACCAGCGGGCGACATTTTGTATTGCCTTCCATTCTTTCGCTGGCATTCACCGGCAACAGACCGGGTAATCTGATCAAAACCAACTTGTTCGGCCAGGTGATGGCAGCTGGCAAGCCACTGGAACATATATTTGCAGCGGGCGATTGTTCGGTTTATCAATCAGTGGGATCGAATACGATGACTGCTCAGTCAGCAGTGCGTAAAGGGAAACTGGCTGCCCGTAATATGTTGCGCCACTCCGGTATGCTCAAGGTGCTTGAGCCGTATCTGCATCGTGATCTCGGTTACGTGGTCAGCCTGGGGCCGAATGATGCAGTAGGTTGGCTGGCGGTCGAAAACAATGTAGTGACAGGTATTCCTGCACAGGTTATCAAGGAAATTGTCGAAGTTCAGTACGATTTGCTGTTGAGCGGGGTGGATACTTATCTGGTGTAGTTTGTTAACACCGACAGAAGAAATCAGATACCGCGCATCATGGCAATGCCGTGCGCGCCATGTTCCTGGGCAATTGCCAGATCGGTCGGCTGTAATCCTCCTAACGCATAAACCGGCAGCGGGTAATCCCGGAGGAGGACAGAAAACTTATCCCATCCCAGTGAGGGAGCTCCCGGATGGCTGAGCGTGGGGTATACGGGACTCAGCGTGACAAAATCAACGCCCAGCTGCTCAGCGCGCTTGAGTTCTTCTGCGTTGTGGCAGGAAGCACCGCACCAGTTAACAGTTGGCCGGGCAGTCAGTGATAGCAATTGAGTTGAAGTCAGATGAATGCCATCAGCCTGCACTGTTTGCGCCAGTGCGATATTCCCGTTGAGCAGTACTGTCACCTGATGATTATTCCGGGCAAGTTGCAATACAGTCTGAACATAGCATTCCAGTTGATCGGGCGGCATAGCTTTTTCACGGATTTGCAGAAGTTTTATGCCACTCTGAAAAGCTTGTCGGATGGATAACAATGATGCTTCCACACCCGTTTCAGCTGCACAGGTAATGGCATAGATCGAGGGTAACATCAGGCTGCGCAGAATGGGGATATTGGCCGGAAGCAAAGGAGAAACAGTGACATTGTCGGCGGTTTGCCAGGCGAGCTGCTGCTGTTCACGAGGAGCGGGTTCACCCTGCCAACTGGTTACCCGATAAAATCTGAGTTGTACCGTGGCATGCGGGTAACTGAATAGCCGTGTCAGCCATGGCGTGGCTTGGTCGGGGGTAATACCCAGTTCTTCATTCAGTTCGCGTGCCAGTGCCTGAACAGGAGATTCTCCTGTTTCTATTTTCCCCCCGGGAAACTCCCAGTAGCCAGAATAAGGCTTGCCAGTTGGCCGGCAAGTGAGCAGGAAACTGCTATCTGGACGAATAAGAATGGCAACGACGACTTCAACCAACGGTAAGTCGGGCATATTATTTTTGCCCTATTCTGCCTTTGCCAATTTTTGCTGACCTGCCCAATCACGGGCGAATTGGCGAGCAACCCGTCCATTGCGAGAACCTCGTGCCAGCGCCCAGCGAAGCGCTTCCTGCCGGGCCGGGCCGGATAATCTGCTGATACCATGTTGTGAGAGCCAGTGCTGAACAATTTCCAGATATTGCTCCTGATCGAATGGATAAAAAGACAGCCACAGACCAAAGCGTTCTGATAGTGAAATCTTTTCCTCGGTGGCTTCTCCCGGATGGATTTCGCCCTCCACATGCCGGGTTGCCAAATTCTCATGCATGAATTCCGGTATCAAATGACGACGATTGGAGGTGGCGTAAACCAGTACGTTGTCGGATGTGGTGGAAATGGAACCATCAAGAACGACTTTCAGTGCTTTGTAACCCGGTTCATCCGCTTCGAATGACAAATCATCACAATACAGGATGAAGCGCTCCGGACGCTGATCGATGAATTCGACAATGTCGGGCAGATCGGTGAGCCCTTGTTTATCTACCTCGATTATACGTAAGCCTCGATCTGCATAGCGATTCAACAATGCTTTGATCAATGAGGATTTGCCGGTACCGCGCGCGCCAGTCAATAATACATTATTAGCCGGGAATCCGGAGACAAACTGCTGGGTATTGCGATCAAGTGCCTGCTTCTGCTCTTCGATATTCAGCAGTTCATTCAGCGTAATCGTATGCGGGTGGCTTATCGCCTGTAGAAAACCGGTGTTGTCGTGTTTACGCCAGCGAAAGGCAATGTGTGCGTCAAGATCAGCGTGCTGTATCCGGGTAGGGAGGATGTCCTCAATGCGCGTTAACAGTTGGTCTAAGCGTTGGAAAAACAGTTCGGAATCATTCATATCAGCTGCGGTAATCGGCATTGATTTTTACGTAATCATAGGAAAGATCGCAGGTCCATATTGTGGTGGCTGCATTTCCCCGATTGAGTTTTACCTGAATAGTAATTTCTGGTGCCTGCATGATACGTTGCCCTTCTTTTTCACGGTAGCTGGCAGCACGGCCACCGTGTTCGGCGACCAGGGTATTTTCCAGATAAAGCTGAACAAGATTGACATCCAGATCCTCAATGCCGGCATAACCGATGGCAGCCAGAATTCGTCCCAGATTGGGATCGGATGCGAAGCAGGCCGTTTTGATCAGCGGGGAATGTGCGATGGCATAGGCGACCTTGCTGCATTCTTCCGCTGTCCTGCCACCTTCTACTTGCACGGTGATGAATTTGGTTGCACCTTCGCCATCGCGCACAATCATCTGGGCAAGCAGAATGGCCACTTCGGTAATGGCCGCCTGCAGCGTGATAAATCCGGGGTCGGTTGATGTAGTGATCAGGTTGTGCTTCGCCTGTCCGGTGGCCATCAGGATCAATGCGTCGTTAGTGGAGGTGTCGCCATCTACGGTAATGCAGTTGAAGGATTGATTGGCCGTGTGGTGTACCAAATCGTTCAGCAAGGGTTGCGTAATAGCTGCATCCGTAGCGATATAACTAAGCATGGTGGCCATGTTCGGATGGATCATGCCCGAACCTTTGGTGATGCCGGTGATGGTGACGGTCGTTCCGCCCAATTGAATCTGGCGGGAAACGCCCTTGGGCACAATGTCGGTCGTCATGATTGCCTGAGCAGCAGCAAACCAGTTGTCCGGAACCAGGTTTGCCACTGCCTGGGGCAGGCAGGCAGTAATTTTTTCTACCGGCAGTGGCTCCATGATGACGCCGGTGGAAAATGGCAAGATCTGCTGTACCTGGCAGCCAATGAGCCCGGCCAGCGCGGCGCAGGTGGCGTATGCGTGATCAATACCGGATTGGCCGGTGCCGGCATTGGCATTGCCAGTATTGATCACCAGTGCGCGAGTCGGTAAAAGGGCTGCAAGATGTGATTTGGCTACCGTAACAGGTGCGGCACAGAACCGGTTTTTAGTGAAAACACCGGCAACTTGTGTGTTTTCGGCAAGCTTGATGACCAGCAGGTCTTTTCGGCCGGATCGCTTGATGCCTGCTTCTGCCGTCCCCAATGATATGCCCTGGATCGGCAGCAGCTGTTCAGGTAGTAGCGGTGGAATGTTGACTGGCATGAATGAGAGTCTGTAAGAAAAAACGTTATCGTAACCTATCCCGCAGGAAATCGCCGGGTTGCCTGGAATTATTCCATTATCTAAAACTATGAATGGAGTTTCGCGAGTACTTTGTTAAAATAACGATTTTTAGCGGGTTCGGATACATTCTGGATACATCTATGGAATCAACTTTTCTGGTAGACAATATGTTTTTTATCGTGGCGGCAATGCTGAGTGGTGGCATGCTGCTATGGCCGGTGGTTGCACGTAACTCCGTCCGTGATATTGGTACAAAGCAGGCGATCCGGTTGATTAATTATGAAGATGCTCTGGTGCTGGATGTCAGAGATGAAGGTGAGTATGCCGGTGGTCATCCGCCCAATGCTGCCCATATTCCGGTGGAGCAGATAGAAGAACGTTGGCAGGAGCTGGAAAGATTCAAGGATAAACCTGTTGTTATCATCTTTACGCCAGGGCTGCGACCGGGGCGAGCTGGTTCCGTTTTGCGCAAAAATGGTTTTAAACAGGTTTTTAATCTATCTGGTGGCATTGAAACCTGGCAGCGTGAGAATCTTCCATTGGTGAAAAAGTGATGGATGATAACGGCGCGGAAAGAGACAAAATGCCCAAGGTAGTGATGTATGTATCCGGATTTTGCCCCTATTGCACCATGGCAGAAAAATTGTTGCGTGCAAGAGGCGTGGAGGAGATTGAGAAGATCAGAGTGGATCTGCAACCAGGGCAACGAACCGAGATGATGCGGCGTTCCGGACGACGAACGGTTCCGCAGATCTATATTGGACAGACCCATGTTGGAGGGTATGACGATTTGTCAATGCTGGATCGACAGGGTGAGCTGGCCAGTCTGCTGGCTGGCTGAATGTCTGCCGGTATCTGATTGTTATTGGAAGCTGACTTATTTATTTTGATAAATGTATTTAACCGGAATCAACCATGACTGAACCACAGCAGCAGCCCGTTTTTGTTATTGAAAAAGTGTATGTCAAGGATTTATCACTGGAAATTCCCCATGCTCCTCAGGTTTTTCTGGAACGGGAATCTCCCGAGATCAATCTTCAGCTGGCTACCAGTGATAATGTCATAGAAGGGGAGATCCACGAGGTAATTGTGACGGCGACTGTCACGGCGCGCCTGAAGGAAAAGGATAAGGTTATGTTTCTGGTAGAGGCTCATCAGGCTGGTATTTTCCGGATACGTAATGTTCCCGGGAATGAGATTGAGCCAGTATTGGGTGTTCTGTGTCCAAATATTCTGTTTCCCTATCTGCGTGAAACGATCTCGGATACAGTAACGCGAGCTGGATTCCCGCCTGTGATTCTCAATCCGGTTAATTTCGAGGCAATTTATCAGCAGAAGCAGCAGGAAGCGGCTGTATCACAGCCTGATCAGCCTGTGGATAATACAACCAGGCACTGATTCATGAGATTACAGCTATTTCGGGCCGGATTTGTTACCGCTGGCTTGTTGTTTCCATTGTTGTTTTTTTCCTGTAAGGCCATTGCACAGGAAGGCAGTCAAAATGAGTTTCTGTCGATCGCGACGTCGGCAACTATTCTATACGATGCCCCTTCTCTCAATGCCGGAAAATTATAT
The DNA here is from genome assembly GCF_009833115.1 of Nitrosomonas sp. GH22. Lineage (NCBI taxonomy): Bacteria > Pseudomonadati > Pseudomonadota > Betaproteobacteria > Nitrosomonadales > Nitrosomonadaceae > Nitrosomonas > Nitrosomonas sp. GH22. The sequence continues at coordinate 286,224 of NZ_QRCA01000009.1, forward strand.
GTGGCGAGTGTAAATCTGCCTCTGGAAGTGGTGGTAAAGGTGGTGGGATGGGTAAAGGTACGGGATTATCATGGATACCTTGCCTGGGTAGAAGATAAAAATCTCAGCCCGAAACGGTTTGTGATCGTCAATGCTTCTGTTGGCAGTGTTTATCAATCTCCGGATCAGAATTCGTCGCTGGTGTTTCAAGCCCGGCAGGATGTGGTGCTGGAATGGCTGGGTGCTGCCGCAAATGGGTGGGTAAAAGTAAAACATCAGGATGGCCAGGTCGGCTATATCAGAACTGATCAAGTCTGGGGTGTATGAATATCACGGTGCTTGGCGCGGGAGCCTGGGGAACTGCGCTGGCAATTTATCTGTCGGCACGTCATCACGTAACGTTATGGACCCGTAATACAGGGCACTTGGCAGAATTGGCGGCGTTGCGCGTCAATCAGCGTTATCTGCCGGGGCAGCATTTGCCGGATTCCATCCATCTCGCTTCTGCGCTGAGTGATGCGTTGGAGCAGGCGGAGCTGGTTCTTGTGGTTGTGCCTGTTGCAGGGTTGCGCGTAACTTTGCAGCGGATAGCTGCTTTGAATCAGTCATTGCCGCTTGTTCTGGGATGCAAGGGATTTGAGGCAGGCACTGCAAAGCTTCCCTGCCAAGTGGTTGAGGATGTTTATTCGGCGGAGATCACTTGTGGCGTATTGTCTGGCCCAAGTTTTGCCCAAGAGGTGGCAATGGGGCTTCCTGCTGCACTGACGCTGGCTTCTGATGATGATGCTTTTGCTAGACGGATTGCCAGTGAGATTCATACTTCAATTTTACGTGTTTATTCCAGCAGTGATGTGGTTGGAGTTGAAGTTGGCGGGGCGCTCAAGAATGTAATTGCAATTGCTGCCGGGATTTCTGACGGACTTGCGTTTGGTAATAATGCAAGAGCAGCACTGATTACTCGCGGGCTGGCGGAAATTACCCGGCTGGGTGTGGCGCTGGGCGGGCATAGGAAAACCTTTACCGGTTTGAGTGGAATTGGAGATCTGATTTTGACTTGTACCGGTGATTTGTCAAGGAACCGTCAGGTTGGGATGATGCTTGCTGCCGGGTGTCAACTGCCAGAGATTTTACTTGAAATCGGACATGTTACTGAAGGTGTGTATACCGTTCGAGAGGCGCACGAAATGGGACGGCAGCTACAAATTGATATGCCCGTAACTCAAGCGGTTTACAGTATTTTGTACGAACAAATCCCGGTTGAGAGTGCAATCAGGAATATGCTTGATCGTGAACCTGGCGCAGAAACAGATTGAGAGCAGATTTTACTGATGTGATACTTTCTCGATTCGGGTGAAACGGGAATTTATCAAAAATGAAGCTGATTTCTGGTTAAACACTTGACCGCCGCAAAACGGCTTGATATAAGGGTTTATACAGAGTTGTCTGTGTAAAAAGAGGTGTTTTCCTGCAACCTAACGAAGCAAAACAAAGGGGAATTTATGAATAAATCTGAACTCATCGAAGCGATTGCTCGTCATGCCGATATTACAAAAGCAGAGGCGGGTAATGCACTGGATGGTGCGTTATCTGCCATTAAGGATGCGCTTAGCAAGAATGACAGCGTCACCCTGGTAGGTTTTGGAACTTTCAAGGTTGGGGAACGGGCTGCCCGTACGGGACGTAATCCGCGTACCGGTGCCGAGATAAAAATCAAGGCAGCTAAAGTGCCCAAATTCACTGCTGGCAAAGCGCTGAAAGATGCTGTAAACTAGCGCTCCTTCGATAGCAAAGAAAAGATGGGTGGGTTCGGGTGCTTAGCTCAGCTGGTAGAGCGTCGCCCTTACAAGGCGAATGTCGGCGGTTCGATCCCGTCAGCACCCACCAACAGCATTATTGGGTAAAGTTATCTTGTAGCTGATCTCTTATTAGAGAGTGTAATACTGGGAGTGGTAGTTCAGTTGGTTAGAATACCGGCCTGTCACGCCGGGGGTCGCGGGTTCGAGTCCCGTCCACTCCGCCATATCTTTACTTTGCGTAATGTCCGGTCATGATGATATAACATCTTTTCCTCCCCCTGTTTTTCCCTGTTTCCTTTTTTTCGGGTATTCGCCGTGTTTGATTTTGTAAACCAAAAGAAGACGATAGTTCAGATCGTGCTTTTTATTGCCCTCTTGCCGTTCTTGTTCTGGGGGCTGGAGTCGTATCAAGGCATGGGTAGTGCGAGTGATGTTGCATCTGTTGATGGTGAGGAAATCAGCCGCCAGGAATATGAGCAGGCTTTACGTAATCAACAGGAAAATCTGCGTAATATGCTGGGGGAAAATTTTGATGCCAGTCTGCTGGACAGCCCGCAGATGCGTATGGCTGTTCTGGAAAATCTGATCCAGCAGAAGCTGTTGCGTCATGAGGCCGGGCGAGTTGGGCTGGCCGTACTGGATTCCCGTCTGACTGCCGAAATTCAGAATATCGCTCTTTTCCACGAGGACGATAAATTTTCGTATGAGCGTTACCGTGAATTGCTTCAGCGCCAGGGAATGTCTCCCGCAATGTTTGAAGCGAGGCTGGCGGGTGATCTTATGCGACAACAGCTGCTGGAAGGTATTACCGGAAGTGTGATCGTCTCCAAAACTGTTGCGGACAGAATAGCCTCACTCAGTGAAACCAAGTACGAGATTAATCGGGTGACAATCAATCCTGAGCAATATATTAATCAGGCTGAACCCGATGAGGCTGCTATTCAGTCATACTATGACAGTCATCGTCAGGATTTCACGTTACCAGAACGGGTTCGGATCGAATATGTTGTGCTTTCTTTGGAAGAATTAGCGAAGCAGGAGCAGATTTCTGATGAGGAAATCAAAAAATATTTTGATGAGCATCAGGATGAGTTTGGTCGGGTCGAGGAACGGAGAGCCAGTCATATATTGCTGACCGTTCCGGTTGATGCAACTGAAGAGCAAAAGGCAGCCATTAAGGCTAAGGCAGAACAAATTCTAGAACAAGTAAAGCAGGATCCGGACAAATTTCCAGAATTGGCTAAGGAGTTGTCAGAAGATCCGGGTTCGGCGAAAGCAGGCGGAGATCTTGGTTTCTTTGCACGTGGCTTGATGGTCAAAGCCTTTGAGGATACGGCGTTTGAGATGCAGCTGGATGAAATACGCGGCCCGGTAGAAACTCCGTTTGGTTTTCACATTATCAGGCTGACCGCAGTGAAAGATGCGAATGTGGCTAAATTTGATGAAGTCAAGGAAGGCATCAGACAAACGCTCCAGCGTCAGAAGGCTGCTGACAGATTTGGTGAGCTATCCGAAGATTTCAGCAATATTGTTTATGAGCAGAGTGATACATTGCAACCTGTAGCGCAGATGTTTAATCTGTCTGTTCAGCAAAGTGACTGGATTGATCGTAATTCGAAGGAGCCGTCAGTTATTGCCAATGAACGTATGCTTCAGGCGATATTTTCGGAGGGCGCTATTCGTGACCATTACAATACCGAGGCGATTGAAGTGGCTCCTGATACCTTCGTTTCGGCCAGAGTACTTGAGCATCGTCCCGCCAGTGTGCAATCAATCGGACTGGTCAAGGATAAGATTATCGAACTTCTAAAGCAGCAAATCGCAGCTGCAACCGCCGAGGAAGAAGGCAAACAGAAGCTTGCCAAATTGCAGGCAGGAGAGACTGATGAATCCCTGGAATGGGGAGAGCCAGTGGAAATTTCCTATACTCAGAAAAGAGGGAGTGATGAAGAGATGCTACACGCACTTTTTCAAACAGATGTGGAAAAACTCCCTGCTTATACTGGAGTCAAGACCAAGAAGGGTGGTTTTGACCTGATCCGGATCAATCAGGTGAAAGTACCAGCTGCTGAAAGTGGATCATCCCAATATACTATGCTCATCAATCAGTTGCAGCAGGTACACGGTCAGGAAGAATTAAACGCCTATCTTGCTGGCCTCAGGCAACGCTACGAAGTAAAAATCAAGCCAGTTGAGGAGAATGACTGATAAGAAGAGCAGTAGTAGCCTGCAGGCTACTACTGCTCATCAGTGTCCAGATTAAATGCGACGGTATTGAACCCGGCATCAACATAGGTAATTTCGCCGGTAATACCACTGGCCAGATTGCTGCAGAGAAAAGCAGCTACGTTACCAACCTCCTCGGTGGTCACATTTCTTTTCAAGGGTGCAACTTTCTCGGCATAACCTAGTAACCTGCCAAAATTACCAATTCCTGCTGCCGCCAGCGTTTTAATTGGACCGGCTGAGATGGCATTCACCCTGATCCCTTGTTTACCAAGACTTGACGCCATGAAGCGAACGTTAGCTTCCAGGCTCGCCTTGGCCAACCCCATCACATTATAGTTCGGCATCACACGCACAGCGCCGAGATAGCTGAGTGTCAGCAAAGCGGCCGATCTTCCCTGCATCAGCGGCAGGGCAGCTTTTGCCAGTGCAGCAAAGCTGTATGAACTGATATCATGTGCAATATGAAAGGCTTGCCGATCGACGTTTTCCAGATAATCACCAGTCAGAGCGGCGCGTGGAGCGAAGGCGATGGAGTGCACGATTCCATCCAGTCCATCCCAATGGCTCGCCAATTCACTGAAACAGCGGGTAATTTCTTCATCTTGGCTGACATCACAACGAAACAGCAGGTCGCTGTTAAATTCGGCAGCTAGCTTGCCAACGCGCTCGCGTAAATCTTCTGATTGATAAGTAAATGCCAGTTTGGCCCCTTCGCGATGCATCGCCTTGGCAATGCCGTAAGCAATGGATCGGTTGCTAAGCAGGCCTGTAATCAGAATTTGCCGGTCAGCTAGAAATCCCATAATCGAAAACTCCAATTAGTATTTGTTTGTCTTAAAACGTGCCTTGGCCGTATGAGGTTTTTTTACGGTTTAGCTTGCTGGATTGCTGTCCTTGTATAACATGTAGTGCGCATTGTATCACCGCTCATGGGCTCCGTCTTTCTGGGCAATGTCCCTTGCAATCTTGCTGGATGAGCCTTGATTCAATTGACGGGTTGTCTGGTATGATAAACCGATCTCTGGTTGCAGTTCGCTACAGAATATATGTTGCTGAATGATATATCCTGGCTGAACGGTTTCCAAAGCTTTCCTGGCCGATTTTCCGGTTCCTTTCTTCTCCATCAGCGCTATGACTTCTTCAACAATATCAGCAGTTTCAGAAGCAGTACAAAGAAAGATTATCAACGCCATTGCGACAGAGCTCAGTGTTGCGCCACAGCAGGTCAGCGCAGCGGTAGCCTTGCTGGATGATGGCGCAACCGTGCCTTTTATCGCGCGATACCGTAAGGAAGCAACGGGCAATCTGGACGATACACAACTGCGTCTGCTGGAAGAACGATTGATCTATCTGCGCGAGCTGGAAGAACGGCGGCAGGTCATCCTGACCTCGATTGGGGAGCAGGGAAAACTCTCCGATGAATTGCGCTACATAATCGAACAAGCTGCAACCAAGCAGCTGCTGGAAGATATTTATTTGCCCTACAAACCGAAGCGTCGAACACGGGCACAGATCGCGCGTGAGGCCGGGCTGGAACCCTTGGCAGACACTCTTCTGACAGATCCGACGTGCGACCCAGAACAGGAAGCCGCAAACTATATCAAGGTGGTGTCAGCAGCCGAAGGAGTAGAGGCAATCAATGTTCCCGATGTAAAAACAGCACTGGAAGGTGCGCGTGATATTCTGGCTGAACGTTTTGCGGAGACAGCGAAGCTGCTCGCCATTCTGCGCAATAAACTTTGGCAGGAAGGCGTGGTGACTTCAGTGGTTGTTGCCGGTCAGGAAATGTCGGAGGAAGAAAAATTCCGTGATTACTATGCTTATGCCGAGCCAGTGCGCTTGATTCCCTCACACCGCGCGCTGGCATTGTTCCGTGGCCGGGCACTGGGAGTGCTTAGAATTGATCTGGACCTGGATGAAACTTCTCGTGAAGTAATTCCACATCCTTGTGTTGCCATGATTGCTGCACATTTCAAAATCGAAAATCGTGGCCGGAAAGCGGATAAATGGTTGGGGGATGTTTGTCAGTGGGCCTGGCGTGTCAAAGTGCATCCGCATCTCACTGCGGAACTGTTGTTGCAGGTGCGCGAGGCAGCAGAAACTGAAGCAATCAGGATTTTTAGCCGCAACCTGCGTGAATTGCTGCTAGCCGCTCCGGCGGGGCCCAAAGCTGTACTCGGGCTTGATCCGGGTTATCGTACTGGCTGTAAAGTGGCTGTGGTCGATGCCACTGGGAAATTGCTGGAAACGACGACGATTTATCCGCATCAGCCACAAAGTAACTGGCAGGGTTCACTGGCAAGCATCGTGCAACTGGTGCTCCGGCATGGTGTTGAGCTGATTTCAATTGGGAACGGGACAGCGAGCCGGGAAACCGATAAATTAGCCACCGAGGTCATTCGGCTGGTGGCAGAGCAACACCCCGAATTGAAGTTGATCAAGCTTGTTGTCAGTGAAGCAGGTGCCTCGGTTTATTCAGCTTCTGCACTGGCTGCTGCAGAATTTTCCAATCTGGACGTAAGCTTGCGCGGCGCGGTTTCCATTGCCAGACGTCTGCAAGATCCGCTGGCAGAACTGGTCAAGATCGAACCCAAATCAATCGGTGTTGGTCAGTATCAGCATGATGTAAACCAACGTACTCTGGCGCGATCACTGGCTGCTACGGTTGAGGATTGTGTTAATGCGGTTGGTGTGGATGTCAATACCGCATCAGCACCTCTGTTAGCACAAGTTTCCGGCCTTAATCGCGTACTTGCCCAGAATATCGTCAGCTATCGCGATGCTCATGGTCGGTTTCCAAATCGGCGAACGATTCTCAAAGTGCCGCGTGTGGGTGAAAAAACATTTGAGCAGGCAGCGGGCTTTCTGCGCATCAACGACGGGGATAATCCATTGGATCGTTCCGCTGTTCACCCGGAAGCCTATCCGGTGGTGGAGCGCATTCTGGCGCGTTTGAGTAAAGGAATCGGGCAGGTAATGGGGCATCCGGAAACACTCAAAGGGCTTACTGCTGAAGAATTTACCGATGAAACCTTCGGTTTGCCAACTGTGCGCGATATTCTGTCCGAGCTGGAAAAGCCTGGCCGTGATCCGCGCCCGGAATTTAAAACCGCTACCTTTCAAGAAGGGATTGAATCACTGACTGATCTGCAATCCGGCATGATTCTGGAAGGCGTTGTGACTAACGTGGCTGCGTTTGGAGCATTTGTTGATATTGGCGTGCATCAGGATGGTCTGGTGCACGTTTCCTCACTGGCAAACAAGTTCATCAAGGATCCCCACCAGATTGTTAAGCCAGGACAGATCGTCAAAGTCAAGGTGCTGGCAGTGGATACCGTACGTCAGCGTATCAGTCTAACCATGCGGATTGATGATGTGCCTGAAGCAACCGAACAGCCTAAAATACATACAGTACATAAAGAAACAGGTAAAGACAACCGCCAGCCCCGGCGTGCTTCTCGTCAACCACAGGTTGCATCCAGAGTAGATAAATCCACATCTGTCAGTGCACTGGCTCTTGCACTGGCGCGGGCGAGGGAAAAGAAATAAAGCTGGATCTATGAGAGAAAAGATAACTTATACGCATGGATACCACGATTCAGTGCTGCACTCGCATAGAAATCGTACTGTCGAAAACTCTGTTGGCTATATTAAAGACAGGATTATCCCCGGGAAAAATTTACTCGATATTGGGTCTGGTGCTGGCACTATTACCGTTGATTTTGCCAGACGGTTAGCGCCTGGCCAGGTTACTGCTGTAGAAATAACTGCTTTAGCACTTGAGTTGACCAAAGCAGAAGTTGAGCGGCAGCATCTGGAAAATGTGAATTTTTTGGTTGGTGATGCCACCACGCTGGGGTTACCCGACAATAGCTTCGATATAGTACATGCGCACCAGGTCCTGCAGCATGTGGGCAATCCTGTACAGGCGCTCCGTGAAATGAGGCGTATCTGTAAGCCTGATGGAATCGTGGCAGTTCGGGATAGTGATTATGGTGGGTTTATCTGGTACCCCATGATTCCTGCACTTGATCAATGGATGAAATACTATCAGGAGGTGACCCGAAGTAACGGTGGAGAGCCTGATGCTGGTCGCTATTTACTCTCTTGGGCGCAACAAGCCGGGTTTACAGAAATCAAATCAACCTCCAGTACTTGGTGTTTATCCACTCCGGGTAGTCGTGCCTGGTGGGGTAGTATGTGGGCAGATCGAATTTTGAAATCGGACATAGCTGATCAGCTTCGTAATGACGGCATTGCAACAGAACAGGATCTTGAGTGCATAGCACAGGCCTGGCTGGCCTGGGCTGCCAAAGAGGACAGTTGGATGTCCATTGTCCATGGAGAAATAGTTTGTTGCCCTTGAATTACCAAAAAATTTCTTTCAGGAGACTTACGTCTCCGATATGCGCTCAATCACGCAGTACGGACAAGAAATTATGCGACTATAAATTGACAGAGTTATTGATCAGTATCAGACATTACAGCATGTTGCGTTTTGCAATATTGACCATTTACTTTGCGGTGTCTGGTGGGCTGTTAGTTAAATTTTTCGATTCTGGTTTCTCTCAACATTATCCTGAATTGCTCTGGTTATTTCAGGTTGGCGGGGGAACTGTCACCATTGCATTTTTCATATATGAAATTGTTCTGGATGATAATTTAAGAAGGTTATGGAAATCTGTTGCCGCGACTGTCAGAAAAAAGGATGATGTCTTGTTAAGCCATCGCCAGTGCTGGAAAAACATTTTGGTTCCGGTTGCAACGTATGGAATTTTTATTGGGACACTCGTTTTCTGGCTAGGTATCGCTTAGGAACACTATCCCTGTAATTAATTGTGCATTGGAGTGTGCATGGTGAAATCCATGTTTCACGGAAGGTGTATCGCAGCACATCATTGATGGTGATAAGGAGATTTAGTCTACAAAGCCACCATGATAATAACCGGTTTGCCATTATTCTTCCGGCCAGCGTATGGCAAACTGTTCCAGTAGAATATTCTTCAATTTATCGGATGGAACATGGTGCGCTATTACGCGACCATCTGGATGACGATGCCTGAATTCTCCATCCAGTAGTGAAAGACGTCCACCATTGGGCAGAGCGCGCGCAGCCATGATCTGTTTTGTAAAACTGGATTCCGGATATGTGCTGGTGTACCAGTTGGCTACTTTCTGATCGCTGGCTGGCATTTCTTCACCCCAGAATTCGTATATGTCCAGCCAGTGGTTATCTGTCCAAACCTGATGAAACCAGCGCCCAGCCTCATGCATCAGCCGGCGGCGATCATGCAATGTATCCTGCTCCAGATTTTCCTGCCACAGCAGAGCCTGTGTCAGCGAATAGCCACCTACACCAACATCGGTCAGCCATTGCTGACCACCCAGCTCGACGCTGATAAACAGGTGGGTACGTGCTGGCATCTCCAAACGATCGGTTACTCGCAGGCGTACCCGTGCCGCCAGCGGTCGTGCCTTGAACCCAAGTTGTAAGAGAATCTGTAGAAACAGACCATTTTGCTCGAAACAGTATCCGCCGCGCTTTGCCAGAACCAGTTTATTAAACAGAGCTTCTGTTTCCAGATGGATCGGTTTTTTCAGAAATACATCTAGATTTTCAAATGGTATCGTCTGCGTATGTGCGCGAGTCAAAGCATGCAATACCTCCAGTGTATTTTCTACCGCACCCTGATAGCCAATCCGTTCGAAGTATTGTGATAAACAGACAGGTGGTTCTTTGTTCATTTTTGATAAAAATCGGTGTATCATAAAGAAAAAATGTGCTGGCCTGACAGCAGGAACTGGTTTCTGGTAACAATACTCAGCCTGGTTGAAGTATGCTCGGAGAAGCCATCCTGTAAAAATACCGGAAATGCTTACAGATTGGTATCGGTTATGACTGCTGGCCTGATCCCGCTGTACTTTACCTGAGCATGCTTGCCAAGCGCGACGATCACAACTACGAGTGTAGCCACCAGCCAGGTGGTGAGGTCCGCACGCTCTCCCAATAGCAATACTGATGCAATAATGGTTAGAAATGGCTGCAATAGCTGGGTCTGGCTGACTTTTGAGATTCCACCCAAAGCGAGCCCGTGATACCAGGGAAAGAAGCCGAGATATTGGCTGATGACCGTGAGATAAATAAATCCAATCCAGGATTCCATAGGTAGGTTCAACGTGGTAGGCGCGTAAAGTACGGTCGGGATGATTAGGACGGGAAAGGAAAAAACCAGCGCCCATGAAATCACCTGAGGCCCGCCTAACGATTTGGATAGCCTCGCGCCTTCTGCATAACTGACGCTGGCACAAATCACTGACCCGAAAAGCGCGAGGTCGGCCAGATGAAGCTTGCCACCAGCCTGATTCAGTGAATAGCCGACTACCACTGCCGCGCCTATCAGTGCAAATAGCCAGAATTTGCCAGATGGGCGCTCGCCTGAAAACAGGGCGGCTGCAACTGCGGTTGCCAGTGGAAAGATGCCGAGAACAACGCCACCATGTGACGCATCAACATAACAAATTGCCCAGGCAGCTAGTAATGGAAAGCCAATCACCGCGCCGAGAGCCACAATTACCAGGCCTTTCACCTCTTCGCGGGTTGGCAGGCGCTGGCGGGTGAGCCATAGAAAAATAGCCGCCAGCAAAGCAGCCCCCGCCCCCCGGCCAAGTGCTACAAAAACCGGGTCAAGTGCAGTAACTGCTGCGCGCATGGCTGGCAGTGTGAGTGCAAAGAAAACTACAGCAATAAATCCATAGAAATAGCCAAGATTCTCGTTACGCGTGTTTGTCATGAAGATCTCGATCAAGATAGGAAGAAGTTCCGGGATGACAGATCTACACCCCGGTGCATGCACTTGTCTGGTGGTTATTCGGAGAGATCAGACAAGTTTGATCAACCCCGGGTAAAGCGCTACCAGTGCCAATGTCAATATCTGCAGCAGGATGAACGGGATAACACCCCGGTAAATATCAAGAGTGGTGATGGATGGCGGTGCAACACCCCGCAGGTAGAATAATGAAAATCCAACTGGCGGAGTGAGGAAAGAAGTTTGTAGATTGAGCGCGACCAAAATACCAAACCAGAGTGGATCAATTCCCAGCTTGATCAGTAGAGGGGTGATCATGGGAATAAAAATATAGGCGATTTCAACAAAATCGAGAAAAAATCCCAGCAAGAAGATGATTAACATCATCAGCAGAATGAATCCCCATTTACCGCCTGGTAAATGGGGCAACAGTAGTTCGGCCGCTTCATCACCACCGGTATAGGTAAACACCATTGAAAAGAATGTAGCACCTGCCAGGATGGTAAATACCATGGTTGTGATCTTAGTGGTTTCCATGGCAACCTGGTGCAGCATGCTGATTTTGAACTTTCCGTTCAGCATGGCCAGAATGATTGCACCGACCGATCCCATCGCAGCTGACTCAGTCGGCGTGGCAATACCAATGATAACTGTTCCCAGTACAATTATGACCAGGGACAAAGCCGGGATGATTGTTTTGAAGGCGTGCCAATATTGCTTGATGAGGGAGCCACTTTTGTTGGGTATAGGAGGGGCTGCTTCTTTTCTGAACCAGGCAAGTATCAGGCAATAAATGATATAAATGACGACCAGCAGCAGGCCAGGTACCAGTGCCGCTCGGAAAAAACTGCCGACCGGCCTTTGTAGTACGTCGCCCATGATAATCAGCACAATCGAAGGGGGAATAATTTGCCCCAACGTGCCCGATGCGCAAATTACCCCGGTAGCCAGCCGCTTGTCATAACCGTATTTCAGCATGATAGGCAGGGCGATCAATCCCATGGTAATGACTGAAGCGCCTACCACGCCGGTGGCCGCTGCCAGCAGCATCCCTACGATGACAGTTGATACCGCCAGACCACCCCGGATACGACCAAACAGGGAACCCATCGATTCCAGCATACTTTCCGCAATGCCGGATTTTTCCAGGATCAGCCCCATGAAAATGAACAGTGGTACCGCCATCAGGGTGACACTGGTCATGATTGAATGCATGCGCTCGGCGACCATCAGGAACAGATGCAATCCCTCGAAATACAGGCCATAGAAAAGTGCTACGCCACCAAAAGTAAAAGCAACCGGAAAGCCGAAAGCCAGCATGATCAGGCAAACCAGGAACATGGACAGCGCAATCATTTGGCAATGGCTCTGGTGAATATTCTGTCTGAGAGTGACAGAATGGCGGTCAGAAAAACTATCCGGACAAGGCTTGACAAGATCATGATTCTTTCTGCTGTGGGGCGGCGTAATCAGTCAGAGGTGGGTTATGTTTTTCCGCCAGCAGCCGCAGATTACGCAAGATTTCTGCCAGTGACTGAATCAGTACCAGACCATAGCCAATTGGTAGTAATGCCTTGAATGCAAAGCGGTAGGGCAGCCCGCCAGGATCGCTGGATGTTTCCTGTAACTGATAGGAATAACTGACGAAATCCCAGGAGCTGTAGAGAATTAGCGTACACATGGGGATGACAAAAATAAGATAACCGCAGATATCGATGATTGCTTTGCGGCGTGGTTTCAGATGGGCGTAAATGATATCTACCCGTACATTGGCGTCTTCTCGCACAACGTAAGCGGCACCCAGCAGGAATATTGCTGCGAACAGGTGCCATTCCAGTTCCTGCATGGCGATTGAGCCGCCGTGAAAAAAGTAGCGTGTGATGACATCAGTGAACACCACGCCGATCATTAGCACGCACAGCCAGCCTGCCAGCCAGCCTGTTGCGCCGGAAATCCTGTTAATCAGGCGTTCCAGTTTGCATAAGATTTCCACTTTGAATCCTTTCAAGGGGATGGGACAGTCGTTGATTTTCCAGTGGTTCTGGCGATATTTTATGTGCTGATAGCTTAATGTCCTGCGATGATCATGCGTTCAATCAGCAGCGAACCACAGTGGCGTGAGCCGCGCACGATGATATCGTCACCAACGGCAACAATACCGGACAACATTTCCTTCAGATTTCCGGCAATAGTGATCTCCTCAACGGGGTAGCTGATCTCACCGTTTTCCACCCAAAATCCGGCGGCGCCCTGGGAATAATCTCCAGTGACGAGGTTGACACCATGGCCAAGCAATTCAGTAACCAGTAACCCTTTATTCATTTTTTTCAGTAGAGCATCGAACGGCAGTGATACATCGTTTTCCAGGATCAGATTATGATTGCCACCGGCATTACCAGTGGAACGCATACCAAGTTTACGCGCTGTGTAGCTGCCCAGAAAATACCCTTGCACGATACCGTTTTCCACCACCTTGCGCGGATGAGTCGCCACCCCTTCATCGTCAAACGCACAGCTTGCCAGACCTTTTGGCAGGTGCGGCAACTCACTGATCTGAATGGTTGCAGGAAATACCTGTTTGCCGATGCTGTCCAGCAGAAAGGAGGATTTGCGATAAAGGCTGCTGCCACTGATTGCCTTGACAAAATACCCCAGCAGACCGGAAGAAATAGTTGATTCAAACAGCACCGGCACTTCGCAGGTAGCAATTTTTCTGGCACCGAGGCGTGCCAGGGTGCGCATACCGGCTTTTTGGCCTATTTCCTCAATGGCTTCGAGATCGCTGGCCGCACGCGCAACGCTGTACCAGTAATCGCGCTGCATGTTATTTTGTTCCCCGGCAATGACCGCGCAGCTGATGCTATGGCGAGATAGTGGATAACCCGCATTGAAGCCATGACTGTTGGCATATACAAACCGGGAAGCACCGGCCGATACACTTGCGCCTTCCGAATTGGTGATACGTTTATCTGTTGCCAGTGCTGCGGCTTCACACCGGCGTGCCAGCTCAATGGCTGTTTCAACAGACAGTGACCACGGGTGATAGAGATCAAGGTCAGGGAAAGAAGTCGCCAGCAGATCCTTGTCAGCGAGTCCCGCATAAATATCGTCAGCCGTGTATCGGGCAATCGACAGAGCGGCAGAGATGGTTTCGCGAATGGCCTGTGGAGAAAAATCCGAGCTGCTAGCATTGCCCCGCTTATGTCCAATATGAACGGTGACAGATAGCCCTTTGTCGCGTGTATATTCAATAGTCTCCACTTCCCCCTGGCGCACGGTGACGTTCTGGCCAGAGCCATCGGAAACATGCATCTCGCATGCGTCGGCACCTCCTTTTTTGGCAAGTGTTAGCACATCATTTGCAATTTGCTGCAGGGTCTCGTAGGGGTAGGTGAATGGCTGCAGCGGTTCCGGATAATTAGAATTATTCATGTAATTGGGTTGGAGACGGTTTATCAGAGCATTGAAAACAGATCCGTTTTCAGATCAGGGCTGATCCGGCCGAAAACGGAACAAAAGAAGAATGATCGTTACAGCTACAGGTTGCTTAGTGATGATCGAAGGTGGTTTTGAATCCATCCATGTGGCATGGACATTACTCTTCAGTGTGCCATGCTTATTACTAAGGTTCCCTAAAGCGGGTTATGATACCAGTTTCTTGACTGTTCCCGATACGTGTGACTGTGCCCAACCATCAGCAGGATATTTCCGACTCCGACCTTGAATCCCGGCCGAGTAAGACCCGTCTTAAACAAGAAATGCATGCTTTGCAGGTGCTGGGTGAGCGGCTGGTTGAGCTTGAACCGGCCAGAATAACCGAGTTGGATCTGCCAGAAAAACTGACAGACGCACTGCTTGAAGCCCGCAGAATAACCAGTCATGGTGCGCGTCGCCGCCAGATGCAATTTATTGGCAAGCTGATGCGTGCAATTGATCCTGTGCCTGTTCAGGAAAAATTGGATGCGTGGCAGCATTCCAGCCTGAAGCATACTGCATGGCTGCATCAACTGGAGCGATGGCGTGATCGCCTGATCAGCGATGAGGCGGCTGTGACTGAATTCGTGCAAAGCTATCCACAAACTGATGTCCGGCAGTTGCGTACCTTGTTGCGCAATGTTGAAAAGGAAAAACTGGCAAACAAACCTCCTAAAAGTTTTCGTGCCTTGTTTCAACTATTGCGACAGATTATTCCGGAAATATCGGCGTAGGTGTGTCATTGGGCTGGATTGCTTGCCATGACTAAAATACCGCCTTTGCGAACATTGCAGGTGTGAAGTAATCGAGCAAGTTTTGAAAAATTATTTTTAAAATTGCTGAAAATGAGCGAAAAATTCGGATTTGTCTATTGATTTGAAGGAGATTAGCAGATGCGGTTGAGATGGATTGTATGTTCAGTATTTTTGATGTTGATGGTTTTGCCTATGACATCATCGAGTGCCCAGCCAGCTGGCACCAATGCAATAGCGGCGAAGTGCAAAGGCTGTTTGTGCCCGGGTGATCCCTGTCAACTTTGCCGGTTGCCACCGCATACGGATGATCCGATTCCTGAAAATGAGCCAGCAACCTGTCGTGCTATTCGGGAAGCTGTTCCACCAGCGTCATTTCAACCAGGAGAAAATGAATATTTTTCTAATCTGGATAAATCGACCATGATGTGTATTCGCAGTGGTGGTGATGTCATTCCGAACACGCGCCGTGCACCAGGCTATCCGGCACGGGTTTATTGCAAACCGGATCTCACACGGCGTTGAGAATTTATTTACCACTATCATCGCATGAGAATTATCACTTTGAACCTGAACGGCCTGCGTTCAGCAGCCAGCAAAGGGCTTTTCGACTGGCTGCCTCAACAGGAGGCGGATGTAATCTGTGTGCAGGAATTAAAGGCACAGCAGAATGATATTAACGGTGTGATGCGCACACCGGATGGCTATAGTGGTTATTTTCACTGTGCTGTGAAAAAGGGTTACAGCGGGGTCGGTATTTATACCCGTCATGCACCTGATCAGATTGTGGAGGGAACCGGTATTGCGGAAATCGATGCAGAAGGGCGCTTTTTAAGAGTGGATTTCGGAAATCTGACGGTTATTTCAATTTATCTTCCTTCCGGCTCCAGCGGGGAACATCGCCAGGCTGCCAAATTTTTCTTTATGGAGCATTTTTTTCCTCTGTTGCAATCATTGGCGGAAGGTGGTCGCGAAGTGCTGCTGTGCGGGGATTGGAATATTGCGCATAAGGAAATTGATCTCAAAAACTGGCGTTCCAACCAGAAAAATTCTGGATTTTTACCGGAAGAACGCGCCTGGCTGTCTACTGTATTTGACGAGTTAAAACTGGTGGATGTGTTCCGCACAATCAATCCGGAGCCGGATCAATATACCTGGTGGTCCAATCGCGGTCAGGCGTGGGCAAAGAATGTCGGCTGGCGAATAGACTACCAGATTGCTACACCGGGTCTGGCGAGCACAGCAACGGGGGCATCAATTTATAAAACAGAACGTTTTTCCGACCACGCTCCTCTGCTCATCGATTACGACTTCAATCCATGAAATTGGATGCATGCATCGGCTGGTTGCATGCGCTGCGTATCTATACTCACCCGAGAGTACTGGGCATGCTGGTGCTTGGGTTTTCTGCGGGCTTGCCGCTGCTGCTGGTATTGGGCACGTTATCGTTCTGGCTGCGTGAAGCGGGTATTGACCGGACAACCATCGGTCATTTGAGCTGGGTGGGCCTGGCCTATGGCTTCAAGTGGGCCTGGGCGCCGCTGGTGGATCGGATGCCGTTACCGCTGCTCACTCGCTGGCTGGGACGCCGCCGCGCCTGGCTGTTTTTGTCACAGCTTTTGATTGGTGGTGCGTTGATCGGTATGGCCAATACTGATCCGGCTGGAGATTTATCGCGCGTGGTGATTTTTGCACTGATCGTGGCTTTCGCTTCGGCTACCCAGGATATTGCGCTGGATGCCTACCGGATCGAGGCAGTTGCCTTGCGGTTACAGGGTGCGATGGCGGCAACCTATCAGGCGGGTTATCGTCTGGCGATGATTCTGGCTTCAGCGGGAGTGCTGTGGATTGCCGCAGCATTTGATGTTTCCCCGGGAGAATATAGCGCCTTATCCTGGCAAATAGCATATTTATTCATGGCGGGTTGCATGCTGATCGGGGTCATTGCCACGTTGATCATCCGTGAACCGGATGTGCCAGTTGGTCAGTCAGCTATTGTGGATGAAATACAGGTAAAGGTAGCGCTTGCCGGTTTGCACCCGGATGGATTGCCAGCTCGGCTGCTTGCCTGGCTGTATGGTGCAATGATTGCGCCGTTTCGTGATTTTATCGTGCGCTATGGCTACCACGCACTGCTGATTCTGGCGTTGATTGCCATGTACCGGATTTCAGATGTAGTGATGGGTATCATGAGTAACCCGTTTTATGTGGACATGGGCTATACCAAGGACGAAGTGGCCACGATTTCCAAAGTGTACGGCGTGCTGATGACCATTCTGGGTGCCGGGATCGGCGGTGTGCTGATTGCGAAAACCGGTGTGATCCGTACCCTGTTTTTGGGGGCGGTACTGTCCGCAGCCACCAACCTGCTGTTTGTGTGGCTGGCGGGCAGAGGCCATGATGTCGGCGGACTGATATTCACTATTTCAGCCGACAATCTTTCAGCAGGCATAGCCTCCGCCGCTTTTGTTACTTATCTTTCAGGGCTGACACACACCGCCTATTCGGCCACCCAGTATGCACTGTTCAGTTCAATCATGCTGCTGCTACCAAAATTTATCGCCGGTTTCAGCGGCGAATTTGTTGATGCTTACGGCTACGCGGTATTTTTCACCGGTACTGCTCTGCTAGGCGTACCGGTATTGCTGTTAGTGTGGAAAGTGGGGCAAATTGACCATGCTGGATCAGTGAAAAATAACTTGCGAAAAGAGTAGGTAAATAGCCAGCCTTCCGGTCATAGATAGTCTGGGCAATTTGGGTTTGGGTTTGGGTATCCATGGCATCAATCGTGGCGATGCAGCCCTCAAGAGCCAGCGTCTGCGGCAACGACGGCATCTGGGCCGAGCGTCGGCAGAATGCTGCCAACCCAGCGACGGGGTGCTACCTTAAATTCCTCCAGGCAGATCAGCCAGAAGAGACGGTCCAAGGTGTCGTGTAGAGGGTGAGCTTGAGATACTGTCGAAGCCAATCCAGCTTCTCGTTCGCCCAGGCCAGTATCTCATTGATCGTAATTACCAGCACTTTAACCAGATCATGCCGACTTTTCCGCTGCCGAGGATCCGTGATTGATACAAAAACATCTGCCAGACGCAGCTTGCCTTCCGTCTCTATAGGATACCCAAAAAACAGAAAACTACACAAATCAACCTTCTGTGAACAAAGATTTTGTAGCTGATTAATCGTAAACATCTATTTCAGACAGTCAACAACATTGGCATTCGTACGATTACCCTGCATTGGAGAATATGACCCCGTAAAAATTTGAGAAAAGTGCTTAACTATGTGGTCGACTATTGCTTGGCAGGAACAGTTTTCACCGGCGTTGCTATTGAAGTGTGAGAGACAGTTGTTATCGACAAGCAAATAGTAGGCCTGCATGACAATCGACTGCTATATGGGTGTCATGCGCTCAGCAAGATTAGCCATAATCCAGATGGTGCCAGCCACCATGATGATCAACAGCGAAGTAGAAAACAGGACCAATAACAGATCCTCACGCTTGCGTTTGCGGTCAAGGTGCAGGAAGTAGCGAAAGTGCACCACGGTCTGCACCAATGCCAGCACCGCGATAGTTATTAACAACGGGTCACGTGCCATGGCTTGCCACTGTACCAGCGCAAAGGGTACCAGCGTGAGGCCAAGCGCTAGACCAAACCCCCACATGTAAGACATGAAATCACGCCGCTCATTGGCCGTGAGCGCGTTGGTCGCGGATGTCCGGGTAACAATAGGTTCACTCATGCCAATCCCGCCAGATAAACTACTGAAAAAATAAAGATCCAGACAATGTCCAGAAAATGCCAGAACAGTGCCAATCTGAGTAGCCCCAGCTTGGTCTCGCTATCCAGGCCATGAACGGCGATTTGCCCCAGCATGCAAACCAGCCAAATGCAACCTGCCATCACATGCAAGCCGTGCAGCGGCACGAGACCAAAGAAGCCCGATAAAAAGCCGCTTTGCGTGGGCAGGCCGCCGGCAGCAAACATGGCGCGAAAATCATTCAGTTCCATCCCCAGGAAAACTACGCCAAGCACCAGTGTGATCAGCAGCCAGCCGACCAAGCGTGATGTCGGGTGTTTGTATTTCATGGCGATTGACGCCATACCGAACGTAAAGCTGCTCGTCAGCAACAGCAGTGTTTCAATGAAGATGGGACCCAAGTGGTACAGTTCGCGCGGGCCAGGGCTGTCTGCAGTGCCATGCAGCAAGGTGGCGTAGGTAGCAAAAGCCATTCCGAAAATAATGGCGTCGCTCATCAGGAATACCCAGAAACCAAACACAGTTGCTTCGGCCTGGGTGTGCGCATCCGAGTGTTCGACCCCGAGGTTCAGGCCCGGGTAGATAAAAATCTCCTTGTTCTGGCGTGCGTCAAGGTAAAACTCCAAGCGCTTGAAAAGCTCTGAGATCATGTGGGCACCTCTACGGTTTCAATCGCGGCACGCCCTTTGTTCGCGGCCGTGTGCTCTTGGCTGCGCTTGATCGGCAGCGCCAAGCGTGCAGCCTGGATCCAGTGCTGATGCGTCCGGCAGACAGCTTCTGCCGGGATGATTTTAAGTGTGTCACGCTGAAAGCCGCGCATCACCAGGGTGCCAATCGTTATCAATCCTGTCAGGATTACGAGCCACCAGATTTGCCATACCAGCCCGAATGCTAACAAGAAGCTAGTGCCGCCAAATACTGGACCCATTGCGCTGTTCTGCGGTATTTCGATATTGACGTATGCATCGGGTTCCTGATAGCCGACGCCAAATTCCTTGGCGGCGGTAAAAGCATCACGATCGTTGATACTTGGAACAACTGGGAAATTGTACTCCGGCGGGGGCGCTGATGTAGCCCATTCAAGGCTGCGACCGTTCCATGGATCGCCCACAAAAACGCGGTTTTTTTCACGATACTTGATTGAAACCCACAGCTGAATTACAAGCGCCATGAGCGCTGCTGCAACCAGTAGAGCACCTACAAATGCAACGATTTCCAGTGGTACGTAGCTAGCCTGTTCGTAGGCAACACTGCGGCGTGGCAACCCCATCAAGCCCAGAATGTACAGCGGGAAGAATGCACCCATCCAGCCAAAAATCCAGCAGTATGCGGAAATTCTTCCCCAACGTTCATCCAGGCGAAACCCGAATGCTTTGGGAAACCAGAAGGTATAACCCGCCAGCATGCCAAACAGTACGCCTGGTACGACCATATTATGAAAATGTGCCACCAGAAAAACCGTGTTGTGTACTTGATAATCCAGGATGGGATTGGCCAGCATGATGCCGGTAATGCCGCCAATCACGAACAGAAAGATGAACGCCAACGAATAAATCATGGGTACACTGAAGCGTATGCGACCGCGAAGCATGGTCCACATCCAGTCATAAATTTTGACTCCGGTAGGAATGCCGATCAGCATGGAGGCAATCCCGAACACCGCGTTGATATGGCCCGATTGACCCATGGTGAAGAAGTGATGCAGCCACACCAAAAATGACAGGAATGCAATCGATATGGTTGCCCACACTAACGATTTATAGCCAAACAGAACTTTACCGGAGAAGGTCGAGAAGATCTCGGAATAGACACCGAAGGCAGGCAAAATCAGAATGTAAACTTCAGGGTGACCAAAGAGCCAGAACATGTTGAGGAAATTCATCTGATTGCCGCCCAGGCCGTTGGTGAAGAAATGAAAATCGAGGTAGCGATCCAGTGCCAGCTGTAGTGTCACTACAGTAAGTGGAGGCATGGCAAAAATCATCATGATAGCGGTGCATAGCGCGGTCCAGGTAAAGAGCGGCATGTAATAAAGCTTCATGCCAGGCGCACGTTTTTTGTAAATGGTGACGGCAATGTTGATGCCGGTGAGTGTGGAGCCCAAAGAAGCCAGTGTGAGTGACCAGATCCAGTAATCAACCCCGATGCCCGGGTTGTATAAGGTTTCGGTATAGGGGGGGTAACCAAACCAGCCACCGGTAGAAAAAGCTCCGACGACAAGTGAAATCATCACCAACGCAGCACCTGCTGCAGTTAGCCACAGGCTGATGGAATTGAGTATCGGGAAAGCAACGTCGCGTGCGCCGATTTGTAGCGGTACGACATAGTTGATGAGCCCCGTGAGAAACGGCATCGCCATGAAGAAGATCATAATCGTGCCGTGCGTACTGAAAAGCTGGGCGAAGTGGTCGGATGAAAGAAAGCCGCCACCTAATCCGACTGCGCCCTGCGCGCGCATCAAAACTGCTTCGGCGATGGCACGCGTTAACATCACCAGTGCCAGCACTACATACATGATCCCAATCTTCTTGTGATCGGTGCTGGTGAGCCAGTCGAACCACAAAGTGCGCCAGGCGCGGTAGCGCGTCAGCAATGCCACCACCACCATCACGCTGATGATTACGAGCGCGGCTGCAAAACTGCCTAGAAGCCCGTTAATAAAAATATCGCTATCATCGCTGCTGAGCATGGCCAGAAACGGAAACGAATCCGCACCGAGAAGTCCTAGCGGATGATTGAAAATGGTAGACCAGCTCATAGGTTATTGACCCTTAGTGATCGCGGGCGCCAGCGCGGTTGACGGCAATGGTTTCTCATCCATGACTGATATCACTAAATCGGTGAAGAAATTAGCTTTCACGCCTGTGAAGTAAACATTACCATCGAAGGTCGGAGCTGCTGGTGCCAGCGCTGTGCTCAGCTGTGCCTTGGTTCCTTGCGTTGCAATGGCGTTCAATGCGGCTGCATCGAACGGGATTCCGGTAGCGCGGACTTGCTGCACCCAGGCATCAAAGTCTGTCAGCGTCATCGCCACAGCGACAAACTTTTGCTGGTGGAAGCCATCGCCGCTATACATGGTGTTTTCACCGAGGAAGTGGCCCGGCCGGTCGGCTTGCAGATTGAGCTGTGTGACCATGCCGCCCATGGCATAAATCTGGCTGCCTAATGCTGGAATGAAAAATGATTGCATCACCGTGGCTGAAGTCAGCTCCATGGTTAGCGGCTGCTCGGCAGGAAACGCCAGCATGCCGACGCTGGCAATGCCATGCTCAGGATAAACAAAGAGCCACTTCCAATCGTAGCCAATTACCTGGACATGGGTTGCTGGTTTACTGGACGCAAGGGTGTGATAAGGGTCAAAGCGTTCTGTATCTTCCCATACCAAGACGCTTAAAAAAAGAACAATGGCGATTGGGATGCCCCAACTGAAATATTCGAGTGGTTTGAAGATCTCCCATCGTGGCACGTATTTGGATTTGGTGGCGCCATAGCGATAGTGCCATGCAATCCACGCCGTACCGATAAACACAGGCAGCGCAATCAGAATGAAGAGGATGGCCACGACCAGCCAGAAATGTTCACTTTGAGCTGTCGCAATTGGGCCTTGTGGATTGAGGAAGCTCAAATGTTCGGCACTGTTACATCCTGAGAGCAACAAGAGTGCAACATAATGAACAGACAAAGTGCCGGTTTGTTGTAAGCCAAGGCCATGCATGTGTAGCACAGACACTGGCGTTGTGGATTTGGGCATCACTGTTCTCATTTGGCTCTGCGTCGATAATAACTACAAACTACGATCAACCAGTCCTACATTAGATACTCATGCATATTGACCAGTTCAAAAACTGGCTTGCAGTATGATTCATCTACCAGAGCAATTTATTGCTTCGTATTGATCGGAGTTCAGTTTTGTGCATCCATGTCATAACATAATATAACTATGCCGGCTTCATCATAGGAAAATTAGTACCGATCGAGTATCCTTATTTGAATTTGAACAAAATAATCTTCTATCATGAGCGTAGTAAAAAAAGCTGTATTCCCGATCGCAGGTCTTGGCACCCGCTTTCTACCTGCAACCAAGGCATCTGCCAAAGAGATGTTACCAGTCGTAGATAAACCGTTAATTCAATATGCCGTTGAAGAGGCGTATGCTGCCGGAATCCGACACATGATTTTTGTGACAGGCCGCACCAAGCGTAGCGTCGAAGATCATTTCGATACGGCCTACGAGCTGGAAAATGAGTTGGAGTTGGCAGGCAAGACCATGTTGCTGGATGTCGCTCGCGGTATTGCTCCCGATGATATGGTCTGCACCTATGTACGTCAATCCCGTGCGATGGGGCTTGGTCATGCGGTGCTGTGCTCAAAAGAGCTGGTTGGTCATGAACCCTTTGCAGTATTACTCGCTGACGATTTAATGATTGGGAAGCCTACGGTAATGGCGCAGATGGTTGAGCAATTTGCCAAAAGGCAAGCCAGCATCCTGGCTGTTCAGGATGTACCACGTGAACATACCAGGCGCTACGGAATCGTCAGCGGCCGTAGTGTGGCGCCAGACCTTGTGGACGTCAGCGGAATTATTGAGAAGCCTGCTCCAGATGTTGCGCCTACAACGCTGGCCGTTGCTGGTCGCTATGTTTTGACCCCGGGTATTTTTAAAGAGCTGGAAAACATGCCTCACGGTGTCGGTGGCGAAATTCAGCTCACTGACGGTATTGCCCGACTTTTGCAACACGAGAAGGTTTTTGCTTATCGCTACAAAGGTGTTCGTTACGATTGTGGAAGCAAGCTGGGATTTTTGCAGGCAACAGTGGATCTTGGCGAGTGCCACGATGAAGTTGGGGCCGAATTTTCAGCATGGCTGCAACAACGCGACGTACATTTGAAGGCTGATAATTAATTGTTTAAAGTGGTGTCTGGATCTGTTCTTACTAACGATGCCTGAAATGTAAGTCCTCAATTGAGGATTTACATTTCAGGCTGAATTCCATCATTTCATGATTTTATATTTTCATAAGTTATAAACTGTGGGGGTTTATTTCTGAAATTTTGTCTGAATTATATACTGATCATTGCGCGTACATCCGCACGACTGATCGAAGCATTTAAAGATCGCCCAATCCATGAATTCGGCCCGCAAACTACTTTGCAAACGGGTAATAATTTTCCGATGGAGAGCCCGTTTTCGTTCGCTGCAGAGGGATTGGATCGTGCCCAAATTCCCAATGATACAGGCTACCTCAAGGAATTCTTTAACCGCGTAGATAAAAGCTTACAGGAAATTCAGAACAATCCCGAGCGTAAACGTTTGCCGGTAATTATCGTCGGCGATGCGCGCAATGCAGCCTTTTTCAAAGAGGTTTGTGACCAGCCAACCGATATCGTCGGAGAAATCACCACTGTGCCTGATTTAAAGGTACCTGCTGAAAAAATTATTCCGGAAGTGCAGGCCATGCTGGTTGAATATCGCCTCAACCGGGCAAAAACAGCTCTGCATCATCTTACCCAGGCACGCGACGCTCATCAATTACTGACAGATTTTTCCACTATTTTCCGTGCTGTGGCCGAAGGAAATGCAGTGCGCTTGTTCGTGCGTCAAGGCTATATTCAGCCGGGCATCATTGATTTTGACCAAAAGATCGTTACTGTTCACGATGATGCTACTGCATCGGATATGACAGATGATGTGGTGGATACATTTATCGAGCTGGGCATGCAACAGGGTGGTGAAATCTGCTTTTTGTCAGCTGAGCAGCTGGGAGAAGAGAAGCCGCTCAGCTTGCAGACAAGATATTAATTGGTTTGTAGAGAGAGTCATGATTCTGACAACAAACCCTGCAACCGGAAAAATACTGCGAACGTACAGGCGCTATTCCGAAACGATGATCTTCAGTGCGCTGGAACATGCGCATGCGGCTCATCTGGCATGGCGGCAGACGCCTTTGTCTGAACGGGCAGGAGTGCTGCTGAAACTGGCAGAAGTTCTGCGAAAGAAATCTGAACAATATGCCCGGCTGATGTCAGAGGAAATGGGCAAAACCAGTCGCGCAGCACGGGCGGAAATCGAAAAATGTGCCTGGTGCTGCGAAGTGTATGCAGCTAACGCTGCAACCTGGCTGGCTGAGGAAGAGGTTGCAGCAGATGGCCGAAAACATCGTATCGTTATTGAGCCGCTGGGGGTCATTCTGGCGGTTATGCCCTGGAACTTTCCGTTCTGGCAGGCGATTCGTTTTCTGGTTCCGACACTGCTGACAGGCAATGGCGCTTTGTTGAAACATGCCGCCAATGTCACGGGATCTGCCCTGAATATTCAGGAGGCAGTAAGTGAAGCCGGGTTTCCACAAGGGCTGTTCAGCACGATTCTCGCTTCTCATGAACAGATCGAACAGATTATTGCTCATCCGTTATGTCAGGGTGTTTCACTGACTGGCAGCGCTGAAGCGGGCAAAATTATTGCTGCCACAGCCGGAAAATACCTGAAGAAAATCGTACTGGAACTGGGGGGTTCTGATCCCCTGGTTGTACTGGCGGATGCAGATATTACCGCTGCGGCAAAGGCAGCGGTAACCGGGAGATTTCAGAATAACGGGCAGAGCTGCATTGCCGCGAAGCGCATCATCGTTCTGCGGGAGGTACAGGAAGCATTTACTGCAGCGTTACTGGCTGAAGTTGAAAAACTGGTGGTGGGGGATCCGCTCGACGAAAAAACGGATATTGGTCCGCTGGTCAATGAACAGGCCGCAGAAAAAATGGAACAATTCGTGGCTGATGCACTTGCGAAAGGTGCGGTGGTACGAACAGGCGGCAAACGTCAGGGGGCTTATTTCCCGCCGACTGTGTTGACCAATGTGACTCCGGATATGAATGTACTGACCGAAGAAGTATTTGGCCCGGTCGTGCCGGTCATCGTCGCTCAATCCGTAGATGAAGCCGTTGCATTGGCTAACAGTACCCGGTTTGGCCTGGGTGCGAGCGTATGGAGTCGTGATCTGGTGTATGGCGAGCAGGTCGCACGCAAACTGGAAGCAGGCGCCGTGTTTGTCAACAGCATCACCAAATCGGATCCGCGCATGCCTTTTGGTGGCATTAAGGAAAGTGGTCTGGGGCGTGAGCTTTCCCGGTGGGGATTGAGAGAATTTGTCAATATCAAGACCATTAACGTTTATGATAGCTAGAGATAAAAACCATACAGGAGAGACTCACATGCCTATTTCAAAATTCATATTGGTCGGCTGTATGCTGACAGTTGCCGGGATTCCCAGTGCATTTGCGCATACCGGTCATGGCGGCAACGAGATGCCTGCCACATACGGACAGGAATCTGCTGTACCGACGACGGATGAATCGCTGGCGGACGAACGGCAAGCCTCGGCACTCCTGAATCTCGGCACACATACCTTCCCGGTCAGTACACAAAACAAGCTGGCGCAACAATTCATCAATCAGGGAATTAATCTTGCCTACGGCTTCAATCATGCGGAAGCCGGTCGTGCATTCAAGGAGGCAGCCCGCCTGGATCCCGGGCTGGCAATGGCCTATTGGGGACAAGCACTGGTGCTGGGCCCCAATATCAATGCAGCAATGGATGCCGGTGAAGAATCGTTGGCGGTGAAGCTGATCAATCAGGCTAAATCACTCATGACCACAGCGTCGCCGAAAGAGCAGGCACTGATACAAGCACTGGAAAAACGCTATTCAGACATGGCCGAAGCACGTAAAGTCAACGATAAAGCGTATGCGGATGCCATGCGTGAGGTGCATCATCAGTTCCCGGATGATCCGGATATTGCCATGCTGTATGTAGAATCCACCATGGATCTTCGCCCTTGGGGCTACTGGATGCGGGATGGTTACCCGTTTGAAGGGACAAATGAAATTGTCGCATTGACTGAAGATATGTTGCGTCGCTACCCGAACCATCCGGGGGCGCTGCACATGTATATTCATCTGATGGAGCCCACCTCCAATCCAGAACGAGCTGAACAGGCAGCGGATAAATTGCTGACACTGATGCCACAAGCCGGACACATGATTCACATGGCTTCACATATCTATCAACGTGTAGGCCGCTATGCAGATGCTGTAAAAAGTAATCAGATGGCGATCAAGGCGGATGAGGAATATATCGCACAGTTCAAGGCGCAAGGGCTGTACCCGGTGGTGTACTATCCACATAACATTCATTTCCTCTGGTTCGCGGCTTCAGCTAGCGGTCAGTATGCACTGGCACTTAAAAGTGCTCGTGACGCAGCCAGTAAAGTGGATGATAAGTTACTGAGTCAAATGCCTTTTACTGCAATTTTCCGGGTCTTGCCTTACTGGACACTTGCCCGATTTGGCCAATGGCAAAGCGTACTTGCTGAACCGGCTCCGCCTGCGGATAACGCCTTTCTCACAGGAAGCTGGCATTATGTGCGTGGCCTGGCCTATATAGCGATGGGACAATTACAACAGGCCGGGATGGAATTAGCGCAATTGCACAAAATTGTAAAAGATCCTTCACTTAATACCCCGTTGCTTTCTCAAAATACGGCGTACAACGTATTGCGAATCGCCCCTGAAGTACTGGCAGGCGAACTCGCCGCTGCACATGGAAAACTTGATGTCGCCATTGCCCACCTGGAACGGGCAGTCCGACTTGAGGATGGCCTAGTCTATACAGAACCTGCTGAATGGCATTATCCACCACGGTTGGCATTAGGAGCGATTCTACTGGAAGCAGATCGTCCCGATGAAGCGGAGACCGTATACTGGGAAGATCTGCGGCGCAACCGCGATAATGGTTGGGCACTGTTTGGTTTGCAGCAAGCTTTACGTGCTCAAAACAAAACAGTAGAAGCAGATGTGATCAAGGCCCGTTTCCAAAAAGCATGGGAACATGCAGATATCCCACTCTCTGCTTCACGTATGGGATGGTAAAACGGGGTAAAGATTAGCGTGAGTGGCTGTAGCTCACGCTAGGAGTGGTGGGTAAACAGGCTTTATCTATAATCATCCAGGACTGAACACTTAATGGCTGACATAAAGCTTGTCAATTTCGGCCTGGTAGTGTTTATAAATATTTTTTCGTTTTAATTTGAGAGTGGGAGTGAGCATTTCATTCTCTACTGTCCAGGGTTCAGGAATAAGCAGTGCACGGTGAACTTTGGCGTAGCCTGGGAAGCCGCTGATCTGTCGGGCGATTTTTTCCAGAATGATTTCTTCAGCATATTCATCATAAGCCAGTGCATGCGGATCATTTTTTGTATTGCAGTGCGTAGCAACGACTTCCCATCCATGCTTGCTCAGGACAACCAGCGCGCTCAAATAGGAACGTCCTTCTCCAATAATCATGACCTGTTCGAAGATCGGATCATGCAAAATGGCCGCTTCCATGTCAGCTGGCGGTATTTTCTCACCGGTGGACGTGACGATAATATCCTTTAGCCGGCCGGTAATGGTGATTCTTCCCTGTTCGTCGATCTGTGCGGTATCTCCGGAATCAAGCCATCCATCTGCAGATAAGATGGCACTGGTGGCTTCCGGATTGTTCCAGTAACCCAGCATGACGTTGGGACCGCGAATCAGCAAGGCATTCTGCTCGCCCAGCTTGACCTCCACTCCGGGAATAGGTTTACCGACGCTGGCCGGGACATTATCGTTCAACCGGTTGGCGCAGACGACCGGGCTGGTTTCGGTCAGCCCGTAACCTTGCAGGATAGGTAATCCCAGTGCGATAAAAGTATGCGAAACTTCTGGCGATAATGCTGCGCCTCCACTCATTACTTGCCACAGCCGTCCGCCCAGTTTTTCCATCACCTTGCGGGCGATCAATCGATCAAGCAGTGGCCACAGCAGGTGTGAAATTCGCCAGCCAGTACGTCCCTGCTGATATTCAAAACGGCTGTATCCCACATCGACAGCCAGCTTGAATAACAGTCTGGCCACTGCAGAGCCTTCGGCCAGTTTTTCCTGGATTCCCACATAGATTCTCTCGTAAATTCTGGGTACTGAAATCAAAATGGTGGGCCGGATGATCAAGAGATCTTCCGATAACTGGCGAGTGGAACGTGCATAGGCGATTGTTGCGCCACATAGCATGGGAGTGTAGTAGCCGGCTGTGCGCTCAAAAGTGTGGGACAGCGGCAAAAACGACAACAATATATCATCCGGCGTCACCGTAACAATCTGTGCACAAGCATGGGCATTGGACAAAATATTGTGATGGCTCAGCATTACTCCTTTCGGGCGACCAGTTGTACCGGAAGTGTAAATAATGGTGGCCAGGGAATCAGGCTGATTCTCAGCGAGTGGACTATTCTCCGGTTTTTCCGGCAGCCAGTCCCGCAATGCGATGGCGCGTTGATGACCTGTCAGATGCACGTCTTGTGAAGTAGTGCTCATAATGACGATGCGCTTCAGTTGGCCAAGTTGCCCGGCAACTTGGCTAAATGCCTCCCACCGCGCCATGTTCTCCAGTAGCAGCAGACTGGCACCTGCATTATCCAGACACCAGGCGGCATTCTCAGCCCGATCCTCGATATAAAGCGGTACGACCACCAATCCCAACCCAAGTGCTGCCTGTTCAAACATGACCCATTGCGGGCAATTACGCACCATGATGGCCACCCGATCGCCAGGAGAGAGATTTTCCCGGGAAAATGCAGTCCGCCAGAGTTTAACAGCGCTGGCCATATCATCCCATGTGTAATCCAGCCAGGCTTCCTGGCTGACATCGTAGTCACGATAGGCGGTTGTGTGGGGGGTGCGTCTGACCCGTTCTTGGAACAACCCATCAAGCGTCCGGGCCGTTTCAACGGGGATCACGTCTATGTTCCGGGATGGTGTGGCGGCAGTTATATGATTCATGCCGGAATTTCTCCTTGTGGATTACCCACCTGCTGCAAATCAGGTGAGAAATCATCCACCATGATGACGCGGTGGCGCAAGGCTTTCATTTCTGCCAGTAAAGTAGCTTCTCTATCGCTAATAATGCCTTGCGCCAGCGCCTGATTGATTTGTTCATCTTCGTGGGTAGTCAGGGTTTTATCTTTGACTGCTTGCCTCAGTCTGGCTTCAATTGGTTCGCAGGAGATGGCGCTAACCATGGCTTGCCCGAGTAATGCCAGAGGATCATCCTCGTCAGCCGGCAGGTAAATTCCCATTGTCAGGCGATCACGTGCTTCTCCAGGGGTCAGAATGAGCCGGGCGACTTGATGTGAAAGCGTATCAGGAGGCGGCTGGCAGCGCATGCCGCGCGGAAAAACCATGAGTCGCAACAGGCACCGCGTGACTTTGCTGACCGGGAAATTAAGCAGGAATTCATGGAGTGCTTGCTGCATACGGTAGAGTGCATCCTGCATGGACCAGTGTAAAAATGGCAGATCGGCAGCAGGGCGGCCATCATCCTCAAAACGTTTAAGCGTGGCTGAACAAAGATACAACTGGCTGAGCACATCGCCCAGACGTGCGGAAAGACGTTCACGCCGCTTGAGTGTGCCACCCAGCTTCAGCATGGCAACATCCGTTAGCAGCGCAAAGGAAGCAGAGAAACGTGTCAGCTGTCGGTAGTAATTGACAGTTTCACTGGCTGCATTTGCCGGCACTTCTTTGATCAATCGCAGACTGAAACCAAAAATCAGACTGCAGAATGCATTGCGCAAGGTAAAGGCTACGTGTCCGATCAATGCCTTATCAAACGCTTGCAGACTGCGCTTCCTGTCTTGATCCCAAGCTGCGCTGATTTCCTGCAGCGTGAAAGGATGGGCACGGATAGCACCTTGTCCAAAGATGATCATGTTGCGTGTCAGGATATTGGCACCTTCTACGGTGATTCCCACCGGTGTCTGCTGATAGGTGCGTGCCAGATAATTGGAGGGCCCCAGACAAATTCCCTTGCCGCCGTGAATATCCATGGCATCGTTAATCGCCTGGCGGCTGCGTTCGGTCAGATGATATTTGACGATTGCTGAAATGACCGAGGGCTCCTCGCCTAGATCAACTGCACCGGCAGTCATGACGCGTGCGGCATCCATCATATAGGTGTTGCCGGCGATGCGGGCAAGTGCTTCCTCCACCCCCTCGAAATAACCAATTGGCAATCTGAATTGTACGCGTACCCGACCATAGGCACCGCTGCTCCAGGCAGATAACTTGGCTGCACCGACACTGGTGGCCGGCAGCGAAATCGATCGGCCGACGGAAAGACTGTTCATCAGCATGCGCCAGCCTTGTCCTGCTTTTTCCTGTCCACCAATGATCCAGTCCATGGGAATGAAAACATCCTTGCCGGAATTGGGCCCATTCTGGAAAACACCATTCAGGGGAAAATGTCTGCGACCAATATCAATCCCCGGTGTATTGGTCGGAATCAGTGCCAGCGTAATGCCGATATCTTTTTCACCGCCAAGCAATCCATCCGGATCATATAGTCTGAATGCAAGCCCCAGCAAGGTGGCAACCGGCCCCAGCGTGATATAGCGTTTTTCCCAGTTGATGCGTATTCCCAGTACATCCGGCTGACCATTAAATTCAGCGCGGCAGACGATGCCGGCATCCGGAATGGATCCGGCATCCGAACCGGCTTCCGGCCCGGTCAATGCAAAGCAGGGGATTTCGGTACCATTGGCCAAGCGCGGCAAATAATGATTTTTCTGCTCTTCCGTTCCGTAATGCAGCAATAACTCGGCCGGACCGAGTGAGTTGGGCACCATCACCGTAACCGCTGCGGTGTTGCTGCGCGAACTGATTTTCATCACCACTTCTGAATGTGCCAGTGCAGAAAAGCCGAGCCCACCGTATTCCTTGGGAATAATCAGTGCAAAAAAGCGGTTTCCCCGGATAAATTGCCAGACATCAGGCGGAAGATCATGCCGTTCATGCGTGATATGCCATTCATCCAGCATGGCACATAACTGCTCAACGGGGCCATCGAGAAAAGCCTGTTCCTCCGTACTCAAAGTTGGTTTGGGATAGGCCAGCAGCTTGCCCCAATTTGGTTTGCCGCTGAAGAGTTCACCTTCCCACCAGACGGTACCAGCATCGAGTGCCTCCTGCTCGGTTTGGGAAATTTGTGGCAACAGCTTGCGAAAAACTCTCAAGGCAAGGTTGGAGACAATGTTGCGACGCAGAAATGGCACCGTGAATAATGCCACGATGAGGACAAGCAACGCGACAAACAGGAGCAAAACAAACTCGGGCATGGCTTTCTCCATGAATTTTTAGTGATTATTGATCGCTACACTACCCGAGAATAGGATGCTGTCAAGATTTTGTTTGTATCCGTACTGATGCTCAACAAACTTGGAGAAGCTTGATTTTTCCGGTAACAAATGTACCTCGAAGCATTGGGCAGTATTCTGATTGATGAAATTGGCCTGCATGCTGCCTTGACAATGCGCCATGATATGCCGAATGACTGGCATATGCTGAAGAAGAATGGCTTTGTTGATCTGACTATTGCCAAATTCAGAATCCCGAAAAACCAGATTCCCATGCGGGTTGCAGCAAAATCGCGCACTCGTCGTGTTGTGCCCCTGGGCTGGGCTTCGTAGGATGACTACGACCTGCGGCAGCATGCCCTGCGATCATTGCGATTTTGCCAGCAACGCGGCTCATGGAGGATCCGTGCAGAGGTTCCCTAACGATCAGTTTCGGATATCTATGATTTCATCAAGCTCTGCTGCGACGGCTGTCCAGGCTGTAGCCACCGGCACCATGCACTGCCAGCAGAATGAAGCCACCTGCGATGGCAATATTTTTCGTGAACATAATCATTTGTGTTTGATCAGCAAGATCATGGTGAAAAATCACGGCAGCTGCCAGTGCGAACACTGCCAGAGCGACAGATACCAGGCGGGTTTTCCAGCCAATGATAATTGCCAGAGCCCCACCCACTTCAAGCAGAATGACCAGTGGCAATAGTGTTCCTGGAACGCCCATTGCATCCATATAGCCTTGTGTATCTGCATAGCCACTAATTTTTGAAATACCTGCGAGTAAAAATATTTGTGCCAGAAGCAAACGTGCAACGAATTGACTGATTTTTTCCATTTGAATCTCCTTGCCAGTAAGCTGGTGTTTCTTAAAAATACTTTTTATTACTTGCGTTTAATCCATGCTTTATCACGCACAAACTGATTGGATTGGTAATCCTGTAGCGCCTCATCAATTTGTTCGCGAGTGCTCATGACAAACGGGCCATACTGCACGATTGGCTCGTGCAACGGTTTTCCGCTGACTACAAT
Organism: Nitrosomonas sp. GH22; assembly: GCF_009833115.1. Taxonomy (NCBI): domain Bacteria; kingdom Pseudomonadati; phylum Pseudomonadota; class Betaproteobacteria; order Nitrosomonadales; family Nitrosomonadaceae; genus Nitrosomonas; species Nitrosomonas sp. GH22. The sequence goes on from NZ_QRCA01000009.1 coordinate 319,247, forward strand.
GAAACGTGCCCCTTGTTCTCCTGCCACGAAGTCGAAAATACTGTCGTCAACACCTATCACAACCAAAGAATGAAGTGCGACAGCCTGTCCGTTAAATTGTCCATTGCCTTCAAATACATAAGTGAAGCTTGTGTTCTGCGCCGGCAACTGGTGCTGAAAATGCCGTCCGGGCTGTAGCTGTACATCAAAATAAGTTACCTGCGTCAAATCATCCTGGATCGGTGCAACGGTATCGCCGAAACGGCCAATTAACACTTTCAGCCGGTAGTCTGCTGTTTCTATCACTGGGAATGCCGCTGCAGGAAATTCCTGATATTCCGGATGATCCATTTTGTTGACCGCGGGCAGGTTAATCCACAGTTGAAATCCACGCAGCAAGCCATTTTCCTGTTTCGGCATTTCAGAATGAATCACCCCGCTGGCCGCTTTCATCCACTGTGCTGAGCCCGGTTCGAGGTTGCCGGTATTGCCCATGCTGTCCTGATGCTGCATATAGCCATCCAGCATATAGGTGAAAGTGGTAAACCCCCGGTGCGGATGTGACGGAAAGCCGGCAATGTAATCATTCGGATTGTCACTGCTGATGTGATCCAGTAACAGGAAAGGATCATAATTGCGCAATGCTGCTGTGCCGATGGTGCGGTGCACGATTACGCCGGCCCCTTCAGGTACTGCTGTCGCGGGAATGATTCGTACAGAATTTACTAAGGTATTCATTGTTTTCTCCTTTTCCGTCCTGTCATGCATTGACAGGTTCTGCTTACCAGAAGCATTATCTACGTTGTAGTAATAAGAATAAATAGTGTTTTATGTAAAAAATTGTTCTTGTATTCAGAACGACAAAAGGCTCCTATGGATCGATTTGAGAACATGAATACATTTGCGCACATTGTGGAAGCGGGTGGTATCAGTGCAGCTGCGGATCGTATGGATGTGGCCAAATCTGTCATCAGCCGACGATTAAAGGAACTGGAAGCACACTTGGGCGTTCAGTTATTTCATCGTACCACGCGGCAAATGAAGCTTACCGACAGCGGGCGTGCTTTTTACGAACAATCTGTTCGTATCCTCGCGGATATTCTCGAAGCCGAGCACGCCGTATCGCAATTTCATGGTGCTTTAAAAGGTAATTTGAAAGTGGCAGTTCCACTTAGCTTTGGTTTGATGCATCTGGGCCCGGCCATCACCGCATTCCTGCATACTCATCCGGATATCAAATTTGATCTGGATTTCAATGACCGTCAGGTTGATTTGCTGGCGGAAGGTTTTGATCTTGCCATCCGTATTGCCAGTTTGCCTGATTCCAGCCTGATCGCGCGTTACCTGGCACCGGTTCAAGCCGTTATGTGCGCCAGCCCGGCGTATTTGGAACACATGGGTACGCCGCAGACACCTGAAGAGCTCATCGGGCATCGTTGTCTGGCCTACAGCCTGATCAGTAATAGCGATAACTGGAATGTGTATGACTCTACGGGACAATTGATCAAAACTAGAATTACGCCCTACCTGAAAGCCAGTAATGGCGAATTTCTGCGTGATGCCGCCGTCGATGGGCTGGGTATCGTATTGCTGCCAGCTTTCATTGTTTATCGGGAAATTGAACACGGCGCGTTGCTGCCGATATTAACGGAATATCACTATTCGCAACTGGCAGCCTATGCTATCTACCCGCAAACTCGTCACCTCTCGCAGCGTGTCAGAGCATTCGTCGATTTTCTGAGCAAGCGATTTGAAGAAATGCCTTATTGGGATTCTTGCTTACGCCATACAAAAAAGATTTCATGAAGTTTTCTCCAAACTATCAGCTGTACGGGATGAGGCGCAGAAGCTTGACAAGTAATCTGAGGCTGTTTTAATGCTCTTCAGTAGTGATACTGATTACAGTCAGGTGCTTCGTCTAACTGTTGCAGATGTGGGGAATCCAAAAAATCCTATTCCTGAACCAGCCACTGTCTTGTTGATCGGACTGGGTAGCATGATGATGTTGTGGCAGTGGCGCCGGAGTGCCCTGGCCAGCTAATAGCAGCAATCAACACATTTTCCCGCTGCACATGCGTGCAATAGTCAAGCCGATCTTTACATTTTAGAGGAGTTAAATTCAATTATGCCGACCAGTTATGATGTCAGGTTATTGCAGAAAAAGGAAATAGCTGAAGGAACTATGGAATTCACGCTGGAAAAGCCCAAGGGCTTTGAGTATCGTGCGGGTCAATATGGTGATCTGGTGCTGCCGCCTTCTACCGGGCTGAACGACAGCAATAACAAACATGGTTTTTCATTCGTTAGTGCACCATTTGAGGATACGTTGCGCATGGCTACCCGCATGCGTGATTCGCTCTATAAAAGAGCAGCAGCCAAAGTTCCGGAAGGGACCATGGTGCAACTGCTTGCGCTGTGGGGAGATTTCACACTACAAAAAAACGAGGCTGTACCGGTAGTGTTTATCACAGGTGGCATTGGTATTACACCAGTGCGCAGCATTATTGCGCAGGCTACGCATGACAAGACAAATTACAAAATCACACTGATTTACGCCAACCGCACACCTGCACAGGCTGCTTACACTGATGATCTGAAATGGCTTGCAGGAGAAAATAAAAATTTTACTTTTGTACCGGTGTACACATCAACCCAAGGTCACGTTAATGCAGAGCTCATCAAACAACATGTGCCTGATATTATTGCGTCGCGCTATTATTTGTCTGGCCCGGAAGGCATGGTTAAGGCCATGCGCGCACTGCTGATTGAGATTGGCGCTGATGAAGACAACATCAGAACAGAAGAGTTTGAAGGATACTAGCACAAGCATATGACGACAAAAAATTCTACTGACATTTATTTATATCTGATCTGGTACTTTGCACCGAAAAAGCTCAATTGATCTATCCGCAGGATCATTCTGATTCAAGGCCCCCTGTAAAAAAGGGAGCCTTCTACTATTTCACCAGCCAGCGAGTGGACATTCCAGCCATCATATGATCGTTGACGTGGCAGTGGAATAACCAGTTGCCTGGTGAACGGGGAACCATGTCAACAGATCTCATGCTGGCAGGCATGATCTCGATTACATCAGTTCGGCGACCATTATCCAGCACGGTCTGCCCATGCCAATGTACTGTGTGGTTATCCACTTCATTGCCCAGTGCGATCAGATGCCAGCGAACACGCTGGCCACGTGTAGTTTCAAAGCCAGACAGATTGCCGAAAATCCGGCCATTGATCGTATGTTTCAGGCCGCTTTCCTCATCATTTTCTTCGTTGAATATCATGTATAGCGCGATAAACTCCTGATCTACATCGCGTGGAATAGGGCCTCTATTCGAACGCGCTTTATTAGCAGCGGTGACAATGATGGTTCCGATTAACCCCAGGTTGATTTCGTGTTCTGCCATGACATGCGAGTGATAGAGCCAGACAATGGATGAAGGGTCATCCGGACCGGGGCCGGCATCCCGATCAACGACCCAGGTATAAGTGTAGCGTCCACCCGGAGGAATACTGCCGCCCGCACCACCATCAGCACCTTCATTATCCTTGTTATACATCACGCCATGAGGGTGTATTGAAAGTGGCAGATCAGTGTTGTTCAGAAAATGGACCTTGATGATATCGCCCACTACTGCGCGGATGGTGGGACCTAGAATCCCCATCCATTCAGGCTGAGATATAGGTTGGGAGTAACTGTTGTCGGTATAACCGATATAGCGATATTTGGTGTAAACCAATGTGTTTCCGTAGACACCCAGACCATTTTCGGGATTGATCAGATTTCCGCCAGATGGCGCATAATTCCAATCTGTCTTTTCTGCGGCGATCCAGTACTCTTGTGTGTCCCTGGCTTGTACTGAAAAAGATGCCACCAGCAGAAGCAGAAAAACAAACAAAATCGGATATGACCATAAGAATGGATAGCTGTTTTTTGTATACATGGATGGACTCTCTTTTAGTTTGCTCTCAACGCATGACGCTGTTAGGGATACTCTGAAAAATGATCTGTGTTGCCTCACTACGGTAAACACAGTCTCAAAATACGCATTTACTAGCTGTAAACCGTATTTTTCGCCTGTGTTTACCTTGTGCTGGCTTCTTCATTAATATTTTCAGAGGATCCTGAGTAACAGATGTTATGTGTGTAATGATCAAGTTGCTGGCAAATGTGATGAACCCGGTTTGTTCAGATAACGGCTGCCTCGGGAGAGAATCTCAACCGCCTTGCCAAAAGTAACCAGATCCGATCGTTGCAACATGACGCAATATTTGCGAGTACGCTGGCAATATCGTCTGACGGTAAAAAAATCTTCATGGTTGATGCAGTCCGCCGGACAAATCACGATATTTACGCAATCAAGCAGAGCGAGTAGACAATTTGCATTGCCCTGCACGCTACTGCGAAATGCCATAAAGTGGCCACCAGCAGCCTCAATCAGACGGTGATAATCCGGATAGAGTGCTGCACGTCCGCCTATACATAAAACAGACTGATCAATGAGATGACAGCAACCATCTTTCGGACAGCTGATAGCGGGTGTGACGAGATATGGATGTGGCTGGCCTGATCTGATCCAGTGCAAACTGGCATCAACTGGCGTTTTCAGTGTGTTGGTATTGACGTGGCAATCAATCGGAGTTTTGGTGTATGCGGGATTTTCAGGCTGAAGTCGGACTGTGTTCCCATGCGCGGTGCGTGACAAAGCTGAACAGATCAAGTGATACAAATGCTTTAATCTCCATCCCAGCCTGGGAGCTTGTTGCTTGTCTTGATAGGAAAATGTGGTGAACACTGCTTTGCTTCGATGAATTTCGGGTAATTTGCTGAAATTTGGCTGTGCATCCTGACCGACTGACGCCAATGCTGTTTTTTCCAGAAATTTCATAATCAATTCCATCTCAGAAAAAAGGCTGGCTTGCCCCGGGAGGAGGGGCTGGCTTGCCGTCATAAATCACTGGAAGAGGAGAGAGAGAACTGCCAGTGATTGCTATGAAAGTTAATATCCGTCAGCTTTGAACGTAGATCAAAAATACGCTTGTAAATTATTTTGTCAGTATCAGTTTATCGTTGCGTGTCAGGCGTAAGTGATATTGCTCGCCCCGATGCTGAATAAGTATTTCATTGCCTATCCCGAACAAAGTTTTGCTGCTGATCAACTTGATGGGAAACTGTGAAATCAGTCCATCATTCAATTTAGGATCCGTATGATATTCGGTATTGATGGTATTCATATCTCGTTCCAGTCAAATTAGTTAATGAGAATGATTATCATTATACTGGTAAAAATAATTTGTGCAAGCGTTTTTTGGAAGCAAATTGAATTTTGGAAGGGGTGCAGAGATTAATTTCCCCGGTTATTTCTCTTTTGGCGACTTTGACTGGAAACTTTTCAATCCTTATGCCCGGTAACGCATATCTACATTTGCCCGTCGACGGGCAGTAGCAAAGACATGATAGCCGCGCTTTTGCAGGCCATGAGCAGTGCAATGGCTGATACCACTGGAGCGTCCAGTGATCAATGTCTTTTTCTTCATTTTTCGTTTTACGTGGTTTAGGTTGAGAATCCAGATTCTCGTTTTTATTGCAACCGGTTACGGGTAAAGATGATTACCATGGGCAGTGTAGTGAGGGAAATCGCTGTCAGTGGCCAGAGGTTTGCAAGGATGTCCCAGGGTGGAAGCGCCTTGAGAAAACAGCCTTCGATAATGATCAAAAAATGAGTGAGCGGGATGGTTTGAGATAACCATTGCAACAATACTGGCATATTTTCGACTGGCGTAGATAGTGTAGTCATGAAAGCTGCACGCACTGCCTCTCTCGAAGCCAATGGCAATGATGCGAACAAGGAGTTTATGGTTCTTCCGGACACACGCGTGCTATCGTTGCGCATGACGCCGATGGCAACGGGTACATGGCGTGTCACAGACACATACTGGTCGTGTGCTGTCCGGCACATTCAATGGAAGGCGTTGTGAGCAGCTTGTCGGATAAACAATTGATAATTGCGTGGCGGTTCGATTGATTGATCTTTATGGAGATTTGCTCTTATGGCTAGCAACTTGCTTCCTCTCAGCATTCTGGGTGCCGTCGAGACCAATGGCACGGTGAGTTTCGGATTCTGGCTACCTTGGGTGTCGGCTGTCGACGGTAATGCAGTCACGGTCAAGATTATTCACGAGCACGATCAGTTTTTGCAGGAGATTCCGCCACGGGAATTCCCCATGGCCCATAGCGTGCGTTCGCCTTACGGCGACTTTTGGTCGGCGACTGTGCCGATTGTCGGGACGACACCGGCAAATCCCGGATCGGCCTGGGGTACGGCTGGACGGTATGTCTATCGCTATCAGATCAACAATCCGAATGTCGGCATCCTCGACTGGATCATCGATCCGTGCGCGCGGGAGTTTGGCGTTGGTAAGCTTTCAGCGTTTACGCTCGGTTATCAACCGTATAACTGGAGTGTAGCCGAGGCAAATTGGCGCACGCCGGAGCTCTCTGATCTGATAATTTATGAAATTAACATCGCGGAGCTTGGCGGCGACCTGGAGCGCACGCGCGATCTCATGGTCTATCTTAGCGATCTCGGCGTGAACGCTATCGAAATCATGCCGTTGTCAAACGTTGCCATGTCGGTCGATTGGGGATATCTCCCCATCGGCTATTTCGGTGTTGATGAACGATTCGGTAAGCGCTCTGACTTCCAGAAACTCGTTGATATTGCTCATCAGCAAGGCATCGCCGTCATTGTCGACGTCGTATATGGTCATACCGGAGTCGATTTTTCCTACTACGACGCTTACAATCGCCTGCAGTATCACGAAAACCCTTTTATGGGATCTTTCGCCAAAGATTACTTCAGCAGCTTTGGAAAGAGCACAAACTTTGAGAGCCCATTCACACGCAACTATTTTTTCACGGTTAACCATCATTGGCTCGAGGTTTATCACATCGACGGGCTGCGCTACGATTGCGTGCCGAATTACTGGGATGGGCCATTCGGTGTGGGATATGCAAACCTTGTCTATGAGACTTACCAACTCACCAAAAACAAGATTGCGCAAAATCAGCGCTATTGGAATCGTTTCAACGCGGGTGCAGGCACGTCGCTCAGGCTCATTCAATGTGCCGAGCAATTAGAAGGGCCAGAGGAGGTGCTGCGCACAACTTACTCCAACAGCACCTGGCAGAATCATACCTTCGACGCTGCCAAGGCGGTGGCACGTGGCGACCAGAGGCGACTGGCTGACTGGGGTTTATCGCTCGGTTTACTTGGTTACCCGGAGCAAGAGAACACCAATGGAGACGTGATTACTAAAACTGCGTTGCAATACATTGAGAATCACGATCACGAGCGCTTCATTTGTAATTTCGGTTTGATGAATCCGGACGAAGCCGGTAATCCGCTTTTTCTCGAGGGCGACCGCAGTCGCTGGTACATGCTCCAGCCCTATCTCATCGCCATGCTGATGAGTAAAGGCGTACCGATGTTGTGGCAAGGTGAGGAATTTGGTGAAAGCTATTTTTTGCCCGATTTCGGCGCAGGGCGCGTGGGGCTTTTGCGCTCGCTACGGTGGGATTATTTCTACGACAGCCCGGGTCAGCAGTTGGTGCAACTGGTAAGAAAGCTGTTACGCATCCGGCGCGATCAGTCGCAGATCCGTCGCGGCAATTATTTTTTCTTTAATGATTGGGACCGCTATCTTTCAAAGCGTGTCTTGCTGTTCGCACGTTACAGCGACGCACAATACACGCTTGTTGCGATTAACATCGGCGATATTGATCAGACGGTACCTTTCTGGTTTCCCATCGGTGGCGACTACAATGAAGAACTTCATGGCGGTGATCTGGGGCTCAAAGGAATTACACCCCTTCAACAAACTTGGCTCAAGGTTCCTTCCCATTATGGTCGGATTTGGACGGTGTAGGAGTCGCAAGGGTATTTATTGTTGGATAAATAAAAATTTGATAAGAGGGTTCCATGTTCCCGCTACTCTTGATTTTGATGGTCGCCAGCATACCTAAATGAGTCATTATGTTTTGAGTACAGGCGTCTTTTGTGGTTCGTTTATAACCCTAATCAAGACTATGCTTAAAAGTGCATGCATTGTATAGAGTGAGGCGTGTTGTCAAAAATAGCGGGCAGGATAAGTTGCTCAGTGATTATCAGGGTAATAAAGTTCTACTGATGATGAACATCGCCAGTCAGTGTAGTTTTGATCTGCAATATCAAGGGCTGGAAATGCTTTATCGCCACTATCGGGAAGATAAGTCGGAATCATCGGCCAGTGATATTGAACAGCTGCTGTAACCTGCCACACAATTCAGATTCAAGTCCCTACATGAGCAAAGCTGGATAGCACGAATCAGAATTGATATGAAACAGCCAGTTTGTAGTTGCGTCCCGGATCTTTCAACACGTTGAGGTGACGGCGATAATCCTTGTCAGTCAGATTGTCGATTCCAAAATCAAGACGTAACCCTTTAGCCGGGCCGTTTTGTGGCAGCCAGGTTAATGTTAGATCATGCAGTGTATAGCCAGGTGTCGGGGTGCCACCTGTTGGTACACGATGTTGTGCACTGACAATACTGCTGCGCCAGCCCAGGGAAAGATCATGAGTTGGCCAATTTAACCCGGCCATTACAATCCATTTATCTGGCTGAACATTGGACAATACCCCGCCACTCGTCCGGTTGTGACCCCGGGTCTGAGCGTAGGAGAAGCCGGTGTAGCCATATTTCGCCGCATAGCTGGTCTCTATTTCGAATCCTTTCAGCAGGGCATCATGTACATTGTCACTGGTTGTGGTGCCGCCTCTGCCTGGGTTGCCAGGAACCGGGCGAAAGACAAAATCAACCATCAGATCAACGAAATTTTTAACCTTATTATGGAAATAAGTTCCGCGCATCGTCAGTTGATCGTTTTCAAACAGCAGATTCGATTTTTGTATGCGTGCGCCAATTTCCTTATTGAAGGCAGTTTCCGGTTTAAGATCGGGATTGGGGGTAAACAGATTGGAACACCCTGGTCCACAAGTGAAATGTGTGCCGGTCGTAAACAGTTCGCCTAGTGTCGGTGCGCGAAATGCTTCGCTGTAGCCACCAGTGATTGAGAACCATTCAGTTACCTTAAGCAGTCCACCAAGCTTGAAATTGACGCGATCATTTTGATTGGAGACGGATATGCCATCTGCCTTACTGCTGAAATAATCCCAACGTATACCAGGAATGAGTGACAATCGTTCCCACAACGTGATTTCATCCTGCAAATACAGGCCAACGACATCTGCTTCGCCCCGGGGGAATTCCGGTCGTGTGGCGCCATTGCGTTTGCCTTTAGCTTCATTATGAAAATAATCAACGCCATAGGTAATTAATTGGGTTGTAAAACTGTTCAGCTCAAGGCGCGAGCTGTTGCGTGCATTGATGCCGGTCGTGGAGAAATCAGTTTCATCGCGCCGCCGGTCAAATAACCGTTTCTCGAGACTGTAGGTGGTATTGTGGTAGACCAGTACTTCAGGATTGAGCCAGGCATTATCCACATTTTCATAACGATAGCGCAGTGTATAGTTGCGCTGCTCGGTATCCCGATCTACCAGTGTGTTGGCCGTAGAAGCGGCTTGCGAGTTGGAAGGTACTTTACCGGCCTGATCGAACGTTTGTGCAGAAAATGTGAAGCGATGATCGCCTGGTGTCCAGTTAAATTTGGCCAGACTGGCATAGGATTCAAAGCGGGAGTTTTGTAGTTTGGAGCCGTCGCCGTGACGGATATCGTCGGCTGCATTACGGTAGGAAAAATCAAGCAGATAATCGAATTGTTCTCCAACCAGCCCGTAAGCACTGATGCCGGGAATATATTGCTCGTTCATGCTCTGGAATCCCCCTCGAACTTTCATGCCGAAACGCTCACCGGAACGCAGCAGATCGGTTGCATCCAGCGTGGTTAAGGAGATAACGCCACCGAGCGCGCCACTGCCCCATACGGTGGAAGCCGGCCCGCGCATGACATCCACGCGCTTGAGCAGACTAGGGTCGGTAAAGATGCGGGCATTGTGACCACGGTTGAAATCCTGTCTGGCACCATCCAGCAGGAACAGGATGCGATCATCCCCCATGCCGCGCATGACCGGACTAAGGCCCAGATTGCGCGGCCCACCACCCAGTTCAACGTTAGGCAGGTAACGGAGGACATCTCCTATATCAGCTGCTTGCCGGGTCCGTATCTGCTCGGTATCGACCACACTGACTGATTCGGGCACTTCGCTTACCTTTCGACTGGTGCGGGTAGCGGTAACGGTGATTTCCTTCAAGTCAGCGGAAGCCAGCCTACTTTCAGATTTTGTGCCAGCTGATGTTGTCTGTGCATGAACAGCATTAGAAAACATCGATACAGCCATGATGATTGCAAAATAAAAAATGTTGAGTGCGGCTGGATAATGCTTGCATCTCGGTGACATAAAAATACTTCCTCCAGAAATGAGTAATTTCTGGCTGGCTGGCGTAGTGCTGGCTGGCTGGCTGGAACAGCGGTTTTTGTTGCCACGGTAATGTTTTTAGTTATTGATGGCTTCCTCGTGCTGCTTTATTCCTTGTTGAATTTGTTCATCGACCCATTGCGTGAACAAGGGGTGAGGCGCAAAACCTTCTCCCAGTTCGAATTTGAGTCCCTCCAGGAATTTTTTTTCTGGACCAGTACTGGTTGTGCGTGCGGGGATGACGATGGCTGTGCCCCCTTGTTTGTTGGCTTCGGTTACCATGGCTCTTGTTTTTTTAACCCAGGGCGCACGTTTTTTTGGCCAATCTTCGCGCCAGGTGGCAACCTTGAATGCTTTGAAATTTTCACCGCCATTGCTGCGTATTTGATGGGTGATGTTTTCCAGATTTTGCAACCATTTATCGTTGTGCTGATCATCCTGCGCGCCGTGCGCAGTCAGAATGACAGTTTCTTTAGATGGATCCTTGGAGAGCGCAAGTACACGATCGAACAGAGCTTTTGCAAACAGGGGGCTATCCCCATAGCCGCCTGTCCAGATGACCGGTAAGGATGTCAGGATCCTGGGAACGGGTTTGCTGGATTCTCCATGTCCGTGCTTGCCATGTCCATTCTGTGTTTTGCTGTTGGCTATAGCTTGCTTGGTTTCAGGATCCTCGATATCTATCCCGACCAGATGTGCGATTTCCTTACGGAATGAGTTTTTGGTTGCGAAGGCACTGACAATAATTGCTGCTTTGGCGCCGCGCTGCTCCAGCTTGTGCAGTGCATGTTCGATTGTAAGAGGATCCGCCATGGAAAAGGCAAATTCGATTTTGTAGCGATCCATCAGGGGGTGTACTGCTGTACGCAGATTCTCATTCCAATGAAAATCAGAACCATGAGCAAACAGGATAACGCCGGTATCTTCTGCTGCCAGGGGCAGATGACGATTAGCTTCCCGCTTCATCCACATCGTCAGTTGCTGTGGTTCGATTCCAAAGTTATTGAGTACTGCATTCTGAGGTAACAGCTGTTTCAGTCGTGCGTCGAGCGACATCATGCTGTCATGTTTGGGGCCCAGAGCAAACAAGATAACCTGGTTCTTGCTATTTTTAATGGCCGGAAGAGATGTCAGTACGTTGGAAAGTTTTCGTTTTATACTATTCATGTAGCCTTCCGGAGATTCGTTTTCTGATCTTTCCGGAAGGATCAGGGCATTGATCGAACGAAAATTGATTCCTGCTGATGCCTGTTTGATAATTCGCATCCAGTCGTTATACATCGCACGTCTGTCCTTATCATTTTGTGCGCCATAACCTACTACAAGTAGGTTTTGACGGGCTGTATGTTCCATGGTGCGCAACCAGGCGGTGAGCGTCTCAACTGCGAAATAACTTTCACCATAAGGTTGCGCAAAAATAGTGGGGGCAATTTTATTTTTCTGCGTGATCAGCTGATAAATGAGTTGATAATGCGGTTCTGCTGCAGAAATAAACAAAGGCAATACCACAATACGGCTGACATTGCGGCTATGCAGGCTGGCCAATGCAGATTGCAGGGTTTGCTGGGTACGCTCGTCAGTAACGAATACCAGTGCTGCCGGATGATTGACGGAGAAAGGTAAGAATGCTTCGCGGATCTCCTCGTTGCCCACAAAGCCTCGATCGGCTGTAATCACCAAAAAACCGGTTTGATCTGTCGATTCTGTATTGGTCGCATACGCCTCGCCGGTACTTAGCAGAACAAATACCAATAAATAAAGCGACATAACAGTTTTTACTGTTCTAATTCCAAAAGACATGCTTTCTCCGTGTTGTGTTATGAATCGAAAAATAAGAAGAGCAAAAACTGACCAGCAGATAACGTTCAGCACCTACGCCGTGGTTTCGGGTAGCAAGCTAGATAAATTATTGATGCTGGCTTCGCCTGCTGCAATTTTTGCTAATGCCGTGGCGAAGCTGGAAATGCCTGTTCCCTTGAACAATAAACAAGGCTTGCGCCCCAGGCGGCAAAGTCTTTTGATCTGATAGTAGGCAGCATGGCTGACGCAATCAGTCGGGCAAATCACCGCTGTGGCGCCGTATACCATTTCCGGTAAGCGGGATAACGCATCTTCCTGTCCGCCGTCATGATGTGACAATTTGAAGCCAAACTGTCTGGCAAGTACGCGGTAGTGTGGTAGTTGTGCCGATCGACCGCCCACGCACAGAATGCAGTCGTAAGAAGCAGTGGGGGCATCAACTATATCGGCTGACTCTTTATCCATGGTATGAGTGGCACTAAAAGCCAGCAGCAGATTCTCCAGTGTATCTCGCTCGGTATGGAGGGTATCCCGTTCGCGATAAAGTTCAGTCAGATTGTGGCAGGCTTTTTTGAGTGATCGCTTGAGTTCATCAGCTTGAGCGACCTTGATTTGCAGTTGCTCGTTTTCTGTTGTCAGCAGCATCAGGCGCTGCCCCATACTGATCATGGTGCAGCCGGATTCCAGCATTTTCAGGCGCTGACGCAGGGTGTCATCTTCCCGTCGGGATTGCTGTAATTGCCGAATTTCTACAGTCGCCTGTTCCAGCCGCTGGCGTAAGCGCAATTCGGTCTGCGCGTGTTTTCCCTTGGTCAGCTCCAGTTGCTCGGTCAGCTCCTTCAGTGTCTGCTCTGTTTGACTTACCCGATTCTGCATAGCCGAAAGCTTGGCGACTGCTTCATGCATGTGCATATGAACCGTATCGTGAATTTCCTCCCTGGTTTCAGAACTGATGCGCTTGTGGGTAAGTGCTGCCCACAGAGGCCCGGCTACTTTCCCGTTGGAAAAGTGTGTTCTCCAAAGTGTCAATACCTCGTTGTCAGTTTTGGCTGCCTCGAATTGTTTGATATAGCTCCGATGCAATCTGTCCAGACGCTTATGAATCGTTTCTGATACGGCATTTCTGGATGTTGCGCAGCAAACCGCCTCGACATGTAGAGCATGTGCGTTATTTGTTGGAGCATTAAAGTGAAAATGTCTGGCAAAGCATTCAAGATCTGAAGGAGGAAGGCAAAGGCCGATAACAGGGCAGTGATGGGTTCTGTCCAGCTCCCAGAGTTTCATGCGTTTTACAGGAGGCGTATGGATGTCGATTGTTTTTTCAGGTAATAAGCTATTGATTCCCGACTGTCGCAGAATTGCTGGTGCATGCATGCGGTATCTCCTTGTGGTGAAAATATCGATCTGAATCAAATTAGACAATATGAAATAAGAATGATACTAATTATCATTGGCATCATCAACAATTACATTGTAATCGATTGGATATACCTCGCGATCAGGGCTTTATTTACATATCAAGATGCGACAATTTGTCGCATTTTTATTTTTTTTTGAATCAGTTATTCTCTGATTTTTGACGTAAATCATGAAGAAGTTAATGTTTTTTCTCCCTGCACTGGCTGGATTATTTTTCACACTTGTTTCCACGGTTACGGTCGCAACTGGGCTAAGTGCCAATAGCTCAACACAGCAACCGCTTGCAGTGCCTGCCTCAAAATCCTCCAGATCTGCACTTGGGGTAGGGGTAATACTGGATCAGGAAGGGCGGTTATGGTTGGCAAAAGTGGCTAATCAACACTTGCTGGTTTCTAGGTCAGAAGATGACGGAAAGCATTTTTCTGAGCCTGTGACCGTTACTCTTGCACCGGAAAACATAGCCAACGATGGTGAAAATCGCCCCAAGATTCAGGTTGTAAGTGATGGTACGGTGCTTGTCACCTGGACACAGCTACTAACAGAAAAATATGCCGGAAATATAAAGTTCTCCCGTTCAACCGATTTAGGCCGGACTTTCTCGGAGCCGGTCATTCTGAATGATGATGGTCATGTGACCAGTCACCGTTTCGATTCCCTTGCCATTGATGGCAAGGGAAGAGTAGTAGTGGCCTGGCTGGATGCAAGAGACCGTGATACAGCGCGGGGAAGAAATGAAGAGTTCAAGGGTGTTTCACTCTATAGCAGTCAATCATTCGACAATGGTGCGCACTTCGAGCCCAATCGGCAGATTCACCAGCATACCTGTGAGTGTTGCCGGACTGCTCTTGCCTGGACCAGTGAGGGGCCAGTTGTGCTGCTGCGGAATATTTTTAGCGCCAACACCCGTGATTTCGCCGTGGTTAATCTGGACAAGACGGAAGAGGAGGCAAGAAGAGTTACCCATGATGAATGGCAGATCGATGCCTGTCCACATAACGGCGGCAGTCTTGCGACAGACAGCAAAGGGCAATTGCATCTGACCTGGTTTACCAATGGTACAGCCGGCTCAGGCCAGTTCTACAAACGGATCAGTGGCAACCTTGAGTCGAAACCCATGGCGCTGGGGGATATAGATGCCCAGCCCAACCACGCCGCAGTGGTAGCACATGGTGAAACCATCCTCCTCACCTGGCGTGAATTTGACGGGAACGTTTATTCCGCAAAGATGATGTTTTCAAATAATGGTGGCGAGACGTGGAGTGAGCCATGGCGCCTGATGTTATCTGCTGGTGCAAACGATTATCCACTGCCACTAATTAGCAATGATAAAGCCTTGGTTGTATGGAATACCGACAATGAAGGGCTGCGAATTCTACCCGTTGAAAGAGTAATTAATCGATCCGGCAGCTGAAAACCATCTTCAAAACAACAATAAACAGCAGACAAACTTATGACATGTATCACAAATGAGTGATACGGCATCAGGCATTGCTGTAAATTTAATCACAAATCTGAAAGGATGGCTCAGACCATGAAGCAATTTCCTCTGACATTGATCGGCCTGTTTTGTGCAGTATCAAGTTACGCTGCTCCGGGTGATGGTTCACCTGGAAAGCAAGCCCCGAGTGAGAGTAACAGGGAGTATGCGGGAGAGCAATTGGCGCAAGTGGCTGAATCAGGCAGTAATGCAGGTGCTGATAAGGAAAAAGGGAAGAAGAAAAAGGCAGGTGAGATTGCCCCACAAAACAGAACAGTTTTCAGGGAAATGGTGGTGACAGGCGAGATAGAGCGAGATTCACGCGTTACTTCACCTTCAATGCGTGTAACTCGGACGCAGGTCGAGCAGCAGAATGCACAAACTACGGAAGAAGTGCTCAAATACATGCCCAGCCTGCAAATACGCCAGCGTTATGTGGGTGATCCGAATGGTGTGCTGGGGATCCGCGGGGCAGATATGTTTTCAACTGCGCGCAGCATGGTTTATGCCGATGGCCTACCGTTGCACAACTTTCTGCAGGCTTCTTTCAATGGTGCGCCACGCTGGTCGCTGGTCGGGCCGAACGAGATCGATTCGGTTGATATTGTTTATGGTCCTTTCTCGGCCGAGTACAGTGGCAACTCGATAGGGGGTGTCGTCAATATTAGAACGCGTATGCCGAACAAGCAGGAGTTTTATGCTGAGGGCAGTGTGTTCATTCAGCCTTACAAGAATTACGGGTCGGATAAGGGAACATTCATCGGTGACCGGCAATATTTCTCTTACGGTAATCGAATACAGGACAAATTCACGGTGTTTCTGGCTTACAACCGGTTGGAGGCCCAAGGGCATCCACAATCCTATTTCATCGATAACACCGGATTGTTCAATGTGCCCGGAGGAATGCCAGTGACCGGAGGTATCAGGACGCCGGATACGCGTGGCACGCCCAGTATCATTTACGGTGATACCGGCCCCGAGAAAGTGAATACTCACTTGTTCAAGGGGAAATTCGGATATGACATTACTTCTGACCTGCAGACGCTGTTCACCGTAGCGTATGAAGAACGCACCCGCAACCAGAATCATCCCAATAACTATCTGCATACAGCAAACGGTAATTATTTCTGGGGAGGAAGTTCACCTGTCTGTAACTCGGTTGTCACCTGTTCAAATCCGGGCAATGCTTCCCTGGATGGCACCCGTTTCGACGTGGTGCGAAATGGTTTTGGCAGTAGCCGCGACAAACGCGAGACATTGAATCTGGGTTTGTCGCTGCGCGGTGCGCTAACGCCTGACTGGGATGTCGATACCACGCTCAGCTATTTTGATGTGTTAAAGGATATTCGTGCGGCTGCATTTTTCAATCATGCTGATCCAGGCAATACCGGTGCCGGGCAATTGCAGGATTTTCGTAAATTCAACTGGTGGAATTACGATCTCAAGCTGAGTACACCGATGTTGCTGGGTTACGACAAACTGTCGTTTCTGACCGGATACCATTTTGACCAGTACAACCTTAGTTTCCGGCAATATAGCCTGACCAATTATGATGATCTGACCCGGGGCGCATTGCAGGCCAATCGCAACAATGATGGTCGCACATCGACCCATGCGATCTTTGCACAATCGATGTTTCGTTTCCTGCCGGACTGGGATATTACGGCTGGTGTGCGTCAGGAATGGTGGGAAGCAAGCAAAGGGGTTGCTTCCAACGTGGTGGTGCCGGATCGTACCGAGACAGCCACTTCTCCCAAGGTTTCACTGGGATATGAACCCCGGCAGTGGAAATTCCGCTATTCGTTCGGGCGTGCGCATCGCTTCCCGGTGATTGCGGAGCTTTTCCAGTCACTCGGTACGCCTACCAGCATTCTGACTGCAAACGCGCTACTCAAACCTGAAAATGGCGTGCACCATAACTTTATGGTGGAGTACGGGCTGCCGAAGGGTTATGCCCGTATTAACGTATTCCGGGATGACATCAAGGATGCCATCCGCCAGATCACTTCCGCCTCAGGAGTACTTACAACCAGTGCATTCCAGAATATCGGCGAAGTTGGCACAACCGGAGTGGAGCTGATCTTCGAACAGAGAAATATTCTCGGTACGCGATTTGATTTCATGTTCAACGGCACCTGGATGAATTCAAAAGTGGAAGAGGGGCCAGTTGTGAAATTTACCGAATCAACCGGTGTGTCTGCCAACTACAGCTTGACCGGAAAACAGGTTATTCGCCTGCCGCATTGGCGAGCCAACTTTTTCGGCACTTATCATGTGACGGATGCCTGGGACGTTTCCTTATCTGGCCGCTATACCAGCGATTCATATAACGACCCTGATAACAGAGATCATGTGAACAAGGTATTTGGTTCCCAGAGTGATTTTTTCTTCATGGATTTCAAAACCAGTTACCGGTACCGATTCAATAACGGGTTGAAAAGCCGGTTTTCGTTCGGCATCAGCAACCTCAACAATGACAAGGCATGGGTATACCACCCCTATCCGCAACGTACTTATCTGCTTGAGGCAGCGTTTAGTTATTGAGCTCCAAATAATCCGCTCGCCGTTATTCGGCGTCCTGATGGATTATTGGGATTGAAGTTACGGGTAACCAAGAGCAGGGGCCTTTCTGGTTGAGTTTGATACAAAACACATCTCGGCTATCTGGTGAAATTCAGCCTGTCGGAATTTTTGTCATATTCTCCGTCTATGTGTCATCTGGTAACAACCCTGTCGCTGGATACGTCTCCAGGCCATGTTTAACTGGGGATGCGACAATTTGTCGCATTGAGATGCCTTTCTGCCCGGCTTATGATTGAGGCTCTCAATAATTGGTCATCATATAGAGAGCTTCTAAAATTGGTTTCTGGGTGAATTTTACGCTTCGTCCCGCACCATCAGATTTTTAGAGATACCCATACGTTTTAAAGGCTTCAAAACAGGGAAAAACATGAAAGGCAGAAAAATTAAACAAAAATGTGGATTGGGAGTCAAAAAGATTGGTTACGGCAAGTCTTTAATGCCATTGACGGTTGCGGTAACCGGAGTGCTGACAGCTGTTATACCAGTCTGGGTACAGGCGCAAAGTACGGATGAACCGATACAACTGAAAACAATCCAGGTGATAGCACCAGAGATGGAACCAGCGATCACGGTACCGAGCTTGCCGGAAGCAAAACGTGCCATGCGCCGGGTGCCGGGTGGCGCCAATGTGATTGATAGCGAAACGTATGCCACGGGCCGTGCTTCAACAGTGCAGGATGCGCTGGGGTATTCGCCTGGCGTATTTGTCCAGTCTCGTGCCGGTGCTGAAGAGTCCCGCCTGTCGATTCGTGGCTCAGGTATACAACGCACATTCCATTTGCGCGGCATCAAGATTTTGCAGGATGGTTCACGGCTGAATCTGGCCGATGGCGGGGCGGATTTTCAGGCAATCGAGCCCTTGGCTACCCGCTATATTGAAGTGTTCCGGGGAGGTAATGCACTGCAGTATGGATCAACCATGTTGGGAGGCGCGATCAATTTCGTTACGCCGACTGGTTACGATGCGGAGCGTTTCCGCGCGCGGGGGGAGGCGGGTAGTTTTGGTTATAACCGCCTGATGGCTTCTTCTGGTGGCGTGCATGGTTCGCTGGATTATTTTGCCAGTGTTTCCCGTTACAGTCAGGATAGTTTTCGTGATTGGGCTGCTACCGATAACTGGCGTATGTTCAGTAATGCGGGATACCGTATCACCCCCGATCTGGAAACACGTTTTTACTTGACCTATGTTAAATCCGACTCGCAACTGCCAGGCAATCTGACCAAAGCGCAATTAAAATCTGATCCCAGGCAGGCGAATGCGTTTAGTCTGTTTGGACGACAAAAACGTGACATTGATCTTATCCGGGTGGCTAACCGTACCGTACTCAAACTGGGGAACAGCCAGCAACTGGAATTTTCCGGATTCTACTCACACAAGGATTTGTGGCATCCAATTTTTCAGGTACTGGCTCAGCCCACCAATGATTATGGCATAGGGTTGCGCTATATCAATGAAATGCCGATTGCGAGTTACCGTAACCGTTTTGTGCTGGGCTTCGAGCCAAGCTGGGGCAATGTCATGGATAACCGTTTTGTGAACGTTCGCGGTAATGCGGGTGCGCGTACTGCCAAATTTGATCAACATGCCAGCAGCTATGTTGTTTATGGAGAAAATCAGTTTTATTTGCTGCCAGAACTGTCGTTGATTGCTGGCGCACAATATACTTACACGACACGCAAACAAAAGGATCTGTTCATGGCCGGCGGGGTGGATCAGAGTAAGAGCAAAAGCTATCAGCGCTTCACTCCCAAGGCGGGGCTAATTTATGAATTGAATCCAGATGTGCAATTTTTCAGTAATGTTAGCACCAGTTTTGAGCCACCCAGTTTTGCCGAGTTGACCAGCGGACCAGTTCAGGCACCGACATTTGCTAAAGCGCAGCGTGCCATTACGTTTGAGGTAGGCAGCCGGGGCCGGTTATTTAATATGGCTGAGTGGGATGTGGCACTGTACCGTGCGCATGTGCGCAATGAATTGCTTGCGCTGGTGGATCCTGCTACCAGCTCCCCAATAGGTACGGCCAACGCAGATAAGACCGTGCATCAGGGGATTGAACTAGGTTTGGATGTGGAACTGGCAAAAATGCTTTACCTGCGCCAGATGTATATGTTCAGCGATTTCAAATTTGATAAGGATGCCGCTTTCGGCAATAACCAGCTGGCCGGTATTCCGCGTCATTTCTATAAAGCCGAGCTGACCTATCGCCACGCTGACGGTTACTATATTGGTCCGAATGTGGAATGGTCGCCGCAGAAGTATTACGTGGATCATGCCAATACGCTCTCGGCTGATTCCTACGCACTGCTGGGCTTTAAAATTGGCAAACGGAGCAAAAGCGGATTCTCCTGGTTTGCCGAGGCACGCAATCTGACCGATCGCAAGTATGCCGCTACTACGGGCGTAGTGGAGAATGCAAGAGGTATCGATCAGGCCCAATTCCTGCCGGGAGACGGGCGCTCCTTCTTTGCCGGTCTGGAATATCGAATGTAGCATATTCATTCTTCCTGCTGGCCAGTTCGGCTGGCAGGTTGGTATTTAACTTAAATGGAGTGAAAATGTCGATTAAACATCTCATTACAGCAATCATTATGGCTGTAATTTCTGCAGCAATTCCTTTTACTGAGGCGGCAGAACATGCCCATGACGCCAAGGCAGCAAAACCCAAGCATGATATGAACAAAATGTGGGCAGAAATGCGTACCCGGGCAGTTGGTATGGCTGTTTCCGTGGCGGCCGATGAAAAGGGAGTGTTGTGGCTGGCACGTATGCAGGACGGCCATATCAAAGTGAGCCGCTCTGAAGATAATGGCAAGCATTTTTCCGAAGAGGTGACTGTCAATCCACAACCGGAAGCAATTCTGGCGGAAGGGCAGAATCGGCCTAAGATCGCGGCACGTAACGGCGTCATTGTCGTTACCTGGGTGCAGGCATTACCAAAAGTGTTTTCCGGCAATGTCCGTTTTGCTCGTTCAGTGGATGAAGGCAAGACTTTTTCAGCGCCGGTAACAGTCAATGATGATCACGAAGAAACCAGCCATGGTTTCAGTACATTGACACTGGATGATCGTGGCCATGTAACAGTGGTCTGGTTTGATGGACGTGAGCGCGATGCAGCCGTCAAATCCGGGCAGGAATATATTGGCAGTACCGTTTATTACGCAGTGTCAGAGGATGGAGGGGCGAGTTTTTCTGCAAATCGTAAACTGGCAGATCATGCGTGCGAGTGCTGCCGGATCAGCATGACACTGGGGGTTAATGATACCCCGTTTGTTTTCTGGCGTCATATCTTCGATGGCAGCATGCGCGACTTTGCACTGGCGCGATTGGGTGCACAACCCAGGGTAGTTCGGGCCAGTGAGGATGGCTGGGAAATTAATGCCTGTCCGCATCATGGGGGGGATATTGCGGCAGATGCAGTGGGTGACATTCATCTGGCATGGTTTACCGGTAATTCGGAGCATCCTGGATTATTCTATCGGCGTATTGATGGTGAAAAAATGACTACAACTACCCCCCATGCATTTGGTGACCTCGACTTTCAGCCAGGTCATCCCGCTGTATTTGCGCATGACAAACAAGTGATTCTGGCCTGGCGCGAATTTGATGGTGACAATTACCGGATGATGACCTCTGTTTCGGCAGATCGGGGCGATACCTGGTCAACAGCGCGCATCGTGGCAACAACCAGTGGTGCAGCAGATTTACCGATATTTGTAACAGACGCGCACAAGCCGCTTGTTGTCTGGAACAGTACGCGAGACGGGATACGTCTTTTTGATGTGGGAGGTGATTAATGATGCGTCGCTTACTATGTATATTGCTGCTGGTAGTGGCAGGTGCTGCTTCGGCAGCGGATAACTTGCGTCCCTTTGTGTCCGGCAGTATGGCGCAAATTCAGGAAGAGTATGCTGGCAAGCCTTTTGTGATGTTTCTCTGGTCGCTGACCTGTACCTACTGTCCAACCGAACTGGAAATGCTTGGAAAATTCAAGCGGCAGCATCCAGAGCTGAATCTGGTGTTGATTGCAACGGATACACCGGAGGATAGGCCGGAAATCGTTTCTCATCTTGCCGGCTACGGATTAAGTGAGATTGAGAGTAACTGGGTATTTGCTGAAGATATGCCTGAACGTTTGCGTTTCGAGATTGACCGCCGCTGGTATGGTGAAGTGCCGCGTACCTATTTTTATGATCAAGCACATGAACGCCTGGTCAAGACCGGTCTGGTCGGTGAGGCATTTGTCAAGAAATGGCTGACGCTTGTCAGCATGAATACACCATCGACAGGCAAGTAATCCATACCCGTACTTTTCCGATCAGATCTATGTATAGCTGATCTGCAGCCGGTTTTCGTTCTTTTTAGTTGGGCAGCTTGCTCTTTAGGGCTCATGCTTGTAATCTTTTTTATCAGGCTCAATCCTGCTCTAGTTGCGGCAGGTGGTGTCTGGCCTGAAATTTGACCATGCGGGAGGTGTCTTGAGCAATCCATTCATTGTTAGAAAGGCTGCAGTACTGGGGGCGGGAGTTATGGGTGCTCAAATTGCAGCACATCTGGTTAATGCCAACATAGAGACATTACTGTTCGAATTGTCGGCCGAATCGGGCAATCCCGATGCCAATGTACTGAAGGCGATCAACAGACTGAATAAACAGGACCCTTCTCCCCTATCGGTAATTGACCGGGCAAGCTGTATTGAACCCGCCAATTACGAGCAACATCTGGAAAAGCTGGGTGAGTGCGATCTTGTGATCGAAGCGATTACCGAACGGCTGGAGCTGAAGTCGGAGTTGTACGAAAAAGTTGCACCCTATCTGAATAATCAGGCCATTCTGGCCAGTAATACTTCTGGTCTTTCCATCAACCAACTGGCTGCAGCCGTTCCCGAGGCCCTGCGACCGCGCTTTTGCGGCATTCATTTCTTTAATCCACCCCGTTACATGTATCTGGTGGAATTGATCCCAGGAAAACAGAGTGATCAAGGCGTACTTGATGCACTGGAAAGTTTCCTGGTGACCAGTCTGGGTAAAGGTGTTATCCACGCCAAGGATACGCCCAACTTTGTTGCCAACCGGGTAGGGGTCTTTTCCATGCTGGCGACCATGCATCATGCCCGGCAATTCGGTTTGAATTTTAGTCTGGTGGATAAGCTGACTGGTAGGTTGATCGGGCGGCCGAAAAGTGCAACCTTTCGTACTGCTGATCTGGTCGGACTGGATGTGCTAACGCATGTCGTACAAACCATGCAGAACAGCCTGACAGAGGATCCCTGGCATGCGCATTACGCTGTTCCCGACTGGTTGCAAAGACTGGTTAATCAGGGCGCACTCGGACAGAAGAGTGGCAAGGGGGTTTATCAGAAGCAGGGCAAGGAAATCCATGTGTTGAATCCGGATACGGATACGTATCAACTGGCGCAGAACGAAGTTGACAGCGAAATCGAAGCACTGTTGAAACAGAAAGATCCTGTAGCCCGGTTTGTGGCGTTGCACGATCATCCCCATCCGCAGGCCCGATTTCTGTGGGCGATTCATCGTGATCTGTTCCATTATTGTGCCGTCCATTTGGAATCAATTGCCCATAATGCACGTGACCTTGACCTGGCGATACGCTGGGGATTTGGCTGGCAACGGGGCCCTTTCGAGATTTGGCAGGCAGCGGGATGGAATACGCTTGCTGGTTGGATAGCAGCGGATATTGCTGCTGGCAAAGCCATGGCTGCAACGCCGCTGCCAGCTTGGGTGCAGGTGGTTGGACAGAGTGCTGCTCAGGGAGTACACGCACAGGAGGGCTCCTATGCGCCGGTGGCGAACAATTTGCAGCCACGTTCGCAGTTGCCGGTGTACCGGCGTCAGCTATTCCCGGACAGGCTGGTTGGCGAGGAAAGGGTCTATGGTGAAACAATTCTGGAAACAGACGCACTGCGCATGTGGCATACCGGAGATCAGATTGCCATCGTCAGTTTCAAAACCAAGAAGCATACTATTGATAATCTGGTTCTACAGGGGATGCAACAGGTTATCACTGAAGCCGAGCGTCATTTTCGCGCATTGGTAATCTGGCAGACCGAACCGCCATTCTCACTAGGTGCCAATCTGCAAAAGGCGGCAGAAAAACCGAAAACAGAAGTATCGCAAGCTCCCTTGGCACCTCCGGCACCACCTTCAGCATTTGATCTATTTATCCGGAAATTCAAAAAGTCTGCACAGTCCACCATTCTGCAAGCAGCCCGCAGCCTGGATATAGCCGACAAGTTAATGGCTGGAAAACTGGCTGAAGTGGAAGTGATGATTGCCCATTTTCAGCAGATTTCGCAGCAGCTTCGCTACAGTATGATACCGACCGTTGCTGCGGTAGATAATATGGCGCTGGGTGGAGGATGCGAATTTGTCATGCACTGTGATCGCGCGGTAGCAACACTGGAAACCTACATCGGCCTGGTTGAGGCGGGTGTAGGGCTACTGCCAGCCGGAGGCGGGTGTAAGGAATTTGCCTTGCGCGCCGCGCGTAATGCGATTGATGGGGACCCTTTCCTTTATCTAAAGCATTATTTTCAGACGGTGGCTATGGCACAACTGGCTAAAAGTGCAGAGCATGCAAAGGCATTGCATTATCTGCAGCCTGCTGATGTAGTTGTCATGAATCGTCTTGAATTACTGCATATTGCCAAGGCACAGGCGCTTGCGTTGGCAGAAACCGGGTATCGTCCGCCATTGCGTCCGCGTGAAATCGTAGTGGCAGGGGCAACGGGAGCTGCTACGATCAAAAGTAATATGGTCAACTTGCTGGAAGGTGGCTTTATTTCCGAGCATGATTACCTGATTGGCAGCAAGATCGCGCATGTTATGTGTGGCGGTGATATTGTCGCGGGCAGCCGGGTGGATGAAGAGTGGTTGCTGAAGCTTGAGCGTACAGCATTCATTGAGCTGCTGGCGACCGAGAAGACTCAGGATCGCATTGCGCATACGCTGAAAACCGGTAAACCGCTGCGCAACTGAGTGATTTGGAGTTGCGGAAGATGGGCGTGATGAAATAAAAATTCAAGTATTGAAGGAGAAACTGATGACCAGGCAAGTGCAGGAGGCTTATATCGTAGCCGCTACACGCACACCGGTAGGTAAAGCGCCACGGGGCATGTTCAAGGATGCTCGGCCGGACGACATGTTAGTGCATGTGCTGCAGGTAGTGCTGAAACAGTGTGCAGGGCTGGATCCGGCAGCGGTTGAAGATGTTATCGTCGGTTGTGCCATGCCGGAAGCGGAACAGGGGATTAATGTGGCGCGCGTAGCACTGCTGCTGGCTGGTCTGCCGGTTAGCGTGCCGGGTGTAACAATTAATCGGTTTTGCGCTTCCGGCCTGCAGGCGGTTGCCATGGCAGCCGACCGGATTCGGTTAGGTGAAGCGGATGTCATCATTGCTGGCGGCACCGAAAGCATGAGTATGGTGCCGATGATGGGTAACAAAGTGGCGATGAACCCGGCTTTATTTAAGCCAGAGAGTGAACAGGTAGCCATTGCTTATGGCATGGGGATTACTGCCGAAAAGGTGGCGGAACAATGGAAGGTCAGCCGTGAGGCGCAGGATGAATTTGCACTGGAAAGCCATCACCGTGCGATTCGCGCCATCGAACAAGGGGAATTCAGGGATGAAATTTCTCCTTATCCCGTTCATGAAGACCGGCCGGACCTGAATACGCACGAAATCCACGATTTCTCCGTCATCAGGGATACTGACGAGGGACCCCGGGCGAATACCAGCCCGGAGGCACTCGCCCGGTTACGTCCGGTGTTTGCAGCACGAGGATCTGTCACGGCGGGTAACAGCTCGCAAATGTCGGATGGAGCAGGTGCGGTGGTGGTGGCGAGCGAGGCAGCTTTGCAGCGCTTTAATCTGACACCGATCGGGCGATTTATTGGTTATGCGGTGGCTGGTGTGCCGCCGGAAATCATGGGGATAGGACCTGTCGAGGCGATTCCTAAAGTGCTGAAACAAACCGGCATCAAACAGGATGAACTTGACTGGATTGAGTTGAACGAGGCATTCGCTGCGCAAAGTCTGGCTGTTATCCATGATCTCGGATTGGATCGGGCAAAAGTTAATCCACTGGGTGGGGCCATTGCACTGGGTCATCCACTGGGTGCAACCGGTGCGATTCGCGTGGCAACATTACTGAGCGGATTACGTCGTCACAAACTCAAATATGGCATGGTCACCATGTGCATTGGCGGCGGAATGGGAGCGGCAGGCGTATTTGAAGCGCTATAAACAAAGCATCAGTCCGATAGAGCAAATCGGACTGATTTTGGCGGGCGGCTGATTTATTGGGCAGGTATCTGTAATCTTCCTGTAAAAATTGTTTGATTACTGGTGGAATAAGTCGCCTCGCCCTGATGCTCCCACCACTCATTTTCTCCCGCAACATAACGCGCACCTGATGCAGAAATTGCAAGATTAAGAATCTCCATCCTGCCGTCGGGAAAAGTAAGCGTCACCGTATCATCATCCCGATAAACCGCCCGTACCGCCTGCCCGGAATCTGAAACAAAAATTACCGAGCTGATGATTGAAGTCGTGGGGCGGGGGGGTGTTAGCGGTGTGCAGGATGTCAGGGCCGCAAGTAGCGAGAAGAGGATAAAATATTTTAGAAATAGTTTCATACGATTACCTGGTATTGGGGTTGTTATAAAGATCTGGCTACAAATTTTCTATAACCTGCGTTGTTTATCATATGTTCGTGATTTGGTTGTTGCGCATGACAACTGATACAAAGGACAGCAAGATTACTCTTGTTATTATCATGCTTAAGGCCATTTATATGGTGAACATGAAGCCACTTCCTTTTTGAAGGTGCAGAAAAATCACTTCTACAGCTTTGGCAGATCCAGCCCAAATCTCCTCTAAGTTTTTGGCTTATCTTTGCAAAATTTTCTGGATATATATTTAGAGCATTTTTGACTTACTTGTTTACATATCCACATGAAGCGAAGTAGTTGGCACACTCCTCCGGAGTGAACAGATCCAACACTTTGCCGATCTGTGCCCATAAGGCATCCATGGTTCGTTTGGCGGCTTTGCGTAATAGGGCTTTGAGTTTGGAGAACATTTTCTCGATTGGATTCAGATCAGGCGAATACGGCGGTAAGTAGAGCAGCGTGGCACCTGCCGCTTCAATGGCTGCGCGGACGCCTGGAACCTTGTGACAAGACAGGTTGTCGGCCACCACAATGTCACCTGGCTGCAGCGTGGGGCACAGACAGGTTTGAATATAGGCGAGAAACGTGGCCCCGTTCATTGGGCCGTCGAGCACTAACGGAGCGGTGATCGCATCGTGACGCAGTCCCGCAATGAAGGTGGTGCTCTTCCAGTGGCCGTGGGGCACCGAAGCCACACAGCGCTGGCCGCGCGGCGCGCGACCCCGCTGTCGCGTCATGTTGGTGGCCGTTGCCGTCTCATCCAGGAAGACCAGGTGACGGCAATCCCAATGCTGCTGCTCGCGGGCCCACTCAGTTCGTGCCTGACGTACGTCTGTGCGCGATTGCTCGCTGGCGTGCAGGGTTTTTTTTAAAACTCAACCCCCATTTGTTCAGTTGATGCCATAGCGCCGGCACCTTGATCTGAATGCCTTCTGCAGCCAACCGTTCACTAAGCTCGACAAGCCTGTCTCTTATACACATCTCCCAGC